>JAYVGI010000434.1:0-14069 GCA_043772355.1 Polaromonas sp.
TCAGTGTCCGGCACTAAAGCCTGAAATCCATGTGCAAACCCTTCAGGAATAACGAAAAGCCGCCCATCGTCAGCACGCAATTCAACAGCATGGTGCTGAAGATAGGTTTGTGACGCATGTCGCATGTCTACCGCCACGTCGTACACGGCACCTCGCAGACATCGAACCAGCTTCATTTCCGCATGTGGTGATTTTTGATAATGCATTCCACGCACAGCGCCCACGTGGGCCGTACGTGAATGGTTAATCTGCACGATGCGCCTTCCGCCAAGCACGTCCGATAAGCTCTGCTCGCAAAAAAGACGCATGAACGCTCCGCGACTATCCACATGTGCCGTGCTATGCGCAAGTACTAGACCAGACAGTGGGAGCACCTCTATTCGCATATCAACCATTCGTTGCGTACATCTGCAGAAAACTTGCAATCTGCGCGCGACTCAGCGTTGCCATATCTTGCCCTGCGTTATGGGCCTTCTGCCAGTGAACTACGTATTCCAAGGCATTGGACAAACTCAACCTTGGTTGCCAACCCAAAACGGCCTTCGCCTTGCTGCAATCAAGTTTTAGATGTTGTGCTTCGTGAGGGTGATTTGCACCGTCTACTGTCCAGCGCGCGCCTTCACCCCAAAGGTTAGTGAGTTTTTCCACTATCCATTGCACAGGCTGTACATCTTGGTCGTTGGGACCAAAGTTATAAGCCCCTGAGATAGCCGAGCCGTTTGCATAAAGTTGCTCGGCCAATAGCAGATAGCCCGCAAGCGGCTCAAGCACGTACTGCCAGGGGCGAATAGATGCTGGGCGACGTATGAGGGCAGGCTGGCCATCACTCACAGCACGCATGATGTCTGGAATAAGGCGATCTGCCGCCCAGTCGCCTCCACCAATTACATTACCTGCACGAGCACTGGCGATGCCCACGCCGTGGCGGACATACTCTTGCGGATTAAAGTACGAACTGCGGTATGCGGCAGTAACCAACTCGGCGCAGCCCTTACTGCTGCTGTAAGGATCAAAGCCCCCCATCGGCTCGTTTTCACGATAGCCCCAGTGCCATTCCTGATTTTCATAGCATTTATCCGTAGTTACAATCACTACAGATTTGACTGTTGATACGCTGCGAACTGCTTCCAATACATTTACGGTGCCCATCACATTGGTTGCATAGGTCTCGATTGGATTTTTGTACCCGTAATGCACGAGAGACTGAGCGGCTAGGTGCAGAACCACCTCAGCCCGAGAAGCGCTCAGCGCAGCACTCAACTCATCCATATGGCGAATATCGCCAATGATTGACTGCATGCCTTGCGCTACTCTGCAAGCTTCAAAAAAATTGGGCGAAGTGTTGGGTGCCAATGAATAACCCGTCACCTGCGCTCCCAACTCTTTCAGCCATAAGGCAAGCCACGCCCCTTTGAAGCCGGTATGACCCGTAAGGAAAACCCTCTTGTTACGCCAAAAAGATGGGGTAAATTGGCTCATTGCCAAACCTTCCATGGTGCCGTACCCTGTTGCCAAAGCTCTTCCAGGTACACCCTATCACGCAGAGTATCCATTGGTTGCCAGAACCCTTGGTGCGGGAAGGCCGCAAGCTGACCCTGCTCCGCGAGCGCTTCAAGCGGCTGGCGCTCCCACAGAGTGTGGTCACCCTCAATAAGATCAATCACTTTAGGCGACAAGACGAAAAATCCGCCGTTGATCATGCCGCCGTCTCCTTTGGGCTTCTCTTTAAACGAACTTACCGTGTTGTCGCTACCAATATCCAGCGCCCCGAAACGTCCAGGAGGGTATGCCGCGGTAAGCGTTGCCAGCTTACCGTGCTGACGATGAAAGGCAATCAGCTTAGTTAAATCAATATCGCTCACGCCATCACCATAGGTCAAGCAAAAATCCACCTCGTCTTTAACGAAATTTTGAACTCGTTTGAGCCTGCCACCTGTCATTGAGTCTTCACCCGTATCAACCAAAGTTACCCGCCAAGGCTCAGCTTTTTGTTGGTGTACTTGCATTTCGTTTTTTGCCAAATCAAACGTCACGTCTGACATGTGCAAAAAGTAATTTGCAAAATATTCTTTGATGATGTAGCCCTTGTATCCGCAGCAGATGATGAAGTCGTGCATGCCATGGGCTGAGTACATTTTCATAATGTGCCAAAGTATAGGCATACCCCCCACCTCAATCATGGGTTTAGGTCGTAGATGGGTTTCTTCGGAAATTCTCGTTCCGAGTCCTCCTGCTAATAGGACTACTTTCATATGGATCGTCAGTCTTTCATATTTTCATGGTTTTCAACATCCAACTCAAGGTATCTTTGAATTCTCTTCGGTTTGCCAGGTGTTTGCTTTGAGGTAGCCACATTACTGAAGCTCCTTGAATGGCGGTGATTTCATTCTCTCGCGTCAAACTTTTATCACTCACCACAGCTATTGAATGATTAGTCAATTCTTGCAACAGCTCTAATATGCCAGACAAAGCATATGATTTTCCAGAGCACATGTTGATGGTTGCGCCCGCCCCCTCTAGTGAGCTGTCCAGCAACCATACATAATCGTTAGCCAAGTCGCGCACGTCAGAGTAATCACGAGCAACGTTTAAATTACCAAGGCTGATACTAGGCAGACGCTCGGCAAAGTGCTTCACCAACTTTGGAATCAAGAAATGCTCGGCTTGCCCATCACCTGTGTAGTTAAAGGGGCGCGTAATGATGATTGGCAGCTTATCGAACCACGTATGCACCATGTATTCCATGGCTAGTTTGCTCGCCGCGTAATGGTTCACCGGAGCAGGGGGTTGCCGCTCAGTAATTGGTTGTTGACCTACGGGAACATTGCCATAGACATTAGCGCTGCTTGCGACAATGATTTTCTTGAGTGACCGCCCAGAGTTGTGTACTGCCTGCAAAAGATTCTGTGTTCCCACCGTATTCACGCTATAGAGTGCAGACTGATCTGGATGAGCGACAAAACTTAACGCAGCCAAGTGGATGAGGTAATCCGGTCGAGCATCCTCAACTGTGTTTTGACAGCTCTCGGGCGACAACAAGTCAAACCCAGCTAGCGGTGCCACCGGCTCATACCCCGCCGCAATAGCAGCATCCCACACATAACGTCCGGTAAAGCCGTCGGCACCGGTGATCAGCAGGCGATTAGACTGTGACATGTTCGCCAAACTTTAAAACGAAGTACCGCGAAGGTTACGTGCCATATCCGCCTCAACCATGATGCGGCACAACTCTGCAAGTGAGGTTTTAGGCTCCCAACCCAGCACGGCTTTAGCTTTTGCTGCCGATCCAATCAGCAACTCCACTTCAGCTGGACGATAGAATTTAGGATTGATTTTGACCACGGTGCGTCCTGTCGCAGTATCTACCGCACATTCATTTTCTTGCGACCCACGCCAATCCACATTGATGTCCGCAGCCTTACAAGCCATCGTGGCAAAATTGCGTATGGTTTCTGTCTTGTTGGTAGCCAATACAAACGTGTCGGACTGTTTGACTTGAAGCATGGCGTGCATGCCTTCTACGTACTCTTTCGCATAGCCCCAATCTCTTTTTGCGCTCAGGTTGCCGAGCTCCATACAGTCTAATTTTCCGAGTTTTATTTTGGCAATACTGTCGGTAATTTTTCGCGTCACAAACTCTTGCCCGCGTAGTGGTGACTCATGGTTGAACAAAATTCCACTAGATGCAAAAATACCATAAGACTCACGATAATTAATCGTTGTCCAGTGGGCAAACAACTTTGCCACACCATAGGGGCTACGCGGATAAAACGGTGTCTCTTCTACTTGTGGAATGGCCTGAACCTTGCCAAACATTTCAGATGTCGAAGCCTGGTAAAAGCGAATCTTGGGATTGACTATGCGAATGGCTTCAAGCAAGTATAGTGCGCCCATGCCAGTAGCCATAGCAGTCGCACTGGGTTGCTCAAACGAAACACCCACAAAGCTTTGCGCTGCCAGGTTATAAATTTCATCCGGTTTGCACTGGGACAGTAGCCGCACCGCGTTACCTTGGTCGGTCAGGTCAAACTCCTGTAGGCTCAGGTTGTCATGTTTATCCACGCCCAATTCTTCGAGTCGCCAAAAGTTAGTGGAGCTGGTACGGCGATAAGCTCCAATCACTTTATACCCAAGGCCTAAGAGATACTGCGCAAGATACGCTCCATCTTGGCCCGTGATTCCGGTAATTAATGCGACTTTAGTTTGCGTCATATTTCATTTTCTTCCGTAACTGTCTTCAAGACGAACGATATCATCTTCACCCAAATAGCTGCCCGATTGGACTTCAATAATTTCCAAGTCCGAGTCGCTCGGGTTATGCAATCGATGGACTTCACCCAGTGGTATATAGGTCGATTGATTTTCAGTTAACACCATCACCTTGTCGCCGCAGGTCACCTCTGCCGTCCCCTTCACCACAATCCAATGCTCAGCGCGATATTGGTGTTTTTGCAGGCTGAGGCTGGCACCAGGCCTGACCATGATGCGTTTGACTTTGAAGCGCTTGCCTTCATCCAGACTGTCGTACCAGCCCCAGGGACGGTGGACTTTGCGATGCAAATTTTGTTCATACCGCTTTGACGATTCCAGCCGGTTGACGATCTTTTTAACTTCTTGGCTGTGGGCTTTGTCTGTCACCAAAACGGCATCCGCTGTCTCAACTATCACTAGGTCATTCACACCCACGGCGCTAACCAAGCGGCTACTGGCGTGCACATAGGTGTTGGTTGCGCCTTCTAGCATCACATCACCGTGGCTTACATTGCCCTGCGCGTCAGCCTGACTTGTTTGCCACACGGCATCCCAGGCACCTAAATCGCTCCAAGCCGCCAACAAGGGCACCATATGGACGGCAAAGGCCGATCCGGGACATTTCTCTAGCACCGCATAGTCCACGGACTCGGACGGCACTTTGGCAAATGCCTGCGCGTCAGGCCGTACAAAGCTGAAGGCCCGGCCACTCATCTGCGAATCGTCGTGGCTCTTACCACTCCAAGCGACTTGGCAGGTCTGCAAAATATCGGGGCGAAATTGGTCGAGTGCTTTGAACCAGGTGCTGGCTTTGAGAACGAACATGCCGCTGTTCCAGGCAAAGTCACCCGATGCCAGATAGCTTTGCGCCACTTCTGACGTAGGTTTTTCTACAAACTTCAAAACCCGGTGGCCTTCAGCTTGGTCTGATTTCTCAGTACCTTTACTAAATTGGATGTAGCCATAGCCTGTCTCGGGGCGGTCCGGTGGGATGCCTAATATCACCACCCCACCCGCGCTGGCCAATGCAATCGCTCTACGCACGCATTGCACATAGGCCGCCTCATCGCCAATGTTTTGATCCGCCGGGCTGGCTACCAAAATAGGGTCAACTCCATCGGATACCGCCTCTAGCGCAGCCAGGGTCAACGCAGCCGCAGTATTGCGGGCTGCGGGCTCCAAAACAAAGCTAGCCCGCAAGCTGCCCAGCTCGCGGAACTGTTCTTGCGCTAAAAAGCGGTGCTCTTCGTTGGTAACGATCAGGCTGCGTGCAATTGAAATATTTTCGTTAGCCAAAGCATGCAAGCGCATTGCGGCCAACTGGAACAAGCTCTCTTTACCTGTCAAAGCCAAAAATTGTTTAGGAAAACCAGCGCGTGACAGCGGCCACAGGCGGGAGCCCGAGCCGCCACACAAAATGACGGGGAGTACTTGCATCAAGACAAATGCCCCAAGGCCGGCTGTGCAGTAGGGTTCTGTTGCTCCAACTGCGATGCTTTCAGTTGCGCTATCTCAATGGACAAGCGCTCATACTCCGTCACCTTCACACGCAAGAACTCTGCCGTCAACTCGGCTCTTGCGGCCACCCCCGCTGGGGTGAGGGTGTAGGCATAGGCCAGTTTGTTTTTGCTGTTTTTAAAGTTTTGCGCCTTGAGCAAGCCCTTGGCCAGCAAGGCGCGCAAGCAATAATTGGCCTTACCCAGACTCACGCCAAGTACCAATGCAAGCTCGCGCTGGCTTAACGTAGGTTGCTGCTGCAAAACCTCCAGCGTGCGTATATCGTGCTGTAAATCTACTGTGTTCATGGCGTGAACGAATGATACCATAGGCCACATAGGAGTTCAATTACATGCTGCGTGTTTTGTGTTTCGGCCGTTTTTTTGATGACATCCCCGGCGGCATGCAAACGCATGTCGATCACCTGTTTCGCGCCATGCAGGGCCACATCGACTATGTGCACCTGGTGCCCAGCCGCAACAGCCAAGCCTTTGAAGGCCGATTGCACGGTTATCCGCTGATACGCACTCCTAGCTGGAACGTCGATGGTTCGCTGGCGCTCTCCCCGGGCCTGATTGCCAAGGCACGGCAGTTGCACCGAGAGAAGCCATTTGACCTTGTGCATTTGCATTTCCCAGACCCCATGTCGCACTTGGCCTCTTGGGCAATTCCAGCTCATGTACCGCGCATCATCTCCTGGCATGCCGACATCATTCGCCAAAAAGCCCTGTTGCTTGGCTACCGCCCATTTCAAACGGCTGCACTACGCAATGCTAGTGCCATCGTTGCTGCCACGCCCGCGCACATCGCTAGTTCAAGCGCATTGAGTGCGCCTGTCTTAAAAACCAAATTACACGTCATTCCCTATGGTTTCAATTTGGATCACCATGCTGTGCAGGGCCATAACACCGCCGCTCTGCGCGCCCAGTACCCCGGCAAAATCATCTTCGCCCTAGGCAGGCACGTGCATTACAAAGGCTTCGATGTGCTGATCCAGGCCATGGCGCAGTTGCCCGCAGACACACAGCTTGTGATCGGTGGCGAGGGACCGCTGAGTAACGAATGGAAGGCTCTCGCTACACGCTCAAGCGCAGCTGCGCGCATCCACTTTACCGGGATGATCTCTGAGGCCGATTTACCCAGCTACTTTCAGGCCTGCGATGTGTTTTGCCTACCCGCAGTCAACCAGGCCGAGGCCTTTGGCATCGTGCAGGTCGAAGCCATGGCATGCGCCAAACCCGTGGTCAGTACCAAGCTGAACAACGGGGTGGACTTTGTCAACCAAGACGGCGTGTCGGGGTACACCGTTACCCCCGGTAGCGTGGACGAGCTGGCGAAGGCATTGCAGCGCCTGCTAGCAGACGAGGCCTTGCGCACCCGGTTAGGCCAGCAGGCATTGCAGCGGGCGCAGCAAGAGTTTTCACTGCCCGCCCTGCGCAGCAAAATGCTGGCGGTGTACCAGCAGGCCGTAGGCCAAAGCGCATGAAACTGCTGGTTACCGGTGCCAATGGCTTCGTGGGGAGCGCAGCAGCGCTGCATCTGGCACGCGAACATCAGGTAATCGGTCTGGTACGCTCATTGACCCGCACGTCGTCGCCTTTCGGTTCACTATTAAATAATGAGCTGAAAAGTGAACAAATACAATGGCTATCGGCCGATATTACTAAATATTTCGCATCATCCGACGCACTGCAGGGCATAGATGCCGTGCTGCACTGCGCGGCCCGCGTCCACCAGGTGCGCGAGACGGCGGCTGACCCATTAGCAGCCTACATGCAGGTCAACCGCGATGCCACACTGGCGCTGGCACGCGCGGCAGCCAGTGCTGGGGTACAGCGTTTTGTGTTTTTAAGCTCCATCAAAGTACACGGCGAGTTTTCACCGGCAGGCCAGCCGTTCAAGCCCGACGACGCGCCGCAGCCCAACGACCCTTATGGCCTGAGTAAATACGAGGCTGAGCAGGGCTTAAAAGACATCGCTGCGCAAACCGGCTTACAAGTCGTTATCGTGCGCCCGCCCTTGGTCTATGGCCCCGGCGTGAAGGCCAATTTTTTAAGCATGATGCGCTGGCTGCAACGCGGCATCCCGCTGCCCCTAGGCGCTATTCACAACCAGCGCAGCTTGGTTGGCCTGGCTAATTTGGTGGATCTGCTGGAGCAGTGTATACACCATCCGCAAGCCGCCAATCAGACATTTTTAGCCAGCGATGGGCAGGATGTGTCCACTACTGAACTGCTGCAAGCCATGGCTGAGGCTCTACAGGTCTCACCTCGTTTGCTGCCCCTACCCCAGGCTTGGCTGGAAGGCACCCTAGGCCTGCTGGGGTGCGGCGGCATGGCGCAGCGCCTGTGTGGAAATTTGGCGGTCGATATCAGCCACACACGGGCAACATTGGGCTGGGCACCGCCCTACTCACTACAACAAGGCTTAGAGGCCACGGCAGCACATTTTTTAGCTCAGCAGCAAGCCAATTGACTGGTCCTACAAAGACGGAGAAGTCCGTTCCAACTGAGCTTATCGAAGTGTGCACGAACCCTTCCAAAAGCTCATGGTGAACGGCCCATCTTTCATCACACCAGATCAATAGGTTTGCCAATCCTGCGCATGGGCACTAGCCACGTAAAATAGCGTTTATGAACACCACGACCACAACCGATCCTAAAGCCGCCCTAGCAGCTACCCCCGAACCCCAAGACGAAAACAAGCTCATTGCCGAACGCCGAGCCAAGCTGCAAACCATTCGCAGTGTGCAGGCGGGCGGCGGTGCAGTAGCCTTTCCTAACGACTTCAAACCCGGCGACGCAGCCAGCGCCTTGCACGCCCAATACGGCGCGATCGACATGCCCGGCAGCGACGATGCCTTTCAACCCGCCAGTGTGGCAGGCCGCATGGTGCTCAAGCGCGTAATGGGCAAGGCAAGCTTTGCCACCCTGCAAGACGGCTCTGCGGGGCTGGAGGGCGTCAGCCGCATCCAGCTCTACGTCAGCAAAGACGCGATTGGCGAAGAAGCCTACGAGATTTTTAAACACTGGGACTTGGGCGACATCTTGGGCGCTGAAGGCAAGCTGTTCAAGACCAAAACCGGCGAGCTCACCATCAAGGTCACCAGCATCCGCCTGCTGACCAAGAGCCTGCGCCCCCTGCCCGACAAGTTCCACGGCATTGCTGATCTGGAGGTAAAGTACCGCCAGCGCTATGTCGATTTGATCACCGACGAAGTGGCGCGTGAGCGCTTTCGCGCCCGCAGCAAGGCCGTCACCTCGATTCGCAACTTCATGGTGGACAACGGCTTTTTAGAGGTGGAAACACCCATGTTGCACCCCATCCCCGGCGGAGCCAATGCCAAGCCGTTCACCACGCACCACAACGCGCTGGACCAGCAAATGTTCTTGCGCATCGCGCCCGAGCTGTATTTGAAGCGCTTGATCGTCGGCGGCTTTGACCGCGTGTTCGAGATCAACCGCAGCTACCGCAACGAAGGCATCAGCGTGCGGCACAACCCCGAATTTACGATGATGGAGTTCTACGCCGCCTACTGGAACTACCAGGATTTGATGCAGTACACCGAGACTTTGATTCGTGACGTGGCGCTCAAGGCGACCGGCAGTTTGCAGCTCAGCTACAACGGCAAAGCGGTTGACTTGTCGCAACCCTTCGAGCGCTTGTCCATCCGCGAGGCCATCGTCAAGCACACCGAGGCAGCGCAGCAATTACCGGGCAACACGGGCGTTGCGGTGGACAACAATGACTGGCTCATCAACGCCCTGCGCAAACTGGGCATCAAAGAGGAGTTGAGCAAACTGCAAGCGCGCAGCCTGGCATCGCTGCAAGTCATGTACTTTGAAGAAACCGTGGAAGACAAGCTGTGGCAGCCCACCTTCATTTGCGAGCACCCCACCGAGATATCGCCGCTGGCCCGCGCCAACGACAAAAACCCTGAAATCACAGAGCGCTTTGAGCTCTACATCACCGGCCGCGAATTTGGCAACGGCTTTAGCGAGCTGAATGACGCTGAAGAGCAAGCCGCCCGCTTTGCCGCGCAAGTCAACGCCAAAGATGCCGGCGACGACGAGGCCATGTACTACGACCACGACTTTGTCCGCGCCCTCGAATACGGCATGCCCCCCACGGGAGGCTGCGGCATCGGCATCGACCGCCTGATGATGCTGCTGACCGACAGCCCCAGCATCCGCGACGTCATCTTGTTCCCCGCGCTCAAGCACCAAGCGTGATACGTTTTTGATAGCTGCTTGCGCACACATTCATTGAATAAAACCGCTATGACCCTGCACATCGACATCGCCAGCGACATCGTCTGCCCCTGGTGCTACATCGGCAAACGCCATCTGGAACAAGCGCTTGAGATGTACGCCGACGAGTACCCCCACGCCGAGGCCCCCACCCTCAGTTGGATGCCCTTCCAGCTGAACCCCGATATGCCTGCGGAGGGCATGTCACGCGAAGAGTACGTAGAGCGCAAGTTTGGCCGCCCCGCCCACGAGGTGTACGAGCGCGTGCGCGGCGTGGGCGAGGCGGTAGACATCCCCTTCGCCTTCGACAGCATCGTGCGCCAGCCCAACACCATCAAGGCGCATGCCTTGGTGGACCTGGCCGCGCAGTTTGACTTGCAGCCCCAGGTCAAAGAGGCCCTGATGCACGCCTACTTTTGCGATGGCGCAGATTTGACCGACGATGCCGAGCTGGGCTCCATTGCCACCCGCTGCGGCGTGCCGGTAGAGGCCGTGATTGAGCGCCTGCAAGACAAAGCCGCCCTGGCCCGCATCGCCGAGCAAGACGCCAAGCTGCGCGAGCTGGGCATCACCGGCGTGCCCTTCTTCATCATCAACCAAAAAATCGCCGTATCGGGCGCGCAGCCTGCCGAGCAACTGCTGGCGGCTATGGTTCAGGCACTCAATTAGGCTCTAGCCTTTTAAAATATAGCGTAAGCAGCTATATTAAATGTAGCATTTATGGAATGCTACGGAAACAAGCTCGCTGACTTTTGATCTGTGCACGCTCTGGCACTTGGCGTGGACGGCTACGCGGCTGTCCCCCGTGGCGGCTTATGGTGGCCGACAACTCCTCCTTTATGCCGCTACGCCGTCCACACCAAGCGCCAGGGCTGCGAGCATGTTCGGTATGCAACGACTGAATGCCAGCCAGGTTGAAAAGCGCTTATAGTATTTTCCAATCCAGGTATGAGCCTGAAGCGAAGCTGAAAGGCTGACTTTTCGGTGTGCGGGTTGACCGGGTTAAAAACAGCAGTGTAAGGGGTTGGATTTCTTTTGGGATTCCTTTTTCAAAGGCCCCTGCCAGGCCGCCGGAGGCGCCCCCTTGATCCACGCACACAACCCATCCCCACGTAATGGGCGCGTGTGCATTTCAGCCGCTTTTGCTGGCGCCGAGCCAGCCAGCTTTTCAAGCCTGGAGTTTTTCTTTTGGCCGGTTGAACAAGGCGAACAAAGCGGCCTTGGCCTTTTGCATTGCCTGCGCGGCGGCAAGGTCAGTTTGCTCAAGCGCCTGGGCCCGCAAGGCTTGCAACGTGATGCCATCTTTAAACTTGACCAAACCCTGCTCGCTCAAGGCTGCCAGGCGCGCCAGCGGTGTCTGCACGTCTTTGTTCCGATAGCGCTTGATCACCTTGCCCTTGGGGCTGACAAGCTCGCTGGCGAACAGGCAGGGGCGGTGCAGATTGAGCCATGGATTGAAGGTGTTCATGAAGAACGCATTGATGGGCGTGGCGTACTTTTTCGGGATATGGCTGTAGCCCATGTGTTTCCTGACCACGCTGGCGTTTTTGCTCTCGGCCAGGGCGTTATCGTTGCTGTGGCGCGAGCGCGATTTGGTCTGCTCAATGAGCAGCTTGTCCAGCAACTGAGCGACTTTTTTGTTGATGTACTCGCTGCCGTTGTCCGAATGAAATCCCAAAATCTCAAACGGAAACTGGTGCAGCACCAAGGCCAGAACGGGCAACAAAAATGCCTCACTCAGACCCTGCACGCAAGCCTGCACCTGCCACTGGCTGAGCTCATCGACGCAGGTGATGTGGTAGACCCCTTTGATGCCATCCAGGTCACCCTGGTGCACGCTGTCAATGCGCACATAACCGGCTCGCCCGTTGGGCCTGGGCGCGCGGCGCACGCCGATGGGGTTGCACACCGGGCGGGTCTTGGTAAAGGTGGTGCGCTGGGCCTGGTAGGGGGTGCTTTTGCGCAGGTTGTACAGGTGGGAGGCGGACAGCTCGGCCAAGCGCTCGTAGCGCTGGTCGCCATAGACGGTGAAGGCGCGGCTGAGCAAATGCACGATGGCGGGGCCGCACACGTCCTCATTGGCCTTGTCCATCTCCACCAGCAGCGCCACATCGGCGGACGTGTATCTGCGGGCAAAAGGGGCCACAGGGGCGCTGTAGCGTTTGACCAGGGGCACGTCAGCCAGGCGGTTGTTGTGCCACTGGGCAATCAGGCGGGTGATCTGGGCGCGGCTGTAGCCGCTGGTGTGGCACAGGTAGGTGCGCAACACGCCCTTGTCGCTCTTGCTCAGGCGGGGGTAGTCAAAGCGTTTGAGGACGCGGCTGATGTGGGCGTAGCGCTCGACATCGTTGCCGTGCGCTGAGAACGCGATTTGGCTACTGGCTTTGAAAAATTCCTTGATTTGCCCAATTGTGTTGAGCCTTGATTCGTCCATGTTGATCACCATCCTGTGGATGATCAACCCGCGCACTGTGTCAGCCCTGAAATCCGCGCTTCAGGCTCATTCCTGGGTGGAAATACGTGCGCCGTTCAGGCTCATACCTCATTGGACAAGGCTCTTATTGGCGCGAAAAGCGCGTTAATGGCAAAATATGAGCATCGCTCAACAAGGTACATGCATATGACTACCGCCGAAATATTGGACTCTGCACGCAAGCTGCGCGCTGATGAGCAGCTTTTTTTGATCGACTCGCTCCACGACATGCTGGACGAGCCCGATCCTGCCATTCAAGCTGCTTGGACAGCTGAGGCTAAAGACAGGCTCACGGCGTATGACAAAGGTGAATTACCGTTAGCCGACCTTGCACCCGTACTAGCCAAATACCGCTGATATGCGCATCGAATACGCCGCGCAAGCGGTCGTAGAAGTGGACGAAGCGCTAGCCTACTACCGCGCTATTGACCCCGCTTTGAGCACCCGGCTGGTAGATGAAATTGAAGAGGCCTTGCGCTTGATTCAGGTGATGCCATTGGGCTGGAAACCGATAGAGGATGACCTTCGCCAGCGGCGGCTCAAAGTTTTTCCCTACGTTTTTATCTATGCAGTTCGCACTGATCTAATTGGTATAGTAGCCTTCGCCCACACCCACCGCCGCCCGCAATACTGGAGTGACAGGCTGTCCAAACCGTAACCCGAATCAGGGCAGTAAGCCCATAGCGTGCATGTACTGCGGCTGCACCATCAGCTCATCCCATGCGGTAGGCGGGGTTTGCGGCAGCAGCGCAAGGCGGCGCTGTTCGCTGGCGGGGCTCAGTTGGAACAGGCCTTTGCGCTGCGCCTTGGCCATGCCGTCCAGCAACTCATCCACGGCTTTGCCTTTGTCGTCACCCACGCTTTGGTTGCACAGCAGCACCATATCGCAGCCCGCGTTCAGGGCGGTGATGGCGGCGTGGGTGTAGGTCACGCGCTCGCCATCGATCAGGCGCGCGCCCTCCATGCTCAGGTCATCGCTGAAAATCGCGCCCACAAAGCCCTGCTTGGTTCGCAATATCTCGTTCAACCATTTGCTGGAGAAGCCCGCCGGCCGGCTGTCTACTTTGGGGTAAATCACATGCGCGGGCATCACGCTGTCTAGCGCGCTGCTCAGCCACTCGTAGGGCGCTGCGTCGTCCTGCATGATGGCCTTGAAGCTGCGTTTGTCCACCGGAATCTCGGTGTGCGAGTCGGCCCGCACAAAGCCGTGGCCGGGGTAGTGCTTGCCGCAATTCTTCATGCCCGCTTGCAGCAGTCCGTGCATCAGGCCCTTGGCCAGCACGGTGGCAATGCGCGGGTCGCGGTGGAAGCTGCGGTCACCAATCACGCCGCTCTCGCCAAAGTCCAGGTCCAGCACCGGCGTAAAGCTCATGTCCACGCCACAGGCGCGCAGCTCAGCCGCCAGCACATAGCCCACCGCCGTGGCCGCATTGCTAGCGCGTAGCGCCCCTGCGCCCTCGCCTAGGTTGCCATCCTGCATCCACAGCTCACCCAGCGCGCGCATAGGCGGCAAGTGCGTAAACCCATCGGTCTTAAAGCGCTGCACCCGCCCCCCCTCATGGTCCACCAAAATCAGCAAGTCACCCCGCACGGCCTTG
>JAYVGI010000435.1:0-15128 GCA_043772355.1 Polaromonas sp.
GACCCTCTTCGGCCCAACAGAAGCTCCTTATTCCATAGCGAAAACTCTACGTTTCTTGCTGGCTATTGCCCTATAAGATCTAAAAACAGCGCTCAAACAGCCAGATTTGCAGTGTCCAGCCGATTCTCAGGCTCGCAGGGCTTCCCGAGCGGTCCACAACCGCGATTTTGAGCTGTTTTTGGTATCTATCAGCTGTTAGCCATGGAGAAATATACCTTAACCGCTACGTAATATATAGCGCTTAGTTTCGCGTGGGGAGCGGGTAGTCGTGGTTCTGGCGGCTATAACGCCGCTCTGCGCGGCAGAAGCTGAAAACTGACCGATTGTGGGACTTATCCTGTGTACCCCACTGGCCTGCATAGACGGCGTGCTACGGTAAAGAGAGTGAGCGAGTTGCCGCAGTGCACACCAGAGTAGCGCCTGGTGAGTTGGGTGCTGGGCGACACCCTCACCCCAGCCCGCAAGCGGTGATGGAGCGTGTTTGCGATGAAAAATTTGAAGAAAGGCGCGGAGTCCACCTCCAGATAACTCCAAGCCAATCGCGTGTTTTCGTAAGATTTTTCGCGAAAGCAAATTCCTCCATCGCCGCAATGTGACCAAGGTGGGACTGACATCTTGAAAAGCCAAAGCCAGAGGCAAAACGACACGGTTTAAAAGAACAGTATGGGTCGCGTAGCTGAAGTTGCACCGTCGGCCAAGCTGCAGTAGCACCGTCAGCCTGATTGCGTACAAAGCCCAAGCGCTCCAAACCCGATACGCCAATCACACGGCGCCCAAGTCGGTAACAATCACCCCATGCAGCGACTTACCCCCACCCAACTCTGGCTTCTTGTCGGTCTCACCATCACCTGGGGCCTGAACTGGCCAGTGATGAAGCTGGGGGTGCAAGATTTTCCGCCGCTTACCTTCCGTGCGCTGTCGATCTGGCTGGGCGTTCCGGTGTTGGCGCTGGGGCTGAAGTGGCTGAAGGTGCCGTTTGCGGTGCCGCGCGCCTACTGGCCGGGGCTGTTGGTGCTGGCGCTGTTCAACATGTTCATCTGGCATGGCACGATGATCATTGCGGTCAAGCTGCTCACCTCGGGCCGCGCGGCTATTTTGGGCTACACCATGCCCATCTTCAGCGCGATGATCGGGGCCTGGGTGTTCAAAGACAAGCTGGCACCGCGTGCGTGGCTGGGGGTGGGTGCAGCAGCCGTCGGGGTGGTGCTGCTCTTGTCGCATGAGCTGGGCGCGCTGTCGGGCAAGCCGCTGGGCGTGGTGCTGGCGCTGCTGGCGGCCTCTACCTGGGCGCTGGGCACGCAGATGCTGCGCCGCACCACCATACCGGTGCCCACCTTGGCGATTTCGTTTTGGATGACGGTGTTGACCGCCCTGGTGATGACGGCCCTGAGCACCACGTTTGAAGCGCCTCAGTGGCGCGTGCCGAGCACGGCGACCTGGTTTTCCATCGTCTTTAACGCCGTGCTGGTGTTTGGGTTTGCGCACGCAGCCTGGTTTTATCTGGCGCGCAGCCTGCCGCCCATTGCCTCGACCTTGAGCGTGATGATGATCCCCGTGCTGGGCGTGTTCAGCGGCGCGGCGGCACTGGGCGAGGTGCTGCACTGGCAAGACTGGACAGCGATGGCGCTGATGGTGGTGGCCATTGGCAGCGTGCTGTGGCCCAAGCGCGCGGGCCAGGCGGCGTAACCAGCCGCTGGGCACGGCGGTATCAGGGCGGGGGTTGCCCAGTGGCTTGCCCTGTGCTTTGCAAAGTCTCCATGGCCAACAGCAAGTCGGCCCAGGCCTTGGCTTTGTCGGGCAAGTTGCGCAGCAAATACGCGGGATGGTAGGTGACGATCACGGGGGCGCTGTAGCCGCCGCCCTGGAGTGCGTGCACGCGCCCGCGCAGCTTGCCCAGGGGCTCGGTGCTGCCGGTGAGGGCCTGCACGGCAAAGCGGCCCATGGCGAGGATGATTTTGGGTTGCAAAAGGGCTATCTGGCGCTGCAAATAGGGCTGGCACATGGCCACCTCGGCGCTGCTGGGGTTGCGGTCTCCCACTGGGCGGCACTTGAGCACGTTGGAGATAAACACGTTGCGTTGCCGCGCCAGGGGCTGGCCGTCGATCAACATGGCGCGCAGCATGTTGTCCAGCAGCTTGCCTGCCTCGCCTACAAAAGGCTGGCCTTGCGCGTCTTCGTTTTCTGCGGGTGCCTCGCCCACAATCAGCCAGTCGGCACGCGGGGCCAATGGGGGCGCGGTGCTGGGCTGGCCGATGCCAAAGACGGTGTTTTTGCGGCCCTCGCACAGCGCGCAGGCCTGGCAGGCGCTGACGGCGCTTTGCAATTGCAGCCAGTCCATCTGCGCAATGCCTTCTGGCAAAGGCTGCAAGCTGACAGGGGCTGCCGTGGTACGCGCGCCTGGGCTTGGCGTAGCGGTGCGTGGTGCCGTGGCGTAGCTGGGGGCAGGGGCCGATGCCATGCCAGAGGCCGGTACTGTGATGGGCGCAGAAGGCGCGGCAAAGGGGGCTGCGGCACCCGCCGCCGGGGCTGGCACAGGCCCGTGCGGGGGCGCTGCATAGCTGGGCGCGGTGGGCGCATTGCGGGCGCCTGTGGCCTCGCCATACACTACATTTTTAATAGCTGTCTGGTTAATATTCTTGCTGGCTAACGGCTGTTTATCTGTCAAAAAGCCGCCCTGCCATACGGTAATGCCCATGGCCTCGAGCATGGCGCGTTGGCGCGCGTCCAGCTGCAGGCTGGCGCCGGGCTCGGCGCTCGGTTCGGTGTCGCTGGCCTCCAGGGTCGCGTCGTCCAGCTTCATAGTTTGTAGCTCATCACAATGGCGTCTTCGCGCTGGCTGTCGCCCGCCGGGTAGTAGTTTTTGCGCTGCCCGACGCGGCGAAAGCCATACTGTTCATACACGCGGATCGCGCGGGCGTTACCCACGCGCACTTCCAGCCACAGCCACTGCGCCTGCACGCTGCGCGCCCATAGCGCCAGTGCGTCCAGCATCACGCGAGCCCAGCCTTGGCGCAGGTGCGCAGGGGCCACGGTGATGTTGAGCAAATGCACTTCTTCCACGCCCTGCATGGCAATGTAGTAGCCCATCAACTCGCTCTCGCCGCCCACCAGCTGGAGGCACTGGTAGCCAGCCCTCACGCTGTCGGCGATGTTGCCTTCGCTCCAGGGCCAGGGGTAGACGGCGTTTTCGATGGCCATCACCTGCGCCAACGCGCCCACGCGCATGGGCTGCAGCCGGGCCTCGCGCAGGTCCAAGGTGGCGGTGGGGGGGGCAACGGGCAGTGCGCTCATGGCTGTGAGTTTACGCGGAGATGCACGGTGCGGCGGGCCGGTTTTATGCGGCGCGGGCTTTGGCAGCGGCTACGTCTTCGCGCTCGGCCGTGGTCAAGGCCACCTTGTCGCGCACGTACAGCGGCAGCGCGTCTTGCGGCTCGACCAGGCCGCCGCCTGCGATCAACTGCGGGGCCAGGCGCAGCATGGCCGTGGCGCTGGGCAGGCAGGCTACGTACGGCGCAGCCAACACGGCGGCGGGCAGTAGCGCGTCGTAGACCGGGCGCACGTTGCCCGCCAGTGTGGTGGCCTCAAAATCCTCTGCCAAATCCATATTTTCAGGTGTTTTAAGGCTATAGCCTGCATATATATTGCGGGAGCAGCTATCAAATGTATAGTACGCAAAATACATCTCACCCATGCGCGCGTCCAGCGCAGCGCAAATGCGCGTGGCCTGGCACTGGCTGTGCGCTTCGTGTGCCAAGGCGTGCAGCGTGTCCACCGGCAGCACTTTGACCCCGGCTGCAAACGCCAAGCCCTGGGCTACCGAGCAGGCGGTGCGCAGCCCGGTAAACGAGCCGGGGCCTCGGCCAAAGGCGATCGCGTCCAGCTGGCTGAACTGCAAACCCGCTTGCGCCATCAGCGCTTGAATGGCGGGGATCAGCGTACTGGAGGCCTGCGCGCCGCCTGCGCCCGAGTGCGTAAACACCTGCTCGCCGTGCTGCACGGCGATGCGCATAGTGTCGGTCGAGGTGTCAAAGGCCAGCAGCTTCATTGGGGAGGTTTCAGGAGTCAGGAGTCAGGGAGTAGGGATCAGATTTAAGCTTTAGCTATGCTGGGCATCGCTGCTGGGGCAGGCTTGGCCTTGCTGCTGGCGCGCACGCCTACCACGATGCCCAGCGTGACCAGGGCCAGCCCGACCAGCAGGTTCCAGTACAGGGGCTCGTTCAAAAAGATGACGGCACCCAGCGCAGACAGGCCGGGCACGACGGCGGTGAGCATGGTGCTGCGCACGGGGCCAAAATACTGGATCATCTTGGTAAAGGTAATGCCCGATATCACCACCGAGCCGCCGCCCTGCCAGATGGCGTGGAACAAAATCTCGCTCCAAGGCGCGGTCGCCAGCTTGCTGTGCAGCACGCCTGCCCACACCAGCAGCGGGTACACGGGAATGTAGGTGATGGCGCAAAACACAATCACCGCAATGGTGGCGGGCACCGCGCCCAGCGCGTGTTTGCGGCACGTGACGGCGTAGAACGCCCAGCAGGTAGACGCGCAGACAAACAGTACGTCGCCCTTCCACACCTGGCTGGTGCCATCCAAGCCGAAAGCGGCCTGGAACAGCGACACCCCACCCACCAACAGCGCGCCGCCAAAAATCATGCCCAGGCCAATGATGCGCCCCTTGCTTAAATGCTCATTCAAGAGCCACACCGAGAACAGCGCAGTAGACAGCGGCAGCATGCCCGGCATCAGCACCGAGCCATGCGCGGCCGGCGCAAACACAAAAGCGCTGTAGGCCAGCACGGCATACCCTGACCCACCCACCGTGCCAATCAGCGCCGTCATGCGCCAAGGCAATGGTGACACGCCCAGCCAAGTGGTCTCGCCCTGACCCTGGGCCCGCATTTTGCGCACCATAAAATAGCCCCACGGCAGCAGCACCAAAGACGCGCCGATGATGCGGCACAGCACAATGTCCAGCGGGGTCAGGCCTTTTAATGCCATCAATCGCGCTACGACGATGAACGAGGTCCAGATGGTGATGGTGATGACGGCGGCAGACAGGCCGACGGTCTTGGGGGAGAGGCGCATGGCTTGATTATCGCTGCCTGCTTGCCTCTCGGATACCTTGCGTAGATATTGTCGCGCTGGCGCAGGCAAACCGGCTCGCAATGAAGGCACAATCTGCCTATGAACGAGCCCCACAGCCCCGCAGCACCCCACAGCGCAAGCCCTGCGGTATCGCCACCCATCCGCCCCAGCATGCTGCGCCCCACCGTGGGTTTTATGCTGTCGCACCCCGCGCACCTCATCGCGCTAGGCGCTGGCTCGGGCCTGTCGCGCTTTGCGCCCGGCACGGCGGGCACGCTGTGGGCTTGGGCGGCATTTGTGGTGATGCAGTTGTATTTAAGCCCCGCGCAGATCGGCTGGGTCATCGCCGCCTCCCTACCTATTGGCTGGTGGGCCTGCACCGTCACGGCCAAGCACATGCGGGTGATGGACCCCGGCAACATTGTGTGGGACGAAGTGGCCGCGTTTTGGATTATTTTGTGGATGATTGCGCCCGCAGGCCTGTGGGCACAGCTGGTGGCGTTTGCACTCTTTAGATTTTTTGATGCGGTGAAACCCGGCCCGGTAGCCTGGGCCGATGGCCTGTTCAAAGGCTTTAATGCCCAGGCGGGTTTTGGCATCATGTTGGACGACCTGGTAGCCGCCGCCCTCACGCTGCTGGTCATTGCGATGTGGAGATTTTGAAATGCCAGTGGCTGACAACGCACCCAACACGCTCTTAAATAGTGAGCTGCTCCCGCAATATTCTATTGGGCTACTGGCCCAAAAGCTTAAAAAAGATGGCTACATGCTGGCCACGGCCGAAAGCTGCACCGGCGGACTGATATCCGCCGCCTGCACCTCACTGGCAGGCTCGTCCGACTGGTTTGAGCGCGGCTTTGTCACCTACTCCAACGACGCCAAGCATGAGCAGCTCGGTGTCGATGCTGATCTGATCAAGGAGCAAGGTGCCGTCAGCGAGCCAGTCGCCCGCGCCATGGCTTTTGGCGCTATCCGCCACTCCAAGGCGCAGGTCAGCATCGCCGTGACTGGCGTGGCAGGCCCCACCGGCGGCAGCGCGGCCAAGCCGGTGGGTACGGTATGGTTTGGCTTCTCGGTCAACGGCGCGCTGCACAGCGAGGTGCAATGCTTTGCAGGTGACCGCGCTGGTGTGCGCGAGGCCACGGTGCGCCATGCGTTTCAGCGGGTGCTGGCGCTGCTGGAGGCCGATCCCCACGTCTGACCCGCCGCTGCATAGGTCAAACTTCGCCCGGGTTATCAGCGCACGGGGCTGCGTGCCGGTAGTTTTCTTGTCTGCCCAATGGACAGCACAAAAAAGTCCTCGTCACCCACGCCTTGGTCTTTGCGCGCAGCGGCCAGATCTTTGGGCGGCTGGTCTAGCGACTCGTCGGTCAATTCAAAAGTACCCCAGTGTACGGCCACGCTACGTTTAGCCTTCAAATCTTTATGCACTTGCACGGCATCCGCAGGGTTGAGGTGCTGCGCCTGCATGAACCAACGCGGCTCATAGGCACCCACGGCGATCAAGGCAATGTCAAAACCGCCGCCCATTGCTGCAGTTTGGCGCGATGCATAACGCTGCTGCGTATCTGCAAAATCTTTGCTGTAGCCCGTATCACCGCTGTAGTACCAATGAAAATCTGTCCCAAAGACGGACCAGCCGCCCCACAGCGTCTGACTGCGATCTCCCAAACTGCGGGCAGACCAATGCTGCACGGGTGTCAAATTAAATTCCACACCGTTCTCAACGACACTGTCCCACCAATCTAGCTCTTTCACAGTCGCGATACCCGCTTTGGCAAACCAGTCTTTTAATCCTAGTGGAACGAGGAACAGTGGTGCACCTCCGGCTTGCTGCGAAAGTGATTTGACAGAGTCGAAATCCAAATGGTCGTAGTGGTTATGCGATACCAACACCACGTCAATGCGAGGCAAGTCTGCCAGCGCTATACCCGGTGGTTGCGCTCGCTGAGGCCCAGAAAACTGCACTGGCGATGCGCGCTGGGAAAAGATGGGGTCGGTCAGTACATTAAGCCCACTGGCCTGCACCAGCATGGTGGCGTGGCCCACCCAAGTGATGGCGGGTTGCATCATCTGTGGCATTGCGGCGGATGCGCCGCCCCCCAGATTGGCCAGCGTGGCTGAGACCCCGGGTTTGATTGCATTGGTTTTGATAAATTCCAGATCGGCATTCACTTGTGGTGTGGGCATCTGCGCAGGTTTGGGTAAACCACCGCGCAGACGCTCAACTTGCCAACGAAAAAAAGCTGCCCCGCCTTGGGTCGCCGAGGCCATGTAATTGTTTTTAAAACCCTCTGGCGTACGGTGTGGTTTGGCTGCGTTGTAATACGGGTTGGCGTAGGCAGCGCAGCCCATCAAATAGAGGGTGGTAGCTGCGAGCAGCACCAAGCGGGCACATTTCAAGATTTCAGTGCCTTGGGACTGAATTTTCATAAATTGGGGTCTCCAAACCGTCCATTGTGAAAAACCTGGACGAATTACACAATGGTCTAACTGTGCATAGCTGAGTTTCAAGAACAAATACCTCTAAAGGAGATGGAAAAAACCAATATCCCGTTTATCGTTACTCACTAAATAGTAGCACTCCGTCTAAGCAGACCTGTGGGGTACATGGGTAAAGGTTAAAAACAGGCATCCTGTACGTTGGCTAGCCGCTGTTTGCCGAAAACCAGCCAGAAAGGCTTCTTGCAGCGCATTTTGGGTTCGGATGGCACTCTCTATTCCATAGCTTTGTCCGCTTTATTCTAGAGGGCTACAGGCGGATATCTATCTAAACTAGCAGCGCTCAAAGCAGCAAATTTACGATTTTCGGCCGATTCAAAAGTCGCCACCGGCTTCGCAACGGCTCCAAACCGTACCGCGCGACAAAATATGGGCGTTACCCTGTGTACCCCACTGCCCTGCTTAAACGGAGTGCTACGGTAAAGAGAGTGAACGCATTGCCAGAGCACAAACCACCGTAGCGCCTGATGAGTTGAGTGCTGGGGGACACCCTCACCCCAGCCCTCTCCCGCAATGCGGGAGAGGGAGTCGGAAATGTGCTCCGGCCAGCGCGCTCCCAGACTCCAATGCGTCACCAAGTTCGAGCCCGCCAAACAGCGGGTGCGAGACAACAGCAACCAAGTTCGAGCCCATCATACAGCCGGTGCGAGACAAAAGCGACCACGCCAGCAAGCGGTGATGGAGCGTGTTTGCGATGAAAAATCTGGAGAAAGGCGCGGGGACAATCTCCAGATCACTACCCAAGCAGTCGCGTGTTTTCGTAAGATTTTTGCAGCGCAAATTCCTCCATCGTCGCAACGCGACCAAGCCAGGACAGCCATTTTGAAAAGCCCAAGACGCAACCTGACCAAGCCAGGGCAGACATCTTCATGCCAGAGCAGCTACGCAATACATAGCATACGTTTCTACGACGTTGTCGGCACATTGCGCCGCCGCCAACCGTTTTTACGTCACCAATGACGATATTTACGACCCGCAGGCGATCTTTGCGTCAACCCAGGCACTCCTCGCGCTTGAACACGGGCACTCTATATTCCATAGCGACAAACCCTTTAATATTGCTGGCTAATTCGTGCTTTAAAGGGACAAACAGGTGAAACCCATGGTTTTGCCACTCCCAGCGCCGAATTTTCAGCCGTTTTGCATAAAGTACACACATTTTGTACACACATTTCTATCCGCAATGCCCACCGGTGCCACTGGCGAGAACTGCCTTTGGGCGATAGGGACGCGCTGATAGCCGCCCAACCATGAACGGGATATTGGCTTTTTCCACCTCCCTAAGTTAGAACGCTTTAGGCAGTACGGTGGCCAAAAAATCGTATACCGCACGGATGCGTTGATTCGTACGAATCTCACGGTGCACGGTAAGCCATATGGGCAGAGGCGGTATTTTCATCGTCGCAAGCAACGGCACCACTTGCGCGTCAGTCCGAATCATAAAGTCAGCCACAAATCCTATACCCAAGCCGACTTGTACCGCGCGCCAGTAGGCCATGGAGTCGTCGGTACGAAAGGCAAATTGCTCCTTGCCCACGGGGTAGCCAAATGCAGCAAAACCTTTGATGATTTGATCACCTTGGTCGTCGCCAATCAACTCATGGTTCAACAAGTCCTGCATCTGCCGGGGTATGCCGCGCCGCCTCAAATAGTCGTTGTGCGCACACGCACACACTTTTACCTCACCAATACGCTTGGCGACCAGGCTGCTCTGATCAGGCCGCGCCATCCGCAGCGCAATATCAGCTTCGCGCCGCAGCAAATTGCTCACTGCATCGCTGGCCAGCACTTCTACCTGGATGTCTGGCAAAACCAGCCGCATTTGCGCTAAAACACCTGGCAGTAAAACGCAGGCCACCGTCTGGCTGGCTGTGATGCGCACTGTACCGCTGACGCTTTTAGTCTCGGCAGAGGCGCTGCGCAGCAACTGGTTTGCACCGGTCTCCATGGCACGCGCCGATTCTGCCAACCGCTCCGCCATCTGGGTTGGCAGCAACCCGCGCCCTGTGCGCTCAAACAGCACCACATCCAATTGCGTCTCTAGTTCCGAGATGTGCCGCCCGATGGTTGGTTGACTCACATGCGTAGCGCGTGCTGCAGCCAACAAACTGCCGTGGTCCAGCGCAGCCAAAAAAGAACGGATCAAAGTCCAGTCAAATTGGTTATTCATTTATGTAATTCTGGTATGAACAGATAACTAATTGTGCAGAGCCGATTTCATTTTGATAATACAGCACATCGACATACCAGGAAACACAGATGATGGCTTTGAACAACCCGACGATGCATATGCAGGCAAGCAAGAAGAGCGATCTGCACGCGCGTATACAACACACTGCGGGGCCGCTTTACTGGGTTGGCTTGGCGCTGCTGGTAGTGTCGCTTCCCACCTTGGCTCTGGCACTTTTAGACAGCCGCCAGCTTCAAGGCGTGAGCGTTTGGCTAAAACCCTTTAAATTTCAGCTTTCTACCGGGGTGTACCTGTTGACCCTGGCGCTCTTCATGGTCTGGTTACCCGCTGCTGCGCTGCGCAGCAAGACTGCGCGCTATGTGGTGTGGGCAGCGGTGTTGGCTGGCTTGTTTGAAGTGGGGTACATCACTTGGCAGGCAAGCCAAGGCGTGGCATCGCACTTTAATACCCAAACGCCATTTCTTGCCACCATGTACACCCTGATGGGCATAGGCGCTGTGGTGCTGGCCAGTGCATCTTTGGCACTGGGCATTCTGATTGCCCGCAACCCGCTGTACAGCTTACCTCCTGCGACCAAGCTGGCGATCGTACTGGGCTTAGTTTTGACTTTCATCATTGGCACTGGGTTTGGTGGCTACTTGAGCGCGCAGCGGGCTGGCCATTGGGTTGGAGGTGTGCTGAGCGACAGCGGTGGTTTGCCGCTTGTGAAATGGTCGCGCACCGGGGGCGATTTGCGGGTGGCGCACTTCTTTGGTATCCACGCCATGCACTTTATTCCAGCGTTTGCACTGGCGCTGGGTTGGGCACGCATACTGCAAGCAAACGCAGTGCGCGCTGTGTGGGCCTTTGCTCTGGTCTACACGACTTTTTGTACCTGGACATTTGTGCAGGCCCGCAATGGCATACCGCTCATAGGATAAGCCAGCCTGTATTTTTGTCGCTCTCCTTTTGGTGGGCACGATTCTCGTAGGTGACTCTGGCTGCGCATGCAATGCTGTACCCTTGAGGTCTGACTATTTGCGGAGCACAGCCATGGCTTGGTTTGAAGGATTTACAGCACAAAAGTTTGCCGTCAACGGCATAGAGGTTTTTGCCCGCTTCGGTGGCGACCGCAGCAAGCCTGCAGTGCTCTTGTTGCACGGCTTTCCGCAAAGCCATGTG
This sequence comes from Polaromonas sp., assembly GCA_043772355.1. Taxonomy (GTDB): domain Bacteria; phylum Pseudomonadota; class Gammaproteobacteria; order Burkholderiales; family Burkholderiaceae_C; genus JAAFIP01. The sequence continues at coordinate 10,940 of JAYVGI010000435.1, forward strand.
ATGTGGCACCGGGTGGCGCAGCAGCTAGCAAAAGATTTTTTCATCGTCATGCCCGACTTGCGCGGCTACGGCGACTCGTCCAAGCCCCTGGCTACACCAGAGCATGCGCAGGCCAGCAAGCGGGTGATGGCGCAGGATATGGTGGATGTGATGACCACCCTGAATAGGGAGCAGTTTTACCTCTGCGGCCACGACCGGGGTGGACGCGTAGCGCACCGCCTGGCGCTGGACCATCCGCGTAAGGTGCCAAAACTCTGCGTGATCGACATCGCGCCCACGCTGGACATGTACGCCGCGACCGACATGGCTTTTGCCCGCGCCTACTACCACTGGTTCCACCTGATCCAGCCCACCCCTCTGCCCGAGCGCATGATCCACAGCGACTGGAAGAACTATCTGCACGCCAAGCTGGGCGGCTGGGGCAGCGCGGGGCTGGCCTATATCGAGCCCGAGGCGCTGGCCGAGTACGAGCGCTGCTTTGCGCAAATGGCCACCACCCACGCCATGTGCGAGGACTACCGGGCCAGCGCAGGCATTGACCTGGCGCATGACAAAGACAGCCGCGCCAAGGGACACAAAATAGCCTGCGACACCTTGGTGCTGTGGGGCGAGCGCGGCGTGGTGCAGCGCATGTTCCAGCCACTGGCGCTGTGGCAGGCGCAGTGCAGCGCTATAGTGACTGGCCAGGCCGTGCCAGCGGGCCACTTTATACCGGAGGAGCTGGTGCAAACCACGTCTGAGCAGTTGTCGCTTTTCTTCAAAGCGTAGCCAGAAAACGCCACGCTTTCACGCCGTCTGGGCACTTTCCAGCCCATCTCATGCGCTGAAAGCCGGTTTTACAGGTAGCATGCGGGCATGATTGCAGACAAAATCGCCAAGGTGAATGCTTATTTTCCGGTCCGTTACACGGCGCTCGGCCTGTGTATTTTTGGGGCCTTGCTCAGCCTGTTCAGCATTATCGCGTTCAAGGTGGGCTGGTTGTGGGGGTTGGTGTTTATCGGCCTGAGCGCACTGGGCTTTCGGGATCTGCGCCAGCGCAGGCATGCCATTTTGCGCAACTACCCAGTCATTGGCCACGCACGCTTTTTGCTGGAATACATTCGCCCGGAGATGCGGCAGTATTTTCTGGAGAGCGACAACGAGGCCGCGCCTTTCTCGCGCTCGCAGCGCTCGCTGGTGTATGCACGCGCCAAGGGCGAGCCAGACAAACGGCCGTTCGGTACGCAGCTAGATGTAGGCGCAGAGGGCTACGAGTGGATCAACCACTCGATTGCCCCCACCCAGCTGGCCACGCACGACTTTCGCATCAGCGTAGGCACCACCGACGGCGGCTGCACGCAGCCCTACGCCATGAGCGTGTTCAACATCTCGGCCATGAGCTTTGGCGCACTCAGTGCCAACGCGATTTTGGCGCTCAACCAGGGCGCGCAGCGCGGCGGCTTTGCGCATGATACGGGCGAGGGCTCCATCAGCGTGCACCACCGCGTGCATGGGGGTGATTTGGTGTGGGAGGTAGGCTCAGGCTACTTTGGCTGCCGCAATGACGAGGGCACCTTCAACGCCGATAAGTTTGCCGCCAACGCCAAAGACCCACAGGTCAAGATGATTGAGCTCAAACTGAGCCAAGGTGCCAAGCCCGGCCATGGCGGCGTGCTGCCTGGCCCCAAGGTCACCGCCGAGATTGCCGCTGCGCGCGGCGTGCCAGAGGGCGTAGACTGCGTCTCGCCCGCCGCGCACAGCGCCTTTAGCACACCGGTGGAGATGATGCATTTCATCGCTACCCTGCGTGAGCTCTCGGGTGGCAAGCCTACGGGTTTCAAGCTGTGCATTGGCCACCCGTGGGAGTGGTTTGCGATTGTCAAAGCCATGCTGGCCACCGGCATCACGCCCGACTTTATCGTGGTGGATGGGGCCGAGGGCGGCACCGGCGCTGCGCCGCTGGAGTTTACCGACCATGTAGGCGCGCCGCTGCAAGAGGGCCTGCTGCTGGTGCACAACACCCTGCAAGGCGTGAACCTGCGCAGCAAAATACGCCTGGGCTGCGCGGGCAAGGTGGTGAGCGCCTTCGACATTGCCCGCATGATGGCCCTGGGCGCAGACTGGTGCAACTCGGCGCGCGGCTTTATGTTTGCGCTGGGCTGCATCCAGGCCCAGGCCTGCCACACGGGTAATTGCCCTACCGGCGTGACCACCCAAGACCCGCACCGCCAAAAGGCGCTGCATGTGCCCACTAAGGCCGAGCGGGTGTACAACTTTCACCAGCAAACTCTGCATGCCCTCAAAGAGATGGTGCAGGCTGCGGGCCTTACGCACCCGGGCGCCATCACGGCCCACCACATCGTGCGCCGCCTGGACGACAACCAGGTGCGCTTGCTGGCCAACCTGGTACCGCAAATGGCAGCCGGTGGGCTGCTGGACGGCTCACTGGGCGAGCAGCACAATGTGTTCAAGCTGTACTGGCCCTTGGCGCAGGCGGATAGCTTTAACGCCAAAGCGCTGTAGTCGGTTGGCCTTTATTGCAGGCCCGCTGGGGCTGTGCCCAGATACACATCGCTGGGTAGCTCAGAGTCGTGGTCGCCCTGGGTCAGAAACCGGGGGTCAGACGGTGACCCTCGGTTGAATACTTGGATTTTTTGGTGGAGGTGGTGATGGCGCGGCACAGGTACAGGGCGTACAGGTCGCGCGCGAGATCGTCACTGCCCTCTGGCCACATGCTGGAGAGATAGCCATACGTGCAGGGCTGGCGACCCAGCAACTCCAGCAGGAGGTTGTGCCGGGGGTAGAGCATGCCCCCGCGCACACGCGGCAAGCGGCGCAGGTAAATGGGCTTGCGCTGGTGGCGCGATGGCAGTACAAACTGCTTGCAGTGCATGGCATAAACCCACTCCACCTCCTCGATCATCCACACCGAAAAGCCCTCCTGCGGGCTGTGCGCCGTCGATGGGCGGCGCTGCCAATTGGCATCGTCCAGGTCCACCGGACGCAGCCCATCACGCAGGGCTACCCGGCGCAGGGGCACGTCCACCACGGCATCGAGCCAGCGCAGCATCCATCGCCGGGGTTGCCGCACCTGCGATGCCATACGGCAAGGCCAGCTCGGACGGCTGCACACCCACCAGGTTGGGGTGCTGCGGATCGGAGTGGAAATGCAAAAATGTCGGCTGCGTCCCAGGTGGCGTGCTCCGTGTTGAGCCGCAGCGCGCAAGGCCTAGTTCAGCGGGGCGTGCATGGTTTGCAGCTGAAAGGCGGGCTGCGGGCCCGGCCGGGTGGACAGGTCGGTGGCCAGATGCCGCTCGGTACTGGGTGCCTCCGGCTGGTAGGCCCCATCGGCGTTGGTGGTGATGGCGCGGCAGACAAACAGGGCGTACAGGTCACGCTCCAGCGTCGCTACCCGCTGCGGCCACGCTTGCAGCAACTGCGCATAGGTCAAAGGCGCTTGACCCAATGCTTCGAGCAACTGGGCGTGACGTGGGTAGATCATGGAGGCGCGCACACGCGGCATGCGCCGCAAATAGAGCAGCTTTTGCCGGTAGCGCTCGGGCAAGTTCACGCTGGGGCTGTGCAGCGCGTGGATCCACGCCACCTCCTCCATCATCCACACCGAAAAGCCGCGCGGCAGGCTGTTGGCCGACTTGGGCCGGGGGCTCCAAACCGCTTCGTCCAGATCGAAGGGGCGCAACGCGTCGCGTATCAGCACCCGGCGCTGGGGCACGTCCACAATCACGTCCAGCACGCCGCTCCTTATCAGGTGGTAGGTGTGCTTGGTGTCGAGCTCGGCGCGCCGGTTGATCAGCTCTTGGGCCAGCGCATAGGCGGTGCGCATGGGCCGCAGTACCGATTCAAAATGCTGCAAGGCCTGCACCACGCTGCGCTCGTCATCATGCGCAACACGCGGCGCACGACTGCTGACCAAGGCCTCCACCTGGGGAGGGGGAACGCCGCAAATGGCGTAGGGCACCGACAGCTCACTGACCCGCACGCCCACCACCTCATTGGCCACCAAACCCTGCTCAAAGCGCAGCATGCCGTCCTGGCCCACGCTGGCACGGTCGGTATTGAGCAGCAAGGCGTTGGCCTCGCCAAACGGCGTAATTTGCCAGACCGGGTGGCTGGTCTGTACCTCGTTGCCTTCGCCATCCACATGGCCCTGTGCTTCGGCGTGATTGAAAGTCAAGTGAATGCGCAACCA
>JAYVGI010000436.1:0-7859 GCA_043772355.1 Polaromonas sp.
ACCCCAGCCCTCTCCCGCAGAGCGGGAGAGGGAGTAAAACCTGCTCTTTTGGGGGGGGCAATGTGCCATCGAGCATTCCTGGCGGATCAGGAAGTCTGATATTGTGTCGCTCGGTACGGGTTGGAGGCGTTGCGAAGCCTCTGGCGGCTTGCGCAGCGGCCGAAAACCGTGAATTTTCTGCTTGGAGCGCCGCCATTTTTAGATCACTATCTGCCTGCAGCCCTCTAAAATAATGCGGAACAAGCTATGGAATAAGTAGTGCCGCCCAGACCAAAAATGCGCTGCAAGAAGCCAGCCAGGCAGGTTTTCGGCAAAAAGCGGCTACCCAACGTACAAGTTGCCCTATTTTTAATCTTTACCCATGTACCCCACTGGTCTGCTTAGACGGAGTGCTACTATTTAGTGAGTAATGATGTTTTCATGCGACCCGCCAACCCGGGCCAGCAGATGCATCTGGATGCGCCGGTCAAGGTGAAGCAGCCCGTCGGCTGATGTCCACACCACGGCAAAACCCACTGCAAATCACATAGACCCAAAATCAGGCCCTTTTTGATTTGCATTGGGGTAGTTGGCGGGTTGGGCTTGGAGAGTGGGCTCGCAGGTGCTTCGCCGCTTTTGGCTAGCTTGCTTTTTGCTCTTGTACGGGATCAGGCCGGCGCCGCACTTGGCTGTGCGGCTGTCCTACGTGTCGGCCCAGGGCCGACGACTCCCCTTTTATGCCGCTGCGTTAAGTGCACCATAGACCGCATCTTGCCAGTGTGGTGGGCATCATAACTTGCATTTAACTAAGCAATATTGTATAGTTAAATAATGAAAAAACGTACCCTAAGCCCCGCCCTAGCCCTCCATTGGGCGCAGGCTGCGCATGCCCAGTACCTCAACGCACTCATGTCCGTGGCCGACTGGGGTGCGCAGCAGTTTGCCTTTCATGGCGGCACGTCATTGCATTTGTCCTGGAGCTCAGCGCGCTACTCTGAGGACTTGGATTTTTTACTCTCGCGCGAAGTAGTCAACGTAGACAAAGTGCTGACCAAGGTGCTGGCCATTCTGCGTGAGCAGTTCCGCGCGATGGACGCACAATTTGCCATCGACATCCAAGACAAATCCAAAGACCCGCAGCGCATGCTGTCCTTTCACATCACCGTCAGCCATGCTGCCTATACGGGCAAGGCCATGGTCAAAGCGGAGTTTTGGCGCACGGACGCTGCCTACCTGGCCAACTACCCCACGCAGTTTCGCACCCCTGTGGCACCCGATGGCTTGGTGGTGCGGGTAATGAACCCCGTGCCGGCCGCCACACTGGAGACGGCCTACGCCGACAAGCTCACCGCATTTGCCACGCGGCCTAACCTAAAGTGGCGCGACGTGTACGACCTGTGGTGGATTGGCACCCAGTCCAGCGCGCAGATCAATGTGCGTAGCGCAGCCCAGCAGTTTTTGCACAACATCCAGGCCTACACGCCCGTGTGCGGTTTAACGCCGTCCAACGCCTTGCGCAAATTTCTGGTCAACGACCGCCAAAGCATCATCGCCAAAGCCAACCCCGACCTCAAGCGCTGGTTGCCCGCAAGCCTGTGGAGTTCTCTGCATCCTGATGGCATCACCCAGATGGTGGACTACGTCTTCTACGCCCTGCAAGCCGTGGCCGACGCGGTGGACCATCTGGATAGTGCTACCCAAGGTAGCGTAGACCTGCGGCGTGTGCCCCCCGCCCAGCCTACACCATGACCGCCCCCTACATCGGCGCGCTAGAGCGCCTGAGAAACCTGCCCGAGGTCTTCAACGTCAACACCTCAAGCCGCTTGATGGGCATGCCCAAACCCACCGTGCTGGCCTACCTGACGCGCTGGAAGGCCAAGGCCTGGGTTGAGCAGGCGGGGCCGCGCAGCGGCATTTACTTCAACCTGCTGGCCAACCCATTGGCCGCTGATCAGCATCGCATCAGCGCACTGCTGATGGCCTACCCCAGCGCCCTGCTGACGGGTGAGTCGGTGCTACACGCCGCAGGGTGGATCACGCAGATCCCGCAGCAAATCCACGTCGCTGTAGAAAAGCGCCGCAGCTATGTGCAACTCAGCGGCATTGTGCTGCACCCCAAGCCGCTCGGTTGGTTTAAAACCGTGGCAGTACTCCAGCCCCTGCAAGCCAAGTTCAACACCTACGGCCTGCGTAGCCTGCCGCCCGCCTGGGCGCTGGCCGACCTGCTGGCCGATCCGTTGGCCTGGCACCCTGATGCGGATGATCTGGACTTGCCCGAGGGCAGCCCAGCTGAGCTGCAGCAGGCCCGTGCGCAACTGGAGCGGCTGGGGACGCAGCAAACACTGCCGCAGGCGCAGATAAGCAGCTGAATTGCTACTTATTCTATTTCCAGATCGATATGAGGCTAGGCGCGGAGCCTAGGAGAGTGCTGTAGCACGGCAAGGCGACGCAACAACGCATCTTATTGATCTGGAAATAGAATTATTCAATAGCTGCTACCGCCATATTCTATTGGGCTAAAGCCATATTTAGCCTTATAAATCTAGCCCCGCAGCCACACATCAGCCGCGCCCAGCCCCGTGGGTTGGCCCATGGGTTGCGCTAGCAACTGCTCTTTCAGCCAAGCCGCAGTGACCGCCGCCACGCGCTGGTGGTGGGCATCTTCTGCGGCCAGCGTGCTTTTTTCTCTGCGCATGAGAAAGTTGCTGGGAATTTGCTTGTCGATGCCGGCAAAGGTCAAGTGGTCGGCGCCGTCTAGCCACAAGAGCGCTTTGGCGCCAAGGGGCAGGCTGTCGTACACCATGCGGCGCGAGGCCACGGTCTCGCCATTGTTCAGCACCTCACCGTCCAGGCTGCCCGACACCACCAGCATGGGGCGTTGCATGGCTTTGGCATCTTGCGCACCTTGCTTTTCGCCTACGTCTTTGCCCAGGCCCGGGCTGAGTGCTATGAAGGCTTTGATGCGTTTATCCACCCCACTCCAGCTCCCGGCTTTGGGGTAGGCCTGGCCTGCCAGTGCCTGCACCGTGCGCGCGCCAAAGGAGTGGCCTGCTACAGCCAGCTTTTGCACCGGCACTTGGGCCCACGGGCTGGCGCTGTCGGCATGCTTGCGCGCTATCTCGTCGATAGCAAACTTCACATCGGCCACGCGGGCTAACAGCTGCTCAGGGGCCATGGCTTTGCGCAGTGCGCTGAAGCCGCCTTTGAGGGACACGTTGTCGCTGCCCGCATGCTGCAGGTGCACCACGGCAAAGCCAGCTTGCGCCCAGGCCGTGCCCCACACATCGGCACCGGTGCGTCTGCCGCCCAGGCCATGCGAGAAGATCACCACCCCTTGCGGTTTGCCTGCGGGCCAGCGCAGCAGCACGGGCACCTCGCGGCTGCGGGCGGTGTCGAGCCACACTTCGTCTTGCGGTTCTGTCTCAGCGGCCATCAGCAGCGGGCTGGCGGCGCAGGCAGCGGCGAGCGCCAAGGTGCTGCGCAACAGGTGGCGGCGGCTGGGGTGCACCCGCGGCATAGTTTGTGCTACTTGCGTTTGTGCTGATTGAGCGGAGGTATCTGGGTGCATGCCCGGGCTTTCACTGAGTGCTTTTAAGTACATGGTATGTTTTACTCTGCTTTTGTATCTGTCACGTTAACTTATCTGGGGCTCCGTATGAAACTCACACATTTACTAGCAACGCTTTCCACCGCTTGCGCGATGACACTGGGCGCTACTGGCGCACAAGCGCAGCAGTTCTTCCGTATCGGCACCGGCGGCACGGCGGGCACCTACTACCCGATTGGCGGCATGATAGCCAATGCGGTGTCGCAGCCCGGCAAAATCATCGTCACCGCGCAGGCCAGCAATGGCTCGTTGGCCAACGTCAACGGCATTGCCGGGGGTGCGATGGAAAGCGGCTTTAGCCAGTCTGACGTAGCCACTTGGGCGCAAAAAGGCACCGGCATTTTTGAAGGCAAACCCAACCTGCCCGACCTGCGCCTGATCGCCAATCTGTACCCCGAGAGCGTGCACATCGTGGTAAAAAAAGGCTCGGGCATCAAGAGCGTAGCCGACCTCAAAGGCAAACGCGTAGGCATGGACGAGCCAGGCTCGGGCACCTTGGTCAACGCCCGCCTGATCTTGGCCGCCTATGGCGTGAAAGAAACCGACATCAAGCCCGAGTACATCAAGCCCAACCAGTCGGGCGACAAGATGAAAGACGGCGCGCTGGACGCCTTCTTCTTCGTCGGCGGTGCGCCCGCCGGCGCCATTGCCGAGCTGGCCACCGCTGGTAATGGCATTGAGCTCTTGCCGCTGGACGGCCCGCAAGCCGAAGGCCTGCGCATGGCCAGCCCCTTCTTTGCGGTAGACACCATCCCCGGTGAAACCTACCGTGGCGTAGGCCAGGTAGCCACGCTGGCCGTGGGTGCGCAATGGGTGACAGCAGGCAAAGCCGACACCCAAACCGTGTACGAAATCACCAAAGCCCTGTTCAGCGAAAGCACCCAAAAAACCCTGGCCGCAGGCCACGCCAAAGGCAAACTCATCAACCTGCAAAACGCCGTCAAAGGCGCAGGCATTCCCTTTCACCCCGGTGCAGAGAAGTTCTATAAAGAAGTCGGCGCGATCAAGTAATAGCATGATGTTGGCGTGTATGTGTGCGCGCCAAGTAGCAAATAAACGGGGTCAGATCTGAATTACGGGAACGCAGCACGCCAGTGCGAAGTTTCGTAGATTCAGCGCTGACCCCTTTTATTTGCGGAGCCAGAACAGAGAAAAAAACTATGAGCGCCACCACCCAACTGCCCGACGACAAACACCTGGCCGAGCTGGAAGAAAAATTCGACCCCGAGATGCGCTTTCGTCCGGTGGTCTCCCCGGCTTTGCAGTTCGTCAAATGGGCGCTCATCGCGCTGAGCTGCTTTCACTACTACACCGCAGGCTTCGGCCTGCTGCGCGAGACCACGCACCGGGGTGTGCACCTGGCCTTCGTCCTCGGCCTGATTTTCCTCGTCTTCGCGGGCAGCAAAAAAACCGCTTCTCAAACACCTGTTTCCTCCGCCCTGAAACCCGGCGGCGTACCGCTGGCAGACTGGCTGCTAGCCGCCTGCTGCGTAGCCAGCGCGCTGTACATCCCGTATGTGTTCGACGGCATGGCCTTTCGCGTAGGCAACCCTAATACGCTGGATGTGGTGATGGGCAGCATATTGTTTGGCACCTTGCTGGAGGCCACGCGCCGCAGCATGGGCTGGCCGCTGCCGATCATTGCACTGAGCTTTACCGTCTACGCCCTGTTTGGCCCCTACTTTCCCGGCCTGCTCAAGCACGCAGGCGCGACCTGGGGGCAGATGATCAACCACCAGTACCTCACCAGCCAAGGCATCTACGGCGTGGCGGTAGGTGTGGTGGCCACTTACGTGTTCCACTTTGTGCTGTTTGGCGTGCTGGCCACGCGGGTGGGCTTGGGGCAATTATTTTTAGACATTGCCTCATCCATTGCCGGGCGCTATGCAGGCGGGCCCGCCAAGGTGAGCGTGTTCGGTTCGGCCATGTTTGGCATGCTCAGCGGCTCGTCGGTGGCCAATGCCGTCACGGTAGGCTCGCTTACTATCCCCGCGATGATCCGTGTGGGCTACCGGCGCGAGTTTGCGGCAGCGGTGGAGGCGGCAGCGTCTACCGGCGGGCAGATCACGCCGCCCGTGCTGGGCGCAGCGGCTTTCCTGATGATCGAGTTTTTGCAGGTGCCCTACCAAACCATCATTGCCGCCGCCATCGTGCCCGCGTTCATGCATTTCTTTGGCGTGTTTATGCAGGTGCATTTTGAGGCCAAGCGCTTTGGCCTGCGCGGCTTGACAGAGGAAGAAATGCCCAAGCTGCGCCAGTCCTTTGCCATGCGCTGGCCTACGCTGATTCCGCTGGTGCTGCTCATTTGCGTGCTGGTGTCGGGCCGCACGCCGTACATGGCGGCGTTCATCGGCATCAGCTCCTGCGCCATCGTGGGCCTGACCACCATGAACGCAGGCAACAGCGCCAAAAACTGGGCCGCGATGGTGGCCATGCATGTGCTGCTGGTGGTGATTGCCTTTACCGATATGGATGAATACGCCAAGCTGGGCGTGTTTGCGGCAGCAGTGGCCGCGATGCTGCTGTTGCACAAGTTTGCACAGGTCACCGGGCGCATCAGCCATGCCGTCCTCATCGAGGCGTTTGAGACTGGGGCTAAATATGCGCTGGCCGTGGGCGCAGCGGCTGCGGCCGTAGGCATTGTCATCGGCGTGGTTACGCTCACGGGCGTGGGCTTCAAAATCAGCTACATCATCACCACCTGGGCCCAGGCCATAGCAGGCGGTTTGGGCACCGTTATTCCGGCTTACATCGCTTCGCCCCAAGCGCTTACCCTGCTGGCCGCTTTGGTGATGACGGGCGTGGTCTGCATTTTGATGGGCTGCGGCATCCCCACCACGGCCAACTACATCATCATGGTCACGGTGGCTGCACCCACCCTGGTGCAACTGGGCGTAGAGCCGCTGGTGGCGCACTTCTTCGTTTTCTACTACGGCGTGCTGGCCGACATTACCCCGCCGGTGGCGCTGGCGGCCTACGCTGCTGCGGGCATGGCGGGCAGTGACCCATTCAAGACCGGCAACATGGCCTTCAGGCTGGGTATGGCCAAGGCCCTGGTGCCCTTTGTGTTCGTGTTCTCCCCCAGCCTGCTCTTGGTGGCCAAAGGCTTTACCTGGTATGACTTTGCCGTCACCTTCACTGGCTGCATTTTGGGCATCACCGTGCTGGCGGCGGCACTCTCCAAATTCTTTCTGGTGGAGATGAAGCGCTGGGAGCAACTGCTGTGCTACGCTGCGGCCCTGCTGTTGATAGCCCCGGGCTTGACACCGACCCTCATAGGCGCTGCGATCACGGTGCCCATGCTGCTGCGCCAGCTGGCAGCAAGAAAAACGCAAAAATTAGCAACGGGTTAGCGCCAAAAGGCCTAATGCAAGCGCTTCATGCCATAATACGGCCTGACAGGAAACGTGACCGAGTGGCCGAAGGTGCTCCCCTGCTAAGGGAGTATGGGGTGTAGAGCCTCATCGAGGGTTCGAATCCCTCCGTTTCCGCCAAATTGAAAGCCCTGATAACGCAAGTTGTCGGGGCTTTTTCTTTAGCGCATCACGCTGAGCAAGGCCCGCGCGTTGGCACGCAGCTGTGCAGCCTCGTAGCGGCTTTGGCCACGGGCGTAGGTTGCGCGCTCCAGCAGGCCACGTGCGGTGTTGACAGACGTCGATGGAGAAGCCGGCTGGCTAGCGCCAAAGAGGGCAAAGAGAATTTGGTTAATACGGTTCATGATGCAGTCCTTTCCGACTGGTAAGCACGGTGCAGTGCGATACCTGTAGATTAAGGGTAAACCCTTAATCTACAAATACCTATTTATGCAAACCGCACATAACCACCCTTCTTGGGGTCATAAGGGTCAGATTTGAGGTAGCGCTCCTAATGCGGCGACAGCATCGCAAAGCTCTGCCAATTTGTTGAACACGCATAATTTTTTAGGGTCTATGGGATTTGTAGTGGGCAAACCCTGCGTGGCAGCAAATGGCGTGATAGAAGCAAATGGAGGGGCAGATGCAAACGGGGCAGATGCAAATGGGGCTAGAAGCAAATGGGGTCAGATCAAAATTCAGGACAACCCTCTGTTCGGAGCGCGCAACGCCCTAACGAAATTTTGCTCTGACCCCTTTTGCGTAGCCTCCGGCGCGCGTCCGGCCTCCCGTCCCCTGCGTGCGAAGAGTCCCTTGCCCACACCTCGCGGCTCGCGCCAGAGCGTGTGCCATGGGCATGCGCCCCGGACGTCGGCCCCTTCGGGGGAGCCTGTGCAGTACTCAAAATTGGGGTCTGGCTT
>JAYVGI010000437.1:0-8940 GCA_043772355.1 Polaromonas sp.
GACCGAGCAGGCTTTCTGCCACCCGGAAACCGGAGCCAGGATGATCTTTCAACTCGTGTGATGTGCCAATCAGGGTTCCTACCGGGTCAGGAAGTCTGAACTTATGCCAAAATTCGAGAATCTGCTGATAAGCAGGCACACTCGCCGCCCGTACTCAATCCTAAAGGCGAGATAGTCTTAACTGGCGGTGCCTTGGCACAGAACCGACCATATCTAAAGCGCTCGTTGGAGCAAAAATTTTTATCCCAGTCGTTTTTCTTTCATGCTCATCTGTTGAAAGGACAAGGATTCAGAGAGGAAAGAGAGTGGCGCCTCTTGTCATATATTTATGCAGGCAATATCGAGCAACAGCAATTCAGACCCCAGGGCGCAAAGATCATTCCGTATCGGATTGTCGAGCTTAGTGAGTTGCACAGAAATCCAATAGTAGAAGTTGTATTAGGGCCGAAGCATACAAGTCCGATTGAGATAATTCAGAAACTACTAGCTCATTTCGGCTACGACAGCGTCAAGGTCACATATTCAAAAGCAAGCTACCGGTAGACAGCAGACACCAAATACTCTGGTCGAGGCGAGGCTCAGCGTCGAATCGAGTGTCCCACTTCAAAGTTCTTCAATTGACAGCACAATTTCGTCAATCGCCGAAACGCACAAAAGGTAGAACGTGACCTTCGAAAAACCAACCGCGCCGAAAAATGGGAAATCAACGCGCCAACACAGGGAGCAGCTTGTGCAAACCATCCGTCATCACCTCCACCGCCAGCGCCGCGAGGATTAGGCCCATGAGGCGGGTCATGACGTTGATCCCGGTTTTGCTTGGCACGCGGGCGTTAGGCGAATTCAAGTACTCGCCTAACGCCTTAGCTAGAGTTTTGTGAGTCGATCACAAGTTGTGATCGACTCAGCGTGCCAGCGCCGCGCTACTTCTTGCGAGTCACCTTTATAGGCGTTGCGGCAATAGTCTTTTTTGCAGCAATGACTTTGATTGCTTTAGCCTTGGGTTTTGCCACCTCCTGCGGATGCACAAAGCCAATTGGCCGTTTGTGCAGCTCCGGCGCAGCCAGCAGCTGACGCATTGAGTCGATTAACTCGCTAATAGCTTGGTCATGTTTGGTGACTTTGCGTTCCAGCAAATGCAGCTTATTAGACAGCTCCCGATTCGTCGCCAACATACTGCGCAACTCCACAAACGCCTGCACCACATAGATGCTCAGCTCAGTGGCGCGCTGTGAATTGAGCACCATAGAAGCCATGATTGCGCCATGCTCTGTGAACGCCATGGGCGCATAACGGCGACCGCCGCGGCCACCCTTTGGGCTGCCATCGGCGTTTGAGGTTGCAATTTGCAACCTCAAAGAGGCAAACTCTTCTTCGTCCAGTTGAAACATAAACCCGGCAGGAAAACGCGCCAAATTGCGGTTCACCTGCTGGTTAAACCGCTTAGTCGTTTCGCCGTAGAAAGCCGCTAAATCGGTATCCAAAATTACCCGTTGACCGCGAATCAGGCGAATACGCTGGGCGATGTCACCAATCGACAGCGGCGAGTTGGATGGCGCTTGCGAAGAGTTCATTTTGGAGGTTGCTGTTAAATTCAAATTGCGTACTCAACGCGCCAAAATTGGAAACAGCTTGTGCAAACCATCCGTCATCACCTCCACCGCCAGTGCGGCGAGGATCAACCCCATGAGCCGGGTCATGACGTTGATGCCGGTTTTGCCAAGCACGCGGGCTATCGGTTGGGCCAGGCTGAAGCACAGGGCGGTGGCGATGGCGATGACCAGGCCGTAGGCTACCAAGGTGCCAAGCTGTATGAAGTCTTTGGCTTTTTCGGCGTAGATCACCACCGTGGACATGGTGGCGGGGCCGGTGAGCAGGGGGATGGTGAGCGGCACTACGGCGATGCTGGCGCGCACCGAGGCGTCGTGCATTTCGTCGGCATTGGCTTTGGCCTCAGCGGGTTGCGCGTTGAGCATGGACAGGGCCGAGGTGAGCAACAGCATGCCGCCGCCCACTTGAAAGCTGGCCAGAGAAATGCCAAAAAACTCCAGAATTTTCAAACCCAGCAAGGCGCTCAGCGCAATGACGACAAAGGTGCTGAAGCTGGAAATCAAAATGGTTTTTCGCCGCAGCTTGGGCGAAAAACCTTGGGTGTAATGGATGAAAAAGGGAATGCAGGCCAGAGGGTTGACGATAGCGAGCAGGGTAACGAGGGCTTTGGTGTCCATGGACTGCGAGTGTAGGGGCAATGCTGAACCGGCGCCAGCAGTTTGGCCAATGTACTGCGCTGTGCACGCTCTGGCGCTTGGCGTGCACAGCTCCGCGGCTGTCCCCCGCCCTTTGGGCTCCTCCTTGATGCCGCTGCGCTGTGCACGCCAAGCGCCAGAGCTGCGTACCGGTTTGGTTGGGGCACAACGGTGGATCGCTCGCCATGGCCGCGAGAGCTGGTCGGCGGTGTACTCAGCGCAGCGGCATCAAGGAGGAGGCAGCGGCCATAAGCCCCAACGGGGGACAGCCGCGGAGCTGAATACACCGCCGGCCTGCTCCTGTACAAAACTTGCCGAGTACCTCCGACTCTGAGTACACCGCCGACCAGCTCCCGCAGTTTCAACGCCCGCCCGTCACATCCACAATCGACCCCGTGGTGTAGCTCGACGTTTCTGACATCAACCACACAATCGCCTCAGCCACCTCGTGCGCTGTGCCCGCGCGCTGCATGGGCAGTTGCGCGGCCAGTTGGGCCACGCGGTCGGGCAGGCCACCGGAGGCGTGGATCTCGGTGTCGATCACCCCTGGGCGCACGGCATTGACGCGGATGCCCTCGGCCGCCACTTCTTTGGCCAGGCCGATGGTGAAGGTGTCAATCGCAGCCTTGCTGGCGGCGTAGTCAACGTACTGGCCAGGTGAGCCGATCCTTGCTGCGGCGCTGGACAAATTAACAATTGCGCCGCCATGGCCGCCGTACTTGGTGCTCATGCGCTTGACGGCCTCGCCTGCGCAGACAAAACTGCTGGTGATGTTGGTGGTCCACATGCGCTCCAGGCGCTCTACGCTCATGCCGTCTACGCGGGCGGGCATGTCCACCACGCCGGCGTTGTTGACCAGTGCGTCAAGGCGGCCCAGCTTTTCGTCCACCGTGGCAAACAAGCGCAATATGTCTGCCTGCACCGCCACGTCGGCCTGCACTGCGATGGCTTTGCCGCCTGCGGCCACGATGTGGCGCACCACCGCCTCCGCTGCCACCGCGTTGGCCACATAGTTGACAGCTACCGTCCAGCCTTGCTTGCCCGCAAGAATCGCAGTGGCGGCACCAATACCGCGCGATGCACCTGTCACCAATACGACTTTTGTATTGCTTGCAGCCATGATTTTTTCTCCTGGAAAAAGTTTTGTGAAAGATGAATAATCGCCGTTACAGTGTGAGCTTACCGCACAACTACCCGGAGACCTATCGTGGCTTTAACAATTGACTATTACCTGGCACCGCAATCCCCCTGGGCGTATTTGGGGCACGAGCGGTTCGCCGCCATTGCGCGCAAAGCGGGGGCCCGCATCAACCTGATGCCGGTCGATTTTGGCAAAGTGTTTGCCGTGTCTGGCGGCCTGCCCCTGGGCCAACGCGCGCCGCAGCGCCAGGCCTACCGTTTGGTGGAGCTGGCACGCACCAGCGAGTTTTTAAAACTACCGATGCACATCAAACCTCAGTTCTTTCCGGTCGCGGGTGACGATACAGCGCGCCTCACGATCACCGTGGGCATGCACGACGGCACCGATGCCGCCATGGCTTTGAGTGGCGCGGTGCTCAAAGCCTGCTGGGCCGAGCAGCGCAATGTGGCTGCGCAGTCCACCTTGGCTGAGCTGCTGGGTGAGTGCGGACTGGCTGCTGAGCGCCTGGAACAATCCAAAAGCCCCGTGGCGCAGGAGCACTACGCAACGTTCACCCAAAAAGCCATCGACGCTGGCGTGTTTGGCGCGCCCAGCTATGTGGTGGATGGCGAAATATTTTGGGGCCAGGACAGGCTTGACTATTTGGAGCGCCGCTTGATGAAGGCTTAGTTTGAATAGCCGGGGATTCAAGGCAGGACGCAGAGGACGCGAAGGTTACGCAAAGGGCGCAAAAGAAGACAAAAGAAAAGAAAACCAAATTTGAAGAAGCAACAGCACGGCCTTCACTGTTTCATATTTTTTTGGTATTCCTTTTGCGTCCTCTGCGTAGTTTTTGCGTCCTCTGCGTCCTGCCTTTATCCCCTCTCTCCAGATTTTTACAACGTATTTTTAAGGAAACCACCATGGGAACCATGATTGACTTCACCAGTGCCGACGGCACGCAGATTGCCGCCTACGAGGCGCGCCCCGCCGCTGCACCCAAAGGCGCGATTGTTTTATTGCAAGAAATTTTTGGTCTGAACAGCCACATCCGCGCTGTGGCCGATGGCTATGCAGCGGATGGCTACTATGTGCTGGCGCCCGCCACCTTCCACCGCGCCGAGCCTGGGGTTGAGCTGGGCTACACCCCTGAGGATATGCAACGTGGCTTTGCGCTGAAGACTGCGGCCGAAGCCGTCAAGCCACTGCTGATGCAAGACGTGCAAGCGGCCGTCAACCTGGCCGCCCAGCACGGCAAGGTCGGCGTGATGGGCTACTGCTGGGGCGGCCTGCTGAGCTGGCGCGCAGCCACCACCCTTACCGGCGTGAGCGCCGCAGTGCCCTACTACGGCGGCGGCATGCACCTGGAGCTGGACAACGCTCCGCGCTGCCCCACCATGGCGCACCTGAGCAACGACGATGCCTACGTGCCCATGGACGGTGTGGCCGCGCTGCAAAAAGCGCACCCCGGCGTGCAAGTACACATCTACGCCGCCAAGCACGGCTTTAACTGCGACCAGCGCGCCTCATGGAATGCCGAGACGGCTGCGCAGGCGCGGGCGCGCACGTTGGCGTTTTTTGCGCAGTATGTGGCCGCTTGATGCCAAGTGGGTGCACAGCAAGCGCTTTGTCATGGTGATTTTGACTATTTTGGCCCAGTAGTCAGCAAGAATGTTGCGAGACAAGCTATGAAATATATAGTAGCGCTCATCAGCTTGACCGCCTCTTTGGCGCATGCTGCGGACTACACCGGCCCCTTGCTGGACGCGCACCTGCATTACAACGACGAGGCGCAGGCGGCGCACCCGCTGCCCGATGTACTGGGACGTATGCAGCGCAGCGGTGTGCGCGCCATCGTGGCCAACTCGCGGCCCAACGACGGCACGCGCTCACTGGCCGCTGCTACCACCCAGACTGCCAAAGCAGGCGTGACGGTGCTGCCCTTCGTGCGTCTGTACCGCAACCGGGACGACTACAGTACGTGGTTCAAAGACGAGTCGATCTATCCCATGGTGCTCTCTGAGCTGGCGCGCGGCACAGAGGCTGGGCCGTACAAAGGCATTGGCGAGTTTCACCTCTACGACAGCCAGAATGCCAATGGCGCGGTCGCCAAAAAACTGATGCTGCTGGCCGAAGACAAAGGCCTGGCCGTGCTGGCCCATGTGGACGACGCGGCGATAGACCTCTTGATGGCACACACCCTGAGCAAAGGCCAAAAGGCTAAGCTGGTCTGGGCGCATACCGGCATTGGCGGGGCCAGCGTAGAGCGCGTGCGGGCCCTGCTGCTGAAATACCCGCTGCTGATGGGCGAGCTGTCGTACCGCCCTGGCCTGACAGGCGCTGACGGCAAGCTCAGCCCCGAGTGGCGCGCGCTGGTGCAGGAGTTTCCTACCCGCTTTGTCATCGGCTCCGACACTTGGGTCAACCAGCGCTGGCAATACTACGAAGAACTGATGCGTGGCTATCGCAGCTGGCTGGGCGCTTTGCCTTTCGATGTGGCACGCCAAATCGCCTGGGACAATGCGGCCACACAGTTTGGCATAAAAACGCCCTAGTTTTGTAAACCGGTTAAGGCTCTAGGCAAATAGAATATCACGGTAGCAGCTATTTTTTTCATAGTACTCAGCCTTCTGCAATTGCTCACAATTTCAAGCCGTGCTGCCCCAACCAGCCCAGCATCTGCGGCCACAACGCTTCGCCCACCTGCACGCGAACGTAGCCCATATGCCCCACCTGCGCTGCACCCAATGCGGCAGGAGATAAGTCGATACGCTCCACCTGCGTGCCGCTGTAGCCTTTGAAAAATGCGTCCCGCGATGCAGGCTGCGCCCACAGGTCATCGGTGCTCACTGCTGCCGCGATAGGAATGCGCACCTCGGCGAATTTGTCGGTCATCGCCTTGGCCTCTGGGTCGTCAAAAAAGTAGTGCGGGTGCGCGCACCAACGCTTCTAGTCACGGTACACGCCCATCGGCAAGTCTTCGCCCATGCCAAACTTGCTCATCGGGTGGTAGCCGTAAATGCGCGTGGTAATCGGCCCTACCAGGTTCCACATGGCCCAGGCGCGGTAACGCTCGGGCCGGGGCATCCAACCGTGCCAGCCCGCGCCTGATCCGCAAAAGTAAGCGGCCTGCAAACGGTTGGGCTGCGGCACCTGGCCTAGCGCGTGGCCGCCCAGGCTGTGGCCGACCAGCCAGGCCTTGCCGCGCTGGCAGGCGTAGTCCACCGCAGCGGCCAGGTCGTAGCGTGACCAGTCGGCATACCGCATCTCAAAGCCTTTGAGCGAGCCGCGCTTGGAGTCGCCAATGCCCCGGTAGTCGGTGGTGATGACGTTGATACCGCGCGCCTGGGCAAACTCGGCAAAACGTTTGTAGAAGCCCCGTGGCACCGCCGTGGCGCTGCCCACCACGATGAACTGGCTGCTGGCTGCCGTATCCTGACAGTGGCGCAGCGCTTGTTTCGCAAGCGCGGTTACCACGCCACGGGCTTGAACGACATCTTGGAGCTGGCCCGCGCGCCCAAGGGCTCGATGTACCACCACTTTCCGGGTGGCAAAGAAGCCATTGGCGTGTGCGTGATTCAAGAGATCACACGCGGCCTGCTCGGCTTGCTGGAGCAAAGCCGCGCCCGCAGCACCGAGGCACTGTTGCTGCAAGTGGGCGAGAAGCTGGCCACAACGATGGAGAAAACCGACTACGAGATTTGCGCCCTGTTCTCGGCCTTTGCCGCTGAGCGCAAAAGTTCGCCCTAGCTAGGCACTGCGGTGGCCACAGCCTACGAGGGCTTGGTGACTGCGATAGCGGCGCGCTTGCAGCGCGATGGCTTGGCACAGCGCGCTGCCCAAGAAAAAGCGCAGGTGGTAACCGCGTTGCTGGAAGGCGGCTCGCTCCTGTCGCAAGCGCAGCAAAACAGCGCTGCGTTTCGTTTGAGCTACAAGCAGGCTGCCGTTTTCTGCAAACAGTAACGCCCTCTGCGCTTAGCGCCCACTGCGGGCCAGATACCGCTTGCGCCAAAACACCAGCGTTAAGGCCACGGCGATAAAAACCATCGTGCCCAGTGCCCACCAAAACCCGCTTTTGGTATGGATGATGGGCATGAACTCAAAGTTCATGCCAAAAAACCCGGTGATCAAGTTGAGTGGCAAGAACACGGCCGTAATGGCCGTGAGCGTGCGCATGATGTCGTTGGTGCGGTTACTTTGCGCGCCAAAGTGGATCTGCACCGCGGACTCAGCAGACTGCTCTAGCCTGCGCACGTGGTGCATCACGCGCTCAATATGCTCGATCACATCACGGCTACGCGCCACCAGGCTATCGCGTTCGCTGCGTGCCTCGGGGGTGTAGGCCAGGGGTTGCTCTTGCAGTGTGTCCAGCCACTCCTGCATGGCGTCGTGCTGCTCGTCGCACAGGTCTTCCAGTGAGTGCAGGTCGTTGCGCGCAGTTAGCAAGGCGCGCCAGTTGACAAAACGGGTGCTGGGGCTCATCAACTCGGTTTGCCAATGGTCTAGCTGGGTGCTGAGGGTTTTGCGCAGGTCCAGGTAGCCGTCCACCATGGCGTTGATCATGCGCAGCATCAAGTCGGCGGGTGAGGTTGGCCGGCGGGCATGGGCTTCTGTATCCATGCGGCGCACAAAGTCTTCTGCGGTAGCGCAGCTGCCAGGATGCACGGTGACCAATACACGGTCGTACAGTAAAAAGCCCACCGGCTGGGTAACGACATGCTTCAAGATCGCCGGGCCCGATTTTTTTTGTGGCAAAACCGCCATCTCGGCAACTGCATGGCTGCCTAGCATCAGGCGTCGAAAAATGATCAGGTCGTAGTCGCTGGTGTAGTCGTAGTGGCTGGGGTGCTGCGCGTTGAGCAGATCCTGTTGGTGCAGCTCGATAGGCGGGGCGTGCGTCAAGCGCTGCAATTGGCTGTAAAAGTCGGCCCAGCCCAGCTCCAACTCACTGCGCGTGCATGCCCACCAGATAAAGCCTTTGTCTGGTAGTGAGTCGGGCAGTGCATCCAGGCGTTGGGTCTGCTGTGCATTGACCAAAAATAGCGACGCTGTGAACATACCTGTGGGTCTTTACAAAATTGTTTGAGGCCGCTAGCGTTTTAAAGCATGATGGTGAAAGCTATTTATTTTGCAGCAAATACTGCGCCGCGTCGAGCGCAAAATAGGTCAACACCCCGTCCGCCCCCGCGCGTTTGAAGGCCAGCAGGCTCTCCATCATCACCGCGTCGTGATCGAGCCAGCCGTTGATCGCTGCAGCCTTGAGCATGGCGTATTCGCCGCTCACCTGGTATGCAAAGGTGGGTACTTTGAACTCGTCTTTCACGCGGCGCACAATGTCCAGGTAGGGCATGCCGGGCTTGACCATCACCATGTCGGCGCCTTCGGCAATGTCCAGCGCCACTTCGCGCAGCGCTTCGTCGGTGTTGCCGGGGTCCATCTAGTTTTTTGGCTCCGATTTGCAAATCGCTGTCAATTCTGAGCATTTCGGGATTCATATCAAATGCCGGAAGATTTTTGTCCATTTTTCCCATTATCAAAGTTAAGACATCAATTCCGGGTTCGCGGAAAGTTCGCGGC
>JAYVGI010000438.1:0-2464 GCA_043772355.1 Polaromonas sp.
TGGCGCTGGCGCTGGGGCTGGCGCTGGGGCTGGCGCTGGGGCTGGCGCTGGGGCTGGCGCTGGGGCTGGTGCTGGAGCTGGAGCTGGAGCTGGTGCTGGAGCTGGTGCTGGTGCTGGAGCTGGTGCTGGTGCTGGTGCTGGTGCTGGAGCTGGAGCTGGAGCTGGGGCTGGGGCGGGTGCAGCAGGGGTGCTAGCCGCCGGAGCTGGCGTGCCGGTCGCCGGGGCTGGGGCGGGTGCACTTACTACAGCAGCTGAATCACCGCCTCCGCATGCAGAGAGGGTTGCTCCGAACAATACCGCCAGAGACAGGAGGCGAAGTGAATTGAGTGGTGCGTGCTGTGTTGCCATGAGGGATAGTCCTGAATATACGTTAATCGGTGTACTACCTGTACGTGCGATTCCTTCAGGAATTGTTTGGTACGGGTACACACACGATGTTACGTAACAGGGAGCCTTTTACAACCCCCTCATTTGCGGGGGGTGAGCCCTCAGCGATTTGGCCCACGGGCTACATATTTTGAATGCGCGCTACCATTTCACTGGCAAACTCTACGAAAGCCACGCTGCCTTTGGCCGCTGGGTCAAAAATAACGCCGGGCAGACCATAGCTGGGCGCTTCGGCCAGGCGCACGTTGCGGGGGATGACGGCGTTAAATACCTTGTCGCCGAAGTGGGCCTTGAGTTGGTCGCTCACTTGCTGCTGCAAGGTGATGCGCGGGTCAAACATCACGCGCAAGAGGCCGATGATTTGCAGGTCGGGGTTGAGGTTGGCGTGCACTTGTTTGATGGTGTTGACCAGGTCGGTCAGGCCCTCCAAGGCAAAGTATTCGCACTGCATGGGCACGATGACGCCGTGGGCGCTGCACAGGCCGTTGAGGGTCAGCATGCTGAGCGACGGCGGGCAGTCGATGAGGACAAAGTCGTAGTCGGCCTTTACCAAAGCGAGAGCAGTTTTCAGGCGTTGGTCGCGGTGCGGGAGGCCTACCAGCTCTACCTCTGCACCGGCCAGGTCGCGGCTGGCACCCAGCACGTCGTAGCCGCATTTGTCGGCGCGCACGCGGGCCTCGGCAATGCTGGCGGACTCTAGTAGCACGTCGTACACGCTGAGCTCTAACTTGCGTTTGTCCACGCCCGAGCCCATGGTGGCATTGCCTTGCGGATCCAGATCGACCATCAGCACACGCTGGCCTATCTTGGCCAATCCGGCGGCGAGGTTGACGGTGGTGGTGGTTTTACCGACACCACCTTTTTGGTTGGCAACGCAAAATATTTTCATTGTTCTGAGGCTGGAAAAAGCAGATGACGGGGAGGCAGGTAACTGGAAGATAGGTTATTTGGAGAGGGCCAATTTGAGCCCGAAGCCAATGAGAAACAGGCCGGCAATTTTGTTAAGCGCGCTCGTCATGCGCGGGCTGGAGCGGATGCGCTCGGCGGCAAAATGAGTGATGAGGGTGGAGGTGCTGCCGTACAGGAAAGTGAGTGCGGCCACCGTGGCAGCCATCACGCCGAAGGTGAGCATGCCCTGGTGCTGGGCCGGGTCGATAAACAGGGGGAAGAAGGCCATGTAAAAGACGATGGCTTTGGGGTTGAGCAAGGTGATGGCCAGCGACTGCATGAAGAAGCGCCTGGAGTCCATATTGATAATGGGCGTGTCACCGGGCTTGGCGAGCAGCATTTTGATGCCCAGAAAGGCGAGGTAAACAGCGCCGGCGAACTGGACGATTTGGAAGGCTGCGGGGTAGGTGCCCAGCAGTGTGGCCACACCTGCGACTGCCAGCCACATGAGGACTTGATCGCCAGCAATCACACCCAGCGTAGCCGCCAAGCCACCGCGAAGGCCACCTTTGCTGGTGGAGGTGATGAGTGCGAGGTTGCCAGGGCCGGGGATGAGCAAAAACACGATGATGGCGATGGCAAAGGCGCTGTAGTCGGCGATGCCAAAAAATGATCCCAACATGGTGTGCAGCTCCTGTGTTTTGGGTGGGTGGAATGGCAGTGTAACCGGGGGCGGGGCTGGCTTTGCGGGTTAGCTTGGTTTGAGCGGTGTATTTTGTTGTTTTGCGGGATCAGGTCGGTGCTTAGGTCGTGTCTTGTACGGGATCAGGTCGGCGGTGCACTAAGCTCCGCGGCTGTCCCCCGTTGCGGCGTAGGGCCGCTGCCTCCTTCTTGATGCCGCTGCGCTAAGTGCACCGCCGACCTGATCTTGCCAGCGGGGTGGGTGCTCGGTCGTCAGCGTCTGCACGGACTTGCTAACTTGGTGGGCGCTCCACGGCCAGTCCAAGCACTATCTTTCAGGCTTGGCGGGTGCTCTAGCAACCAGTGCAAACACCCCCTCTCCAGCACTGCGTGTTTTGTGCCGTCGCGCACCCGCCCTACTGGCTGCCCAGGTGCGTGGTTTGGACGGCGTAGCGGCATCAAGGGGGAGGTGGCTGCCCTAGGCAGCCACGGAGGACAGCCGCGTAGT
>JAYVGI010000439.1:0-3869 GCA_043772355.1 Polaromonas sp.
GCTCTGCGCAGCGACTGGCGCTTTGCACCGCTCAACGCGCATGGCCACAGCGGCGTGGCCCCGGCCTGGATAGGCTTGGCCGAGTGCGACCCTCTGGTAGACGAAGGCATTTTGTACGGCGACCGGCTGCGCGCAGCGGGTGTGGCCGTGGAGCTGGAGATCTACCGTGGCGTGACGCACGAGTTTATTAAAATGGGCCGCACGATCCCCGAGGCCAAGCTGGCCCACCAGCATGCCGCCGCCGCCCTGCGCCAAGCCCTATGGTCGAGCAGCCTGTAACCTGTAACCTGTAACCTGTAACCCCATGTCCAATTTACAACGCCAAGATTACCGCCTGATCCACCGCCTGCGTGTGCGCTGGGCCGAGGTGGACATGCAAAAAATTGTCTTCAATGGCCATTATTTGATGTACTTTGACACCGCCATGGCCGACTACTGGCGCGCCTTGGCACTGCCTTACGAAGCCGCCATGCACCAGCTAGGCGGTGATTTATTCGTCAAAAAAGCCTCGCTGGAATACCACGCCTCGGCCCGCTACGACGACACCCTGGACGTGGGGCTCAAATGCACCCGCCTGGGCAACTCGTCCCTCACCTTCACTGGCGGCATTTTTCAGGGCGACAAACTCTTGGTGACTTGCGAATTGATTTATGTCTACGCCGACCCCGCCACGCAAACTTCGCGCCCCGTGCCGCAAGCCCTGCGCGACATGTTCACCAGCTTTGAAGCAGGCGAGGCCATGACCAGGGTAGAGCAGGGCGACTGGCAGGCCTTGGGCCAAGACGCGGGCCGCGTGCGCAAAGAGGTGTTCGTACACGAGCAGGGCATCCCTGAGAGCGAGGAGTGGGACGCGCAAGACACCACCGCTGTGCATGCCGTGGTGTACAACCGCTTGAACATGCCCCTGGCCACTGGCAGGCTGCTGGTCGCCGGGCCTGCGCATGGCCCGCATGTGGCCAAAATAGGCCGCATGGCCACCCAGCGCGTGCTGCGCGGCGCAAGCCTGGGCCGTGCGGTGCTGGATGCCCTGGTGCACAGTGCGGCCGCGCGCGGAGACCGCGAGGTCATTTTGCACGCCCAGCGCAGCGCCGCCGCGTTCTATGCCAAAGCCGGGTTTGTAGAGCGCGGGGAGCCCTTTGACGAGGTGGGTATACCGCATATTGAAATGGTCAAATTGTTGGCGGCGTGACTTCGCCAGCCAAGCTCGGCACACAACCCAAGAAAGTAACTTACGCCGCGCAATTCTTTGGTACTCCCTTGGCTGCAAAAAGGCGATTAAACCAGCGACAATAGGCGGTTAACCCCAATTTAAGTGCTGTGCCCGCAGGCGCAGCCGCACTTTGCACGTATGGCCAAGAAAAAACGTAACCCCTCCGCCCATTCCAGCTCCGCTGGCACGTCTGCGGTAGCCCCTGCACCGTGGGCCGAGCAAGCAGCATCCACTTCCCCGCCAAGCCCGCTCCAAAGCGCGGCCCAAGCCGTGGGCAAATCCACCGCCAAACTGCTGGCATTGCCAGCCGAGCTGGGCGCTGGCGACTGGACGGCGATCATCTTGACGCTGATGTTTTTCTTCGCGCCCGCCCTGGGTGTCCCCAACGAGCTGATGCTACAAGACACGCTCAAGTCGATCATCGTGGCTTTTATGACCCTGGGCGCGGCCTTACTGCTGTTTTGGTCCCAGCGTAACCGGCGTGAGGCATTGCGCTGGCACGCCGTCATGTGGCTGCCCCTTATGCTGTGCGTCTACGCCTTGGGCAGCATGGCCTGGTCGCATACCTATCTGGCGGGCGTAGAGGCCATTCGCTGGTTTCTCTTTGCCGTGATCGTCTGGTTGGTGCTTAACTGCGCCAACCGCGAGCGCTTTCACATGCTGGCCTGGGGCGTGCACTTGGGCGCCTTAGCGGTGGCCATGCTGGGCGCGTCGCAGTTTTGGTTCGACGTGCGCTTTATTCCCCAGGGGCCCAACCCCGCAGCTACATTTGTTAACCGCAACTTTGCCGCCGAATTCATGGCCTGCACCTATGTGTTCTCGGCCTATTTAATTTTTAACCAACGCAAAACAGCCGTGCTGTCGTTTTTGGCGGTCACCACCGGCTTGCATTTGGTCTACCTGATGATGTGCGGCACCCGTTCGGCCTACGTGGGAAGCTCGGTCAGCTTTGTGTTCATTGCGGTGATGGCCTGGAGATACCGCTCACGCTTTAGCTTTACGACCTGGAAAAGCGAGCAGACCATTGTCTTTATGGGCGTGCTATTGGCGACCGTTCTCGGCTTGGGTTTGATCAAATCGGGCAACCCCGGTGTCGAGTTCAAAGATGTCAACGCCTTCCAGCGCGGATTCGCCCGGGCAGCGCAGATCCAGCTGCAAGACGGCACACTCAATGTACGTAAAGTGATGTGGACCGCTACCTGGAACATGGTCAAACTAAGACCCTTGACGGGCGTGGGCGCTGGCGCATGGGAGGTAGATTTACCGCTGTACCAGGTCGAAGGTAGCCAGCTGGAAACCGACTATTACGCGCACAATGAAATTTTGCAGGTGTTGGGGGAATACGGTGCCGTAGGCTGGCTGTTCATGTTCTTTCTTATCGCCTATACCCTGAAAGCCGCCTGGCGCACGTTTTTCAATAACACCACCGAGGGCTTGAATGAAGGGCCCATCCGAGCCGTGGCCTTGACCAGCCTGCTGGCGCTGATGATTGTCAGCAACATTGGTTTTCCGTGGCGACTGGCCGCGACCGGGGCCATGTTTGCACTGTGCCTGGGTGTGCTGGCCGCCTCCGACGCGCGCTTGGGCGTGCGGGGCATACTGTCTACCACCCGCCTGCCTTGGCGGCCCGCGTTTTCGCAGGCCGCAGCCATTGTGACGATGGCCTGCCTGGCCCTGGCTGCCTACATCAGCCAGCAAGCCGCCGAGTGCGAGCAAAAAATTGTCGCTGCCGTCAAAATGGCCTTGACCATCTCGCAATCAGGCAACCCCAACAGCCCTAAAAACGAAAAAGCCAAGGCCGACATGCTGCAGCTGGCCCGCGAAGGCATTGCCATTAACCCGCACTACCGCAAAATCACCCCCATGCTGGGCGACGAGCTGGCCAAGTGGGGCGACTGGAAGAACGCCGTGTGGGTGTGGGAAAGCGTGGTGGGCTCACGCCCCTACGTGGTGGCCATGATGAGCAATATTGCCCGGGGCAAGGCGCAGATTGGTGATATAGACGGGGCCTTGAAGTTTCTGGCAAAAGCCAAAAAAATCCAACCCAAAGCCGTCAGCGTCCGCTCGCTGGAGGTCATCTTGCTCAGCCGCAGCGCCAGAGAGAACGAGGCCTTGGTGCTGGCCAAGCAAGCGTTTGCCGACAACACCCTGGACATCGACATGATGAACGCCGGGCATATTTTGGGTGTGCGCTCCAACGACTTCAAGTTTGCCGTGCTGGCGCTGGAGACCCGCAACAAAGCTCACCCTGACCAAAAGGTAGACGGCTTGCTCAAAATCGCAGGCATTGAGCTCAGCTACCTCAAAGACGAGGCCAAGGCGCTGGCCGCTTTCCGCGAGGCCTACGCGGCGTCCGGCAAGTCACCCCAGGTGCTGGCCCAGGTGCCCGAAGTTTGGCACTCCAAGCTATAGCAGCCTGCACCACCCATCTTTCTATCCAACTGATGGGCCACAGCGGCCCATCGGACTTCATCTGATGGGTTGATAGCGCAGACATCCACTGTGGGGTTCGCTTCGCGACGGTCACGCAACAAGGTCAAAAGCCACTAAGGATGGGTACCCTTAGTGGCTTTTTTGATGGCTGCTTGGGCAGTCTGTACCTACACCGTAGGCACTTTGCGAACTAGCTTAGTTGAGGCAAGACACCGTAGCGTACAGT
>JAYVGI010000440.1:0-9030 GCA_043772355.1 Polaromonas sp.
CTTGACCACCCGGCCACGGTGGGATTCAAAGGTTTTACTCAAGCTGGTGATCAACTGCGTCACAAAGCGCGAGGCCGCAGCATCGCCCAAGCTTTCATACAAGCTTGTGCTGCCAACCAGATCTGCAAAAACGATAGTAGCCACGGTGTTTTATGGATAACGCAAATGAACAAATCCAATTATGCAGGCCGTTTGAACCTTGCCCGTGCGGCTTCTACCTGCGCGCGGTGGTGGCAGCCGTCCATATGGTCGTTCACCACACCCATGGACTGCATCAGCGCATACATCGTGGTGGGCCCGACAAAGCTAAAGCCCAGCTTTTTAAGTGCTTTGCTCAGCGCCAGAGACTCTGCGGTTTGCCCCAAGGTGCTGGCAACCTCCGGCGTGATCTTGTGGGGTCGTGCCTTGGGCGCTGGCTCGTGGGCCCACACTATTTTGGCCAGCGCGCCAGCGCCCTGCTGGTCGATCAGCTCGCACACGCGCTGCGCGTTGTTGATAGCGGAGACAATCTTGCCGCGATGGCGGATGATGCTTGCGTCCAGCACCAGGCGTTCAATGTCTTTATCGCCAAAGCGCGCCACCTTCTCAAAATCAAAACCTGCAAACACCTTGCGAAAATGCTCCCGCTTGCGCAGCACGGTGATCCAGGACAAACCCGATTGAAAGCCTTCCAGCGTGATTTTTTCAAACAAGCGCCGCTCATTGTCCACCGGCATGCCCCACTCATCGTCGTGGTAGGCCATGTAGTCAGCAAACGCCTCGCCTTGGTTGCACCAGGAGCAGCGGTGTTTTTTGTCGGGGTGGTGGATGAGGGAGAGGGGCATGGGTAGATTTCTAAAGTCACCGCTGCAATGGGACGAGCTTGTGAAGCATCGTTTGATGCAGTCACTTAATTGAAAAGACTCGCCTGTGGTGGGGCCTTGAGTTGAAGTTCAGGCCAAAGTGCAACAAACGGTGCTGCGGAAATGCGCGCAAGTTCACTTGGCTCAATTTTATTCAAACCGCCTCCATAAACTCGCCCCTCGCCCCGGAGTTCGTGGCCGGTTACTTGGCTAAGCAGTGTGTGAACGGATTGGGCGCGTTCAGGGTGTTTGGTCAACATTGCAGCCAGATTACTTAATGGATAGAGCATGAGATACAGATTGGTTCCAATCGCCTGTGACCGGTTCCAGATGAATCGAAACGGTGCCTTGTCATCTGAACCTCGGCCCATGTAAGTGCACAGAAATGGGGTTGGCGCGCGCTGTTCCTGCCTATACCAAGGGCTGCGTTTGGAAATCAAATAACCGTCCATGACGCCACGCGACTGGGCGGTTTGCAGGTACTCCCAAAGTGCAGGGTGTTTGGTTTTGACTAACGCCTCGGGTAAGTCGCAGTCGATGACGCATAACTGCTGGTCGAGTACAGGGTATCCATCCTCTGCGGTGTCAACACTCGTGAGTTTGAGGTGGCGTGGGCTGGGGAGAATCGGACGGAGATACTTGTCTGGAAGACCTAGATGTCCCGCTTCAATTCTATCGAGTACAAAAAATTTATTGCATCCTGTAGCGATACCCCGTTGAACACGAAAGAAGTCCCCAAGCATCGGTTCCGTACCGTTGCTCAGCGTATGGCGGTCGTTCTTGGCATGACTTGGGTACGCGGTCCACTTGCGCGCTCCGCGTAATTTTTCGCGCTTAATGAAATCGCTCGTGTGCGGCTTGGCAAGTGAACCGCCGAAGGAAAACTGTGCAGCATGATCAACAGCAGGTGGAGTTTTGCGAAAAACCACAACCACAGATGACACAAGAGCATCACCGAACTGAGATTCGTCAGGGTCAAAACGGTGTACCCGGATCAGCGTGACGTGATCGGACAAGTAGGCTTTAAGGCTGGCGCCATAGTTAACGTCCATAAACTCTGATGGAATGAGCCATGCGGCTATTCCATCCGTTTCCATCCACGCCGTCGCCAGCAAAAGAAAGTGAACATACAGACCGGCAAGTCCATTGACGTCAACCCCGGTCATCTTATAGGAGAGGGCTTGAAGACGTTCTTTGTCTTCGCGGCTCATATGATGGTGTCGAACATAGGGGGGGTTGGCCAAGATGACACTGGGTGCAGGTGGACATGCCCGATCAGCGATGATCTGTGTGAAATCGCCAAACACAACCTCCAATCCGGCGCTACCCCATAAACTGCGAGCCACATCGACGAATGCAGGGTCTAGTTCAACCCCCACTGCGCTAGTCATGCGCTTTGAGCCAAAAACCGTAAGCGCGGCTGAAAAAAAACTGCCTGAACCTACGGATGGATCAGCAAAGCGGATACCACCTTGTGCTTCACCCAGGATGGATTGAACGTAGCGAGCAATATCAACTGCCAAGGCATTAGGCGTGGCAAATTGGCCAAGACGATTACGCTGAGCGGCCG
Source organism: Polaromonas sp. (assembly GCA_043772355.1). Lineage (GTDB taxonomy): Bacteria > Pseudomonadota > Gammaproteobacteria > Burkholderiales > Burkholderiaceae_C > JAAFIP01. The sequence goes on from JAYVGI010000440.1 coordinate 2,413, forward strand.
TTTTCCCAGCATCTAGTTCGGCCTGGCTGGCCTCGCGTTGTAATTCAACTAAATTAGTTGCGTTATCAATCATGCTTTTACAGTCCCAATTTCACCAGATCTTCGATGCGATGTTCCCACACCCAATCTGTACCTTCGGCGGCTTCGTAACCCAAATAGTCGCTTCCAAAGTACCCGCAGAGAAATAGTACATACGGAACGGACTTGCCATAAGTCGCCTGTAATTGATGAATTTTAGTAGCCTCTTCTTTACGGCGCTTGTTGGTGTTGGTGAAATCACCTGCCGATTTGGCTTCAATAAGGATGGGTAGCTTATCCTTGCGATACTTTTTAGGCTGTACAACGACATCAACGGGGATGTTTACTTTATGCGTCTTCCCAACTGGCAGATTCATGCGAAAAGCGTATGTCGCAGTTCGCATGTCGGTCAGTGGCGTTCCGTTGGGATGGTTCTGCCTTTGATAGCCTCTGGCGTCAAGCCAATCTCCAACCAACGTGAGTTGTCGCTGCTCTTGCGCGTTGCGGATGATCGGGTTTGCCACAGCACTACACAAGCGATCAGCAACGATGGTTGAGGCACGCTCGCGCTCTCGATCAGTGGGCACTGTTGAAGTTTCTAGCCAGGGGAATATGTCCCGATCTAAAAGTGTTGAAATAATGTGGCAGAGTTTGGATAACTCGATATTCAAATCCAAGGCGCTCATTTTTGGGGGCAGTTTGCCACGCTCCATTTTGCCGACAAGGTTTTTGCTTGCGGCAGCCAAACCAATCAAACGATCCACGGCTAAGGGCGGAGCGGTACACATGCGTAGCGTTGGCAATGCACTTGGATTGCTTTTAAGGGTAATCGCATCAATGCTACGTAAATCTCAAGTGGCACGTAACGCTGCCTTGACGTGTTCAGTGGTTGTAACGCGGGTGCCGCGAAATGCTTGGGGTGCGAAGTGCATGAACCACTGATTGAATTGATCAACGGAAGCGGCAATATCAGTCTTCCAAAGATGCGGTTTATCCGCATTGATTCTTTTATTCATTTTCAGGCAATCCATATGGAGGGAGCAACTGCAATGCATCTTAGCGAAAAAAATGTGAAGCCCGCCGATAGGCCGGATTTTGTGGATCTGCACGGCCTTGCGGCAATGCAGACGTGACCGCCATTCATCTGGGCCGCAGCTTGCGCTGGCGGCTCGGTGCTACCTACCCGCACACTCTCCGGGACCGGATCAACGTGTGCCTATTTGGTATTGCTGCGCGTAGAGATTGCCCGTTTCACCCGAACTCAATCGGCTCGTCTCTGTTGCTCTGATCCTCAGTTTATGCCTTGCGGTTTTCACTGGAGAGTCGTTAACTCCTACGCTGCCCTTTGCAGTCCGGACCTTCCTCCAGTACCAGGTTTCCCAGGCGGTACCAGCGGCGGTCTAGCGGGCTTCACCGTGTGATTATCGCCGCTAGGAGGCTGGACGTGCGCTTTGTCACGCCGATGGTGCGGGCAGACGTGCTTTATTTGCGGATACGGGGCTTTCTTGCCGTCTGCAAGCCTGGTGAGGCAGGGATGGCCTGATAATACGGGTTAACCCTAGATTACTCTCTGGACTCCCTGGCCCACAAGGCCACCCTGGTGCCCTGCGCTCATCTCACTAATGTCAACATCTCCTCTTTGTTTGGTCGCCGATGCCTCGTGCGACATTCCTGCCAGCGCTTTGGCGCATCCCCAACTGCGTATCTTGCCCGTGCGTGTTTTTGTGGGGGATAAAAAAATGCTTGACCAGCGTGACCCTGCGGCCACGCAGCGCTTTTACCGTGAATGCCTGAACTCGCCCGCCGCCACCGGGGGGCGCTCGGAGCCGATGACCACTGACGACATGGTGACGGCTTTCAGCACGCAGTTGGCCCTGAACTTTGACCAGATGCTGGGTGTGTTTGTCGCCTCCTCGCGCAGCGCCATTTACCAGCGCGCCAAGATGGCAGTGGCCCGCGCGCGGATCGAGTCGTTTGCGGTACGCGCCCGCGCGGGCAAGCTGGTGCAGCTACAGGCTGACTGCGTGGACAGCCAAGCCTTGTTTGCAGGCTATGGCGTGCAGGTGATGGACTTGCTGGACAAGGTAGACAAAGGCGCGGGCATTACGGACTTGATCGCTGCGCAGCGTGAAACCGTGGCGCAAACCTATGCCTATATGGCGCCGGGCGATGTGGGCTACATTTTGCAGCGGGCGGCGCTCAAGGGTGAAAAATCGGTCAGCGCGCTGGCAGGCTTTGCCGCCAAAACGCTGTCCATCACCCCCATACTGCGCGGCCACCTGGGCCAGACCGAGCCCGTAGGCCGCAAACTGGGCAAACTCAAAGCGCGCGAAGCCGTGGTGGAGATGGGCCTGCGCATGCTGAAAGCCAAGCTGCTCCTGTCGCGCCATATGTGTTTTTCATACAGCGGCGTGCTCAAAGATATTGAGGCCATGCCAAGCTACCAAGCGCTGTGCACTGCCGCCACCAAGGCGGGTGTGCAGGTGCACCTGACGGCCATGTCCATGACGGGCTCGGTCAATGTGGGGCCCGACGCGCTGGTCATGGGCGTGCTGGCCAAGCCGCACACGGTGCTTGACTTGCTTTAGTGCGCAAACGGCAGACGCAAAAAAACCCGCAATGAGCGGGTTTTTTTATGCAAGAAAAAACCGGTTACTTGAGTGCTTGCAACGCGGCAATGCGTTCTTCCATCGGTGGGTGGGTGCTGAACAATTTGCCCAGGCCGCCAGCAATACCCATGGCCGCCATGTTCTTGGGCAGCTCGCCAGGCACCATGCCGCCCAGGCGCATCAGCGCGGCTTGCATCGAGCGGCTTTGGCCCATCAAGCTGGCAGCGCCTGCATCAGCTTTGAACTCGCGGTGGCGGCTGAACCAGGCCACGATGATGCTGGCCAAGAAGCCCAGCACCACTTGCAGCACCATGGTGACCACGAAGGAGCCAATGCCCGGGCCGCTGTCGTTGCCACGGCGCAGGGCATTGTCGATAAAGTGGCCAATAACGCGGCTAAGGAAGAACACAAAGGTGTTCATCACACCCTGGATCAGCGTCATCGTCACCATGTCGCCGTTGGCGATGTGGGCGACCTCGTGGCCTATGACGGCCTCGACCTCTTCTTTGGTCATGCTTTGCAGCAAGCCGGTAGACACCGCTACGAGGGCGGAATTTTTAAACGCACCGGTAGCAAACGCATTGGGCTCGCCGTCGTAGATGGCGACCTCAGGCATGCCAATGCCTGCCTTGTCAGCAAACTTGCGCACGGTCTCTACGATCCATGCCTCGTCGGCATTTTGAGGCTGTTCGATGACGCGCGCGCCGGTGCTGCGCTTGGCCATAAACTTGGACAGCAGCAGCGAGATGATGGCACCCGTAAAGCCTACCACCAGCGAGGTGGCCATGAGCGAGCCCAATTTGAGGCCGCCCGGGCCCATATAGTTGCCCAGACCGAAGATGCTGGAGACGATGCCCAGCACCACCATCACGGCAATGTTGGTGGCTAGAAACAAGAAGATGCGTTGCATAGCAGTGTGGTATTCATAGCCCAAGAAGATGGGCCGTTGCCGAGAATGTTAGGGCCAAATTGACAAAAATCAAGTGTCGTGCGCCACGGCCTTGTATTTTTTATGGTTTTGGTGCCGAAATCGGCTTTGGCGCGGCTAGTTCGCGCGGGGCTCTGAACACCTGCGCATCGTCGTAAAAGGCAGGCGCGTCGTTGGCCGCCCACCAGCCGGGCACGCCCAGTACGGGCAAGGGGATAAAGGGCTTGGTGGCGAGCTCTGCGGGGCGTAACTGTAAGGCGGTAGCGGCGTCTAAGTCTGCAATAGCTACGATTTTAGTAGCTGCTTGCGAAATATATACGTGGGCTGTGATGGATTTATAGGGTGTAACCAGTTTTTCCAGCAGCGCATGACCAAACAACATTGGCGGGTTGTCTTGCCAGTGTGCGCGCAGCTCTACAAAGGCGCGCTGCCATTGCCTGGCACGCAGTGCGTCCTGCAGGTCTGTGGCGGCGTTCACCGTGGTATTGGCGTTCGGCGCAGCATGGCCAGCGCAGAGCCAGATGGCCGCGTTCTCGTCAAACAGCGTCAGTGCGTCGCGCAACGCGCCGCGCGTGGCCCGCACACCGTCTGCCGCCAGCGCGCCATATTGCAGCGCGTTCAAACGTCGCTTGGTGTGCGGAAACACCAGCCACGCCAGGCCGTTGAAAAAATCGTGCAGATTCTCGCGCGTAGGGACTTGGTCGGTCTCAAAAATGAAGGCTTCGTAGGCGCTGCCGTCGGGCAGAGCCGATTGCGGCACAAACTGGATGGGCGCGGTGGCTGTAGTGTTGGTTGGGACGTTTGCCGAAGGGTTTGGGCTACGCGGCTGTAGGCTGGCGGCCTGCTGCTGCGCGTTCAGTGCATCACACACCCGCGCACCTGCCAGCACCCGCGCCGCCACCCGCTGGCCTACCGCGCGCCAGGGGTCCCACCATGGTGCCAGCCAGTCCATGCGCGCCAATAGCATAGGCAAGCTGACCGTAGGCGCTATTTGTTTGATAGCTGCTCCCGCAATGTTCTAGATGGCTAATAGCTTATTTGGCATTAAAATAGCGGCTATGGTGCCACCAAGCGCCATGCCAGCGCCTCGCCAGCGCGCAGCGGCTTGAGCGATGCCTCGCCAAAGGGCAGCGCCTCGGGCAGTGTCCAGCTCTCTCGGCGCAAAGTGACGGTGCCCGTATTGCGCGGCAGGCCATAAAAATCGGCCCCGAAAAAGCTGGCAAAGCCCTCCAGTTTGCCCAGCTTGCCCACGCTGTCAAAGGCCTCGGCATACAGCTCCAGCGCGCTGAGCGCCGTGTAGCAGCCCGCGCAGCCCGAGGCATGCTCTTTGAGGTGCGCTGGGTGCGGCGCGCTGTCGGTGCCTAAAAAGAACTTGGCATTGCCGCTGGTGGCGGCCTTCACCAACGCCACGCGGTGCGTCTCGCGTTTGAGCACTGGCAAGCAGTAGTAGTGCGGCCGCATACCGCCCAAGAACAGCGCGTTGCGGTTGTACAGCAGATGGTGCGCGGTGATGGTGGCGGCGGTAAATTTATTGGCATCCCGCACATAGTGCGCCGCGTCCAGGGTGGTGATGTGCTCCATCACTATTTTCAGTTCAGGAAAGTCCTTGCGCAGCGGGATCAGCTTGGTGTCGATGAACGCCGCTTCGCGGTCAAACAAATCAATCTCGCTGTCCGTCACCTCGCCATGCACCAGTAGCAACATGCCAGCTTTTTGCATGGCCTCCAGCGTCTTGTAGGTTTTGCGAATGTCGGTCACACCCGCATCGCTGTTGGTGGTAGCGCCCGCGGGGTACAGCTTGGCAGCTACCACACCAGCGTCTTTGGCGCGCGCTATTTCGTCGGGAGCCAGGTTGTCGGTCAAATACAGGGTCATCAAAGGCTCAAATTGCACGCCAGCAGGCACAGCGGCCACAATACGCGCCTTGTACGCCAGTGCCGCCGCCGCCGTGCTGCAAGGGGGCCGCAGATTGGGCATGATGATCGCCCGGCCAAACTGCGCAGCCGTATGCGGCACCACCGCCTGCATCGCCACGCCATCACGCACATGCAGATGCCAGTCGTCCGGGCGGGTGATAGTGATTTCCTGGAGTTGGGTATGGGCTTTGGGTTGTACGGTCATAGGGGGTATTGTCCCAAAATCCGGCCACGGTATTTTGACCGTTACTCTATAAAAAACAGATAATGCATCATGGACGCTACTTTATTCAAGGCCAAACAGAGCATTGCTCAGTTGTGCGCTACCTACGGTGTGCGCAGCTTAGACGCGTTTGGCTCGGCCACGCAAGGCACTGTGCCCAACGATTACGACTTTATTGTCGAGCTCGATGCTCAAGCTGATACCAGTAAAGCCCGCCGTTGGATAGCCTTAGCGGAGAGCCTAGAGGCGTTGTTGGGTAAGCCTGTTGACCTCGTTAGCGCAAACTCAGTGCACAACCCATATTTCGCCAAATCCGTCGCAGCCTCTCGCATGCCCATCTATGCACGAACGAGCGCCTAAACTCTTATTTGACGCTATAGGTGCGATTGACGCTGCTACCTCGTTTTTAGGTGATGCGAGCTTAGACCAGTACATCGCAAATGCCATGTTGCGCTCAGCAGTAGAGCGGCAACTGGAAATTTTGGGCGAAGCCTGTGGTCGGTTAGACAAGCTTGATGCCAGTTGGTCGCAGACCGTTCCCGATATTCGTCTCGCCGTCGGTTTGCGCAATCGCATTATTCATGGCTATGATGCAGTAGATGATGCCATGGTGTTTGAGACTGTCCACGCAGATTTACAAAACCTGCGTAACGCTTTAGCTAAGGCCTTGCCGGAGTAATTCTGCCTACCAGAACTTAGACATGCGCGTACTTATTACAGGTGCTTCAGGTAGTGGAACCACCACACTGGGCAAAGCGCTGGCCACCCAATGGGGGGCTGAGTTTTTTGATGCTGACGATTACCTTTGGCTTCCGACAGAGCCTCCTTATTCTATTTCGTTTTCAATAATGCCATAATATAGGAATCCAAATCACCAGGATTTCACTATGGCTCGAATTGCACGCGGCGAAGAATTTGTACAGC
>JAYVGI010000441.1:0-14142 GCA_043772355.1 Polaromonas sp.
GCTGTACAAATTCTTCGCCGCGTGCAATTCGAGCCATAGTGAAATCCTGGTGATTTGGATTCCTATATTATGGCATTATTGAAAACGAAATAGAATAAGCAGGCCAGTGGGGTACACGGGATAAGTCCAATAATTGGTAACTTTGATCGGTTTACCGCTTCTCCCGCGCTGAACGGCGTTTTAGCCGCCAGCACCACGACTACCGGCTCCCCACGAGAGCCTGAATGCTATGTATTGCGTAGCTTCTAAGGTATATTTTTTGAAGGCTAAAGGCTGATAGATATTTAAAACAGCTCTAAATCGCCGTCTTCGACCGCTCGAAAAGCACAGGGTGCCTGCACAGCGGCTGCGCACGGTACAAAACTCAAATTTTTAGTCTCCCCCGGTGTACCCCACTGTCCTGTTTAGACGGAGTGCTACGGTAAAAGGAGTGAACGGGTTGCCCGATTGCACACCAGTGTAGCGCCTGATGACGTGGGTACTGGGCGACACCCTCACCCCAGCCCTCTCCCGCAGTGCGGGAGAGGGAGTCGGAAAAGTAGTGCGGCCAGCGCGCTCTCGGACTCAAGCGCACCACCAGGTGCGACCCAGTCACGCGGCTGGCGCGTAATGCAAGCGAACCAGTCATTCCATTTCTAAATCATTGCTGTCGTTGTTGCGTCGCCTTGCCGTGCTACAGCACTCTCGTAGGCTCCGCGCCCAGACATTAATGATGTAGAAATGGAATAAGGTAGCGCCGTCGGCCTGATTCCCGTACAAAAAGCCAAGCCCACAAGGTCTGTCGGCTGCGGAGCCAGCCTTTAGACCTGGCGCACTACCTGCCCATTGCCCATCACAAAACGCCTTTGAATTGCGTTTAGCGCAATGGTGCAGCCCCTTTTCAGCATCAATCCGCAGCCGTGCGCATGGCATGATCTTGGCTTACAAAGGAAGTCACCATGCAGCTTTACATTGGCAACAAAAACTACTCCTCCTGGTCCATGCGCCCCTGGGTCATGCTCACCAACGCAGGTATCGCTTTTGACGAGGTCATGCTGCGTTTTGACTCCTTCGCGCCTGGATCGGCATTTAGAACCGCCATCGACAAAATCAGCCCCGTGGGCAAAGTGCCGTGTTTGGTCGATGACGGTTTAGTGGTGTGGGACACTTTGGCCATTGCAGAGTACGTGGCCGAAAAATACCCGGATAAAAAACACTGGTCAGTGGACGTGAAACACCGCGCCCGCGCCCGCAGCATTTGTGCCGAGATGCACAGCGGCTTTAGCGCCCTGCGCAGCGCCTGCATGATGAATATCGAGGCCAGCCTGCCCGAGGTGGGTGCCCTGGTGCTGCGCGACAAACCGGCAGTGCGCGCCGACGTAGCGCGCGTAGAAACCATCTTCAGCGAGCTGCTCGCCCAGCACGGTGGCCCCTATTTGTTTGGTAGCCAGTTCACCATCGCCGATGCTTACTACGCCCCCGTGTGCATGCGCTTTAAAACTTACGCCCTGAGCCAGCGCCAAGATGTCAATGACTACTTAGAGCGCCTGCGCGCAGCGCCAGGTGTCGCCCAGTGGATAGCTGCGGCCGTGGTGGAAGACGATTTTCGCGATTTTGAAGAGCCCTACCGGCTACAGCGTTGAACCTCAAAAAAAGACCGGCCTATAGTACGTCGCCTTGAATCGCGGCCAAGCAGAGTGATGAAACCAAAGGCACGTTAAACTATCCGCTCATATTCATTCATCGGAGACGCAATGATTCATTTTGTATTGCATGATGCCAAAGACACCGTCGCAGTGGTGGTGGTGGAAGGCGTTAAGGCAGGCACAGCCATGACCGGCTGGATTATGGACGAGGACAAAACCATCCAGGTTACTTCGCAGCAAGACATTCCCATTGGCCACAAGGTCGCTTTGAAAGACATGGCGGTGGGCGATACGGTATGGAAATACGGTATCGACATGGGCAAGGTCGTTGCCGACATCAAAGCCGGGCAACATGCCCATGTGCACAATATCAAAACCAAGAGATGGTGAAACCTATGAGCGTGATCGATAAAAACACAACTTTCCAGGGCTACCGCCGTGAAAACGGCCGTGTCGGCGTGCGCAACCACGTGATTATTTTGCCGCTGGACGACCTGAGCAATGCCGCTGCCGAGGCGGTGGCCCACAACATCAAGGGCGCGATGGCGATCCCCCACCCCTATGGCCGCCTGCAGTTTGGTGCCGACCTGGACCTGCACTTTCGCACCCTGATTGGCACCGGCTGCAACCCCAATGTGGCCGCTGTGGTGGTGATTGGCATTGAAGACAGCTGGACGAAAAAAGTGGTGGACGGCATTGCTGCTACCGGCAAACCGGTCTGCGGCTTTGGTATCGAGGGCCATGGCGACCACGAGACCATCCACCGGGCCAGCAAAATGGCCCGCGAGTACGTCCAGTGGGCCAGTGAAAAGCAGCGCGAAGCCTGCCCCATCCACGAGCTGTGGGTGTCCACCAAATGCGGCGAGTCCGACACCACCAGCGGCTGCGGTGCCAACCCGACCGTGGGCAATGCGTTTGACAAGCTGTACGGCCTGGGCACCACCCTGGTGTTTGGCGAGACCAGCGAGATCACTGGCGGCGAGAGCATTGTGGCGCAGCGCTGCCGCACGCCCGAGATTCGCGACCAGTTCATGTTCATGTTCAACCGCTACCAGGACATGATCAACCGCCACAAAACCTCGGATCTGTCCGACAGCCAGCCCACCAAGGGCAATATCGCCGGCGGCTTGACGACGATTGAAGAGAAAGCCCTGGGAAATATCCAGAAAATTGGCAAGCAGTGTTTGGTAGACGGCGTGATTGACAAAGCCGAGATGCCCACCCACCCCGGCCTGTGGTTTATGGACTCCTCCAGCGCGGCGGCCGAGATGGTCACCCTGTGCGGGGCGTCGGGCTTTGCGGTGCACTTCTTTCCCACCGGGCAGGGCAATGTGATCGGCAATGCCATCGTGCCGGTGATCAAGATTTGCTCCAACCCGCGTACCGTGCGCCTGATGAGTGAGCATATCGACGTGGACACCTCCAGCCTGCTGCAGCGCGAGATCAATCTGGACCGCGCGGGCGACATGCTGCTGGAGAACATGCTGCGCACCGCCAATGGCCGCCTGACGGCTGCCGAGGCGCTGGGCCACCGCGAGTTTGTGCTCACGCGCCTGTTTGAGTCGGCCTAAAACATCCGCCTGAACCATCAGGCCAACCCACGCCAGACCGACGCGCATGGGTGCGCGGTCAGCGTAGATACTTCTCCCCCCTCCTATGAACATCGTTATCGCTGAATTCATGGACGAGCGCGCCGTCGCCACGCTGCAAGCCCACCATCAAGTGCTTTATGAGCCCACGCTGGTAGAGAACACCGCAGCCTTGCTGCAGGCAGCCAGCACTTGCGATGCCCTGATCGTGCGCAACCGCACCCAGGTGCGCGGCGACTTGCTGGCCGCGCTGGGCCAATGCAAAGTGGTGGGTCGACTCGGTGTGGGGCTGGACAATATTGACGTGACCGGCTGCCAGGCCAAGGGCATGCAGGTCATTCCCGCCACCGGGGCCAACGCGCTGAGCGTGGCTGAGTATGTGATCGCCACGGCCATGCTGCTGCTGCGCGGCGCGTATGGATCGACTGCGCAAGTGGCGGCTGGACAATGGCCACGCAACGCACTGAGCCAGGGCCGGGAGATGGCAGGTAAAACCATGGGCCTGATCGGCTTTGGCAATATTGGCCAAACCACCGCCCAACTGGCGCAGGCGCTGGGCATGCAGGTCATGGCTTTTGATGCCATGCTAGAGCGCAGTGACCCCGTCTTTGCGGCTCACAAGGTCAAGCCCAGCACGCTGGATGAAGTCATTGCCCAGGCCGATGTGGTGAGCCTGCATGTGCCCTTGGTAGACAGCACGCGCGGCATGTTTGGCGCGCAGCGCATTGCCGCTATGCAGCGCGGCACCGTGCTCATCAACACCTCGCGCGGTCATATTGTCGATGTGCAGGCCGTAGCCCAGGCCTTGCGCAGCGGCCATTTGGGCGGCGCGGCGCTGGATGTATTTGATGCCGAGCCCATGCTTGCCGACCCTGCGCTGCAAAACTGCCCCGGCTTGCTGCTCACGCCCCACATCTCTGGCGTCAGCTTTGAAAGCAACGAACGCGTGAGTTTTTTAATTGCCGATAAAGTGCTGGAGGCACTGCGCTCATGACCACTTTGACTTTGCAGCAAGCCACCCAACTGGTGGAGCGCGCTTTGGCGCAGGCCGGTGCCAATGCCGCTATGGCCAGCAGCACCGCGCGTGCGCTGGTGCTGGCCGAGGCCCAGGGCCTGGCCTCGCACGGGCTGTCGCGCGTGGCGCAGTACACCACCCATTTGCGCAATGGCCGGGCCAACGGCGCGGCCGTGGCCACGGTAACCCGGCGCAAAGGCGCGGCCTTGCTGGTCGATGCCCAGCAAGGCTTGGCCTTCCCGGCCTGCGCGCTGGCCGTGGACGAGGCCATCACCACCGCGCGTGAACTGGGCGTGTGCTTTGTCGGCGTGACCAACTCGCACCATTGCGGCGTAGTGGTAGACCATTTGCGCGCCGCCGCAGCGGCGGGCCTGGTGGGCATGGGCTTTGCCAATTCACCGGCTGCCATGCCCATTGCGGGCGGCAAGCACCCCATCTTTGGCACCAACCCGATAGCCGCCGTCTTCCCGCGCAAAGCGGCCGCCCCGTTGATGCTGGACCTGTCTTTGTCCGAGGTGGCACGCGGCAAGCTGATGGTGGCCGCCAAAGAGGGCAAAAGCATTCCACTGGGCTGGGCCCTGGACAAAGACGGCCAGCCCACCACCGACCCACAGGCCGGGCTGGATGGCTCCATGCTGCCGCTGGGGGCAGTCAGCAGCCCCAAGGGCTCCATGCTGGCGCTCATGGTGGAGCTGCTGGTCACCGCCGTGATTGGCGCGCAGTTTGGCTTTGAAGCATCGAGCTTTTTTGTCGATGCCGGCAATGCGCCGCGCATCGGCCAGGCGTTTATCCTCATCGACCCGGGCGCGCTGGCAGGCCCAGATGCCTACTACGCACGCATGGAGGTGCTGATTACCGAAATGCTGCTGGACGACGGCGTGCGCCTGGCGGGCAGCAGGCGCTTGAAGCTGGAGCGCCAAGCGCAGACCACGGGGCTGAATGTGCCTGATGCCTTGCTGCAAAGCCTGGAAAAGCTGGCGGCTTGAGCGCCTTGCAATGCGTGTGACAGAACGATGTAACTGGTTTTTTTAAAAAGGAATACCTACCATGACCATGCAACGACGTAATGTAGTTTTAGGCGCTGCGGCAGCCAGTACCGGCTTGCTGGGTTTGCCCGCCTGGGCAGAGGATTTTCCCCGTGCGGGCAGCACGCTGAAATACATCGTGCCCTTCCCACCGGCGGGCTTGACCGATGTCATGGCCCGCATCGTGGCGCAAAAACTCTCCGATGCCTGGAAAGTGCCCATGGTGGTGGAGAACAAGGCCGGTGGCAACGCGCAAATTGGTGCCGAGCTGGTGGCCAAAGGCCCGGCAGATGGCTCCCAGCTGTTGGCGGTCACGCTCACGCACGCAGCCAACGTCACCTTGTTTCCCAACAGCGCTTTTAACTTCGTCAAGGACCTGCGCCCAGTGGCCCTGCTGGTCGGCTCGCCCATGGTGGTAGTGGTGCCTGCCAACAGCAGCATCAACAGCTTCAAAGATCTCATCGCGGTGTCTAAAACCAAGATGCTCAATGCTGGCACCAGTGGCAATGGCACACCACCGCACTTGACCATGGCCTTGTTCAATGATTTGAATAAATCCAAAATGACGCACATTCCCTATCGGGGCGGTGCGCCCTCCATGATCGACCTGATCGGCGGTCAACTGGATGTGATTTTCTCCAACCTGCCGGAGTCACTGGTGCATATCAAAGGCGGCAAGCTCAAAGCGCTGGCCGTGTGCAGCCTGACGCGCAACGCCTTGCTACCCGAGGTGCCCACCAGCCTGGAGGCGGGCATGACGGGCCTGTTTGTTGAGAACTGGACTGCTGCCATGCTGCCTGCCAAAACGCCGGACGCCATTGTGGACAAATACGCTCGCGAAATCGTCAAGGCCATGTTCAGCCCCGAAGTGGAGCAGCGCGCCAAAGCGCAGGGCTTTAAAGTCACGCCCAAAAGCGGCGTGGAGTTTGAGGCATTTTTGCAGACCGAGATCACGCGCTGGGGCCGTTTGATTCGGGTGGCCAAAATCACAGCGGCCTGAGGTCGCGCGCACTCGCTTCAGGGTCGCGCGCACTCGCTTTGGCGAAAGGTGATTTCCGCGACGTTGACGAGCCGCAGCGTTTGAGGCACGGTGCGCTGGTCCGCCATTAAAAATTGACCAGCTTGGCGTCTGCGCGCGACGCATGCGCGTGCAGATCATTCATGCCGCCAAACACCGAGTTTTTCACCAGCATGTTTTCCTGGATGCCGCGAATCTCGGCGCAGGGTTTGCAGACCATCACCTTGGCATTGGGGTGCGCAAAAATTTCTTCAAACCGGGAGGGCGGGCCAAAAGGAATCATTTTTTGGTGCGCCCCTTGCAGAGCAATAGTGACAGCGTCATGAAACAGCATGATCATGACGGTATCGCCCGCCTGTAGCGCTGAGGCCGCGAACACAAATGGCAGCGCACCCCGGGTGATGTCAGTAGGGCCCCAAGTGGTTGAAATTGCGTAGTGCATGTGATTCCTGAAGTGGTTTTTTGCGCCGGGATGGCACGAAGTTTCAATTTTAAACTGCATCAACATACCGCCAACGGCGGGCGCCAGGTCGGTTGCGTCTGCACCGTCAGACCCCAGCAAGCCCCATCGACATAATTATGAATTCAGTTTCATACGTTTTGGAGACACCACAATGACCCAGTTTGCTGACTTTCATGCCCGCTCGCTTACCGACCGCGATGCTTTTTGGAAAGAGCAGGCGCAGTTGATCGACTGGCAAACCCAGCCCCAGCAGATCTGCGACTACAGCAACCCGCCGTTTGCCAAGTGGTATGTCGGCGGCACCACCAACCTGTGCCACAACGCGGTCGATCGCCATTTGAAAGAGCGCGCCAACCAGGCTGCGCTGGTCTATGTCAGCACCGAGACCAATACCGAAAAAACCTACACCTTCCGCCAACTGCACCAGGAAGTGCAAACCATGGCGGCCATTTTGAAAGACATGGGCGTAGGCAAGGGCGACCGCGTGCTGCTGTACATGCCCATGGTGGCCGAGGCCGCGTTTGCCATGCTGGCCTGCGCGCGCATTGGGGCCATCCACTCGGTGGTGTTTGGCGGCTTTGCCAGTGTGTCGCTGGCGCAGCGCATTGATGACGCAGCGCCCAAAGTCATCATCACGGCCGATGCCGGCTCGCGCGGTGGCAAAGTGGTGCCCTATACCGCGCTGCTGGAAGAAGCCATCAAGCTCGCAGCCCACAAACCGGCGCAGGTGCTGATGGTGAACCGGCAACTGGCCGCTATTGAGTTGCTAGCTATTCCCGCAACAGACTACTCGGCTGCACGCAAACAACATCTGTACGCTGTGGTGCCTTGCGAATGGCTGGAAGCGCAAGATGTGAGCTACACCCTGTACACCAGCGGCACCACCGGCAAGCCCAAAGGCGTGCAACGCGATACCGGCGGCTATGCGGTCGCATTGGCTGCCAGCATGAAATATATTTTTGATGCCAAACCCGGTGAGGTGTACTTTGCCACCAGCGACATTGGTTGGGTAGTGGGCCACAGCTATATCGTCTACGGCCCGTTGATTGCGGGCATGACCACCGTATTTTACGAAGGCACTCCCATCCGCGACATGGATGGTGAAGCCAACGGCGGTATTTGGTGGAGCATTGTGCAAAAGTACAAGGTCACCCATATGTTCAGCGCGCCCACCGCCATCCGTGTGCTTAAAAAACAAGACCCTGCTTACCTCACCAAGTACGACCTCTCCAGCCTCAAAGCCCTGTACTTGGCAGGCGAGCCGGTAGACGAACCCACGGCGCGCTGGATCAGCGCGGGCATTGGCAAGCCGGTGGTGGACAACTATTGGCAAACCGAGACCGGTTGGCCCATTTTGGCCACGGCCAACGGTGGTGGCTTGCAAGGCCCCCAGCCACAGTTTGGCAGCCCCGGCGTGCCCATGTACGGCTATAACGTCAAGCTTCTGCACGAAGGCACGGGGCAAGAGATGCTAGGCCATGGCGAAAAAGGCGTGGTGGTCATCGAAGGCCCGCTGCCCCCCGGTTGCATGCAAACCGTGTGGCAAGACGACAAGCGCTTTGTGCAAACCTATTGGGAGTCCGTGCCCGGCCAGCAGGTGTACAACACCTTTGACTGGGGCATTCGGGACGCCAATGGCTACTACACCATCCTGGGCCGCACCGACGACGTGATTAACGTGGCTGGCCACCGCCTGGGTACGCGTGAGATCGAAGAGAGCATTGCCAGCCACCCCAACGTGGCCGAGGTAGCGGTAGTGGGCGTAGCCGACCCACTCAAAGGCCAGGTGGCCATGGCCTTTGCCGTCGTCAAAGACAACGCCAGTGTCGAGACCATGCAAGGCCAACTCAAGCTGGAAGGCGAGATCATGCGCCTGGTGGACGAGCAACTGGGCGCGGTAGCGCGCCCGGCGCGTGTACGCTTTGTCACCCTGCTGCCCAAAACCCGCAGCGGCAAGCTCCTGCGCCGCGCCATCCAGGCCGTGTGCGAGGGCCGCGACACCGGCGACTTGGCCACGATGGATGATCCATCCGCCTTGCAGCAGGTGCGTGATTTAATGGTGAAATAGGGTGTTAGCCCCCTTGAATGTTGTGGAATAAGCTATCTAAATAGTAGCGTCAGAGGTGCGCACTAAAGTGTTGTTTGCATTTCGGTACAAATCTGGGACCTCAAATTTGTCGGCCAAGTGCTTGCGGCAAGCGTTGTAACAGGGTCAACACCAGGAGACTTTTATGACCCTATTGCATTCTCAGCGGCGCTTTGCCCATCGTGCCTTGATGGCCATCGGCTTGGCTAGCGTTGCTTGCCTGGCCCAGGCCCAAACCGATGTCAACATCAGCGTCGGTGGCATCATCCAACCCGGCGTGTATGGCCGTGTGGTGATAGGTACCCGCCCACCGCCTCCCGTGATCTATCCGCAGCCGGTCATCATCACCCAGCCAGCGGTGGTGGTGCAGCAAGCCCCCATTTACATGCATGTGCCCCATGGCCATGCTAAAAAATGGTCCAAGCATTGCTACAAGTACAACGCCTGCAACCAGCCCGTGTACTTTGTGCAAAACGACTACCGCGCCTATGAGGAGCAAGGCAAACATGGCCACAAAAAGGACAAGCACCATGGCAAGCATGGGCGTGACGATTAATCTGCCTATCCATGTGGCTAACCCGCCCTGGGGTGTGGCGTAAAAGTAGCTGAAAGCGCAAAAAGTCATCAAGCCCATGCATTTGAGCTATCCGATGCGCCCCCATGGCGCGAGCCAGCCAATACTCGCGTAAAGTTGCGCTTAGCTGGTGCGCGCATCTTTCAGCGCACCTGGAAGGGTTCATTATGAAGTCACTCACTATTCGTGCCATCACATCTGCTGCCATGGCGTTGGGGCTAGCGGTTCTTGCCTCCGGTTGCGCCAACATGAGCACGGGTATCGGTATCAGCGTGCCCATTGGCCCGTTTGGTTCTGTGGGTGTGAGCATGGGTTCGGACGGGCGCGTGGGAGCCTCTGTCGGTGTGGGCGTAGGGCCGGCCACAGTGAGCGTGGGTACCTCGGGCACACTGGCGCAGTCGCATAAAGCCGATCCCGCGACGACCGCCCATCCAGCGGCGCACGCGGACGAAGAGAAAAAGCATTGAGCCGTGGGCTTGAGCTGTGGGCTTGTAGATGCTTGGACTCAAGCTTCAAAAGCCGCCCATTCCGGGTTAAAATCCTAGGTTGACCTAATTAATGGCGCACGAATGCAAATTCGTGCGTGTATTTGTACCGCGCGGGTGGCGAAATTGGTAGACGCACCAGGTTTAGGTCCTGACGGTGGCAACACTGTGGGGGTTCGAGTCCCCCCCCGCGCACCACCTTTTTCTCAAAGAGACACATCATGGCCGTAGCTGTCGAAACCCTCGAAAAACTTGAACGCAAAATCACGCTGACGATGCCCGTCGCCACGATCCAGAACGAAGTCGATGCACGCCTTAAAAAGCTCGCCCGCCAAGTCAAGATCGACGGCTTTCGCCCAGGCAAAGTACCCCTGAACATCGTGGCCCAGCGCTACGGCTACAGCGTGCATTACGAAGTGATGAACGACAAAGTAGGCGAGGCCTTCTCCAGCGCTGCCAACGAGGCCAAGCTGCGCGTCGCAGGCCAGCCCCGCATTACCGAAAAAGAAGGCGCTGCAGACGGCCAGGTCAGTTTTGACGCAATTTTTGAAGTCTTCCCCGAAGTCAAAATGGGCGACCTGTCCACCGCTGAAGTCGAAAAAGTATCCGCCGAAGTGACCGATGCCGCCATCGACCGCACCATCGACATCCTGCGCAAGCAGCGCCAAACCTTTGCCCAGCGCAGTGCCGAGTCGGTGGTAGCCGCAGGCGACCGCGTGACGGTAGACTTTATCGGCAAGCTGGACGGTGAGCCGTTCAACGGCGGCAAGGCCGATGACTTTCCCTTCATCGTCGGCGAAGGCCAGATGCTCAAAGAGTTTGACGATGCCGTGCGCGGCATGAAGTCTGGCGACAGCAAAACCTTTCCCCTGCCTTTCCCGGCTGACTACCAAAGCGTTGATGTGGCCGGTAAAACCGCCGACTTTTTGGTGACCGTGAAGAAGCTCGAAGCCACCCATTTACCCGAAGTGAACGAGGCCTTTGCCAAGTCCCTGGGCATCAGCGACAGCAGTGTCGAAGGTCTGCGCGGCGACATCAAGAAAAACCTGGAGCGCGAAGTCAAATTCCGCCTGATGTCCAAAAACAAAAATGCCGTGATGGACGCTCTGGTGTCCAAGGCGGAACTAGACCTGCCCAACAGCAGCGTGCAGTCCGAAGTGGCGCGCATGATCGAAGGTGCCCGTGCGGATCTCAAGCAGCGCGGCATCAAAGACGCCGACAAAGCGCCGATTCCTGACGACGTGTTCCGTCCCCAAGCCGAGCGCCGCGTGCGCCTGGGCTTGGTGGTGGCTGAGCTGGTGCGCAACAACAAGCTGCAAGCCACCGAAGCGCAGATCAAGAGCCACGTCGAAGAGCTGTCCGCGTCGTATGAAAAGCCTGCTGACGTGATGCGCTGGTATTACAGCGACAACCAGCGCATGGCCGAAGTCGAAGCCATCATCATTGAAAACAATGTGACCGATTTTGTGCTCTCGCAAGCCAAAGTGACCGAGAAAGCAGTCACGTTTGACGAGCTGATGGGCCAGCAATAAATCGAGCTGACGCCTTTTGCAGCACGAAGCGCTGCAAAAAAATAGTAAAAGGGCTTGCATCGTAAGGTGCAGGCCCTATTTACTTGCTACAGTAGAACCCTCTAGGAGAATTTGATGAGCCGCTTTGACACTTTTGTAGACAAAACTTTTGAACCTGCCCAAGCTTTGGGCATGGTGCCCATGGTGATTGAACAGTCAGGTCGCGGCGAGCGCGCCTACGACATTTACTCTCGCTTGCTCAAAGAGCGCATTATTTTCATGGTGGGCCCGGTGGAAGACTACATGGCCAACTTGGTCGTGGCGCAACTGCTGTTTTTGGAGAGCGAGAACCCCGACAAAGACGTGTTCCTCTACATCAACTCGCCTGGCGGGTCTGTGAGCGCAGGCTTGGCGATTTTCGACACCATGAACTTCATCAAACCCGATGTGTCTACTCTGTGCACTGGCATGGCTGCCAGCATGGGCTCATTTTTGCTGGCAGCAGGTGCCAAAGGCAAACGCATTGCCTTGCCCAATGCCAGTGTGATGATTCACCAGCCTTCAGGTGGCGCGCGCGGCATGGCCAGTGATATTGAGATTTCTGCCCGTGAGATTTTAAAAACCCGTGAACAGCTCAATAAAATTTATGCTGAACGCACTGGCCAGCCACTAGAAAAAATAGCCCGCGACGTAGAGCGCGATTTTTGGTTGTCGGCTGACGAGGCCAAAGAGTATGGCGTGGTAGACCAAGTGATTGCCAAGCGGCCCTAACCACTGCGATGTGGCGCCTCCACATGCATCTGGGATTGCGTGATTTGTTTGCCAGTTCGCAGCCATATCGGGCGCGTGCGCGTGAGAATAGTTGATTCCCCATGGTACGATTTGGCGCTTCGCACACGCCGTCACATCTTGCCCGGGACTATCACATTATGAGACTTCAATTCGGCGCTGCGGCGCTGTGCTTTCTGGTGTGCGCCGGCCCGGGGTGGGCACAAACCACCTTCCCCTCAAAACCAGTGACTCTGGTGGTACCCGTGCCCCCGGGCGGCATTGTGGACAGCGTGGCCCGAATGGTGGTGCCCTCCATGGCGCAGAGCCTGGGTCAGTCGGTGGTGATCGAGAATAAAACCGGTGCCAGCGGCAACATCGGTGCCACCGCCGTGGCCCGCGCTGCGCCTGACGGCCATACCCTGCTGGTGGCCTATTCCATGTTCCACGTTGGCAATCCGTCCATGTTCGCCAATTTGGCCTGGGATCCGCTGCGTGACTTCACGCCCGTGGGCATGCTGGTGGTGTCCCCGCACATCATGGCGGTGCACCCATCGATGCCAGTGAAAAACCTGCGCGAGTTTGTAGACTATGCTCGCGCCCATCCTGGCAAGGTAGACTACGCCAGCTCCGGCAATGGTTCGGTTCCGCATGTCGGTGTGGAGCTGTTCAAGCAGCAGAACAATCTGTTCATGGTGCATGTGCCGTACCGTGGCGGCGGGCCCGCCATGCTGGACGTGATTGCTGGCAACGTACAGATGACGGTCGCCACGCCCCCCACGTTATTGAGCTTTATCCAGTCGGGCAAACTGCGGCCACTGGCAGTGGCTGCCAAAAAACGCATCCCGCAGTTGCCCGATTTGCCCACTGCAGCAGAAGCCGGTTTCCCGGGTTTTGAGCTGGAGGCCTGGGTCGCGCTGTTTGCCCCCAAAGGCACGCCCGAGGCCGCGATTGAAAAACTCACCGCAGCAGTCAAAGTGGCCATGGAGTCACCTGCTGTACGAAAGTCCGCCGACGTTGCCGGGGTCGAGATCCGCTACATGACACCAACCCAGTTGGACACCGTTGTGAAGAACGACATTCAGTATTGGTCCAAAGTGATCAAGTCGCGCAACATCAAGGCAGACTGAGGGACGGCCCCAGCGCTGTGTAACCACAGCGCTTTGCAGTGAAGGTGCTTACGTAACGTGTAAACAATTATACGATTATACAATTTTAACCAACTACTACCATGTCAACCACAGCCACCTCGACCCAAGCAGAATCTTTCATCGCCCGTGCCCAGCTACTTGACTGCGCTGCCTTGAGCGATGCGCTGGACCGCTCTGGCATCGCCGGGCAGTGCTACAAGATAGCGCCCTGCGACCGCAAATTCAGAATGGCCGGCCACGCCTACACCGTGCTCTACCGCCCGGCTGGTTTTGACGAACAAGGCAATGTGGGCGACTACATTGATGACGTGCCCGCTGGCAACGTCATCGTGCTGGACAACCGTGGGCGGGACGATGCCACCACCTGGGGCAATATCCTGACCGAGATGGCGCACCACCGCAAAATAGCCGGTACTGTGATTGACGGCATCAACCGCGACGTGGCCCTGTGCAGCGAGCTCAATTACCCCATCTACAGCCGTGGCAACTGGATGCGCACCGGCAAAGGCCGCATCCAGGTGGCTGGCCTGCAGGTTCCCGTGGTCGTCGGCGGCGTGACCGTGCACCCTGGCGATTTGCTGCGCGGCGATGCCGACGGCGTGGTGGTGATCCCACAGGCCATGCAAGAGCAGGTGCTGCGTTACGCAGAAGAAATCACCATCTGGGAAAACGCCGTGCGCGCCTGCATTCGCGGTGGTATGCGTATGGACGAGGCACGCACCCAGTACAACTACCACCTGCTGCAAAGCCCGGCTTTTGTAGCTGATGACAAATAGCGCGCCAGGCGTACGGCGAGTATCATTGGGCCTATGCCACGCACCGCCATCTACTC
>JAYVGI010000442.1:0-5107 GCA_043772355.1 Polaromonas sp.
GGCGCGTGCGGGTGTAGCGCAGCGCCATTGCATTGCGGCACTGGTCCACGGTGGCAGGCCTACACTGCGGCTTCGTCTTCCTCACCGGTGCGGATACGCACCACACGCTCTACGGTGGTGACGAAGATCTTTCCATCGCCAATTTTTCCGGTGCGTGCGGCTTTCACGATAGCATCTACGCAGCGGTCCACGTCCACAGTTTTCACGGTGACTTCGACTTTGACCTTGGGCAAAAAATCCACCACGTACTCGGCACCCCGGTACAGCTCGGTATGGCCTTTCTGGCGGCCAAAGCCTTTGACCTCCGTCACAGTAAGCCCCGTTACCCCACAGTCGGCCAAGGCTTCGCGGACTTCTTCGAGTTTGAAGGGTTTGATGATGGCGGTGATTTGTTTCATGTCTTTAATCTCGTTAATACCGAATTCGGGGGCAGGGAAAACTTCCGGACGCAGAGGACGCAAAAGTTACGCAAAGGACGCAAAAAAGAGGATACCAAAATAAAACCAAAAATTGGAAAGAAACTCACGCCATTCATAATTTTGTTTTTTCGGTTTTCTTTTTCTTCTTTTTATCTTCTTTTGCGTCCTTTGCGTAACTTTTGCGTCCTCTGCGTCCGGAAGTCCGCATTCATCTTCGGCCGATAAAACCTAAGCCCGAAATTTGGAAGTTATAGGATACCGCCAATCTTTGCCAAAACTCCTATGGGTAACGCGAATACCCACGGGGGCCTGTCGGCGTTTGTACTCGTTGATTTTGATCAGGCGGGTGACGCGTTCGACATCGGCTGTGGCAAATCCTGCGGCAATGATCTCCTCAATGCTTTGGTCGTTTTCCATATAGCGTTCCAAAATCGCGTCCAGCACCTCGTAGGGTGGCAGGCTGTCCTGGTCTTTCTGGTCGGGGCGTAGCTCGGCGCTGGGCGGGCGGGTGATGATGCGTTCGGGGATGGGGTTGGCGCAGCTGCCATAGGGGTCGTGCGCGTTGCGCCACCAGGCCAGCTTGAAGACTGTCGTTTTGGCCACGTCTTTGATAACGGCAAAGCCGCCTGCCATATCGCCGTACAGAGTGCAGTAGCCGGTGGCCATCTCGCTTTTGTTGCCGGTGGTCAGCACGATGGAGCCGAACTTGTTGGACAGAGCCATCAGCAAGGTGCCGCGAATGCGGGCCTGGATGTTCTCCTCGGTCGCGTCCTCGGCCAAGCCTTTGAACTCGCCTGCCAGCGAGGCCTTGAAGGCCTCAAACTCGGGCACGATGGAGATCTCGTCGTAGCGCACGCCCATGCGCTTGGCCATCTCGCGCGCGTCGATCCAGCTGATGTCGGCTGTGTAGGGGCTGGGCATCATCACGGTGCGCACTTTGTCTTTGCCCAGGGCGTCTACCGCAATGGCCAACACCAAGGCCGAGTCGATACCGCCCGAGAGGCCGAGCAAGATGCTGGGAAAGCCGTTTTTGCCCACATAGTCGCGCACGCCCATCACCAAAGCGTCCCACAGGTCTGCCTCGTCGCTGCGTTCGGGTTGCGTGGTCGCTATGATCTCTATAGCTGCTCCCGCAATATTCTTCTTGGCTAATGGCCGTTTGACTTCAAAAATGAAGCTGTCTTCGGTAAAACTGGGGGCGTTGCCAGCCAGCGTGCCGTCGGCGTTTAAAACAAACGATGCACCGTCAAACACCACCTCGTCCTGCGCACCCACATGGTGCGCGTAGATCACTGGCAGACCGGTGTGCAGCGCACCTTGCTTCATGCGCTCCACCCGCTCACCGCTTTTTCCCACGTGGAAAGGCGATGCGTTGATGACAGCCAGCAGCTCGGCCCCAGCCTCTTTGGCCAACTGGCCGGGTTCGTCAAACCACGCGTCTTCACAAATCAACAGGCCAATGGAGATGCCCTCCACCTGGAACACGCACACGCCTTGGCCGGGTGTAAAGTAGCGCCGCTCGTCAAACACCTGGTAGTTGGGCAGCTCGCGCTTGGCATAGGTCTCCAGCTTGCGCCCCTCGCTCAGCACGCTGGCGGCATTAAAACGGCGCTGCACCGCCGTGCTTTTGGTGCGGGTATCAAAGCCGGTGGGGTGGCCCACCACCACATGCAAACCTTTTAACCCCGCAAGCTCGCGGGCCACGGTATTCAGGGCATCATCGCAAGCAGTGATGAAGGCGGGGCGCAGCAGCAGATCTTCGGCCGGGTAGCCGCAGATCGACAATTCAGGCGTGAGCACCAGGCGCACCCCCTGCGCGTAGGCCGCGCGGGCGGTGGCGATGATCTTGGCGGCGTTACCGGCCAGGTCACCTACGGTAAAGTTCAGCTGCGCTACGCAAATTTTTAATGACATGAAAAAAACACACACTATTGACTCTGAGCTTGCCCAAGCCCCGCATCCACGGGCCCTGCTCCTGCACCGGGCGCGACCCTTCGGCGAGCTCAGGGAAAACGGGGAGTCGCATGCAGTCACTTGATTATGTCACCCGCGTGCATAGCTCGCCGCTAGAGGTGAATGCACAGCAGTGGAACGCCCTGCTGGCCGCCAGCGACGCGCCCACGCCCTTTATGCGCCACGAGTACCTGGCCGCCCTGCACACCAGCGGCTCGGCCTGCGCCGCCACTGGCTGGCAACCGCAGTTTGTCAGCCTGTACAACCACGATGAGACCGAACTGCTGGCCAGCGCGCCCCTGTACGTCAAAGACCACTCCTACGGCGAATACATCTTCGACTGGGCTTGGGCCCGCGCCTACCAAGAGCACGGCCTGCGCTACTACCCCAAGGCGGTGGTGGCGGTGCCCTACACGCCCGTGCCAGGCACCCGATATTTGGTTAAAAAAGGCCATCAGCCAGCGCATATATTGCGGGAGCAGCTATTATTTTGTGAGCGCTCAAAGCTGTCTTCCTTGCACGCACTGTTCATATCCGATGCGGATAAACCCGGCTGCGATGCGCAAGAACTCATGGCGCGGCAAACCGTGCAGTTCCATTGGACGAATGTGGCCCCCACGCTGGCCACTGCGCATGCTGCGCTGCCCCCCGAGGGGGCGCAAGTCGCCTTGGGGCGGCCCGGCGGAGAAACCGATCCCGCTACTGCGCTGGGCGAGCCCTACGGCAGCTTCGACCATTACCTGGCCACGCTGGCCCAAGATAAACGCAAAAAAATCCGCGCCGAGCGCCGCAAGGTAGCGCAAGCCGGCATCACCTGGAAAACCAGCGAAGGCGCAGCCATCACCTCAGAAGAGTGGGAGTTTTTCTACCGCTGCTACGAACGCACTTACCTGGAGCACGGCAACGCGCCCTACCTCACCCCGGCGTTCTTCCAAGCTATGGCCAACACCATGCCAGAAAACTGGGTAATGTTCACCGCCCAGCACAGCGGCCAGCCTATTGCCACCAGCCTGATAGCGATACAACCGCTGGGAAAAATCGCCTACGGTCGCTACTGGGGCGCTTTGGCCCGGGTAGACAGCCTGCACTTCGAGGCCTGCTACTACCAGCCGCTGGAGTGGTGCATCACCCACGGCTACCACAGCTTTGAAGGCGGCGCGCAAGGCGAACACAAAATGGCCCGAGGCCTGCTCCCCGTAGTCACCCACAGCGCCCACTGGCTAGCCCAGCCGCAGTTTGCCGATGCGGTAGCCCGCTTTTTAGAACGCGAAGGTGCTGGGATTGAGAACTATGTGGAGCATTTGGAGGCGAGGAGTCCGTTCAGACCTGCTCAGCACGCCTGATACACCAAATCGCGCGGCAGCGTGTTTTCATAGCGCGTCTTTTCCTGTTTGTCCACCTTGCGTACGGTGACGATGCCGATCACTTCGGTGCCATGGTCATCTTCACCCTCGGCATGGGCAACCCACACTATGAACCAGACACCGACATGGGCTACCCCTTCGGACAATGGTAAGCGACGTACCTTGTCGGGTGAGCTTGGCGTTTGCAAGGGATCAGCTCAGAAAGCTTTCATCCGCTGGGCATCCACCGCGAAGCTCTCGCCTTGGCGCTTGAGCACGAAGTAGCCGCTGGCGTGAGCCTGCTCGGTGACTTCGTCGGGCACACTAAAGCCAGCTACGCCACCGTACAGCTTCATATGCTGGTGCTCAGGAAAATGCACTTTGAACAGCGACAGCTGCTTGTGCAGCTGCTCCAGCGCAGCCGGATGCACCTTGTATTTGACCTCGACAATGGCCGCGCAATCCCCATTGAGCAGCACCAAGTCGTATTCTTGCTGTGCACCGATCTTGCCGCCATAGACTTTGGACAAAACTTCATCAAAGTGGATGGGGCCGATTTGTTTGGCTTGGCTCAAAGAATTGAAGAAAAACTCCTCCGCCGCCGAGCCCTGGTTGTCGGCCACGCCACCGTACAGGCTGGCCAAGCGATCCAGTTTGGCATCGGTTTTGGCGAGTTGCTCGTCGGTTTTAGCGAGTTGCGCGTCGGTTTTAGCGAGTTGCGCGTCGGTTTTAGCTTGGCCTACCGCCAGGCTAGCAACGATGTCTTTGAGTTCTTGATCCGTCATGGCAAAGTCAATGTGGGTGCGCCGTGTATGTGCAAATGTGCATTTTACGCTGCGCATCGCACAGCTGGGGTGACGGGGTGAAGATGCAGTCACTGCGCCTGCTTTGAAGAGGTTTGTCAATCGCTCTTTAATCCATAGCTGGTGGCGCTTTATTTTAGGGACTTACAGCTCGATACTCCTCCTAAAATGACTCCAAAATCGACAAACTCGTGGTTTTCAGAGGATCTTCCTGCTTTTGGAGGCTCCGACAGGTGGTAAACACTGGTTGGGACCTGCTTTTAAGATGCTCATCAGCCTGTAGAGCCCTAGAAACTTGCGCGACCAGCTGCATAATAAATAGCACATATTTCCCTCTTGGCCACTGGCTGTCGTGGCTTGATGCGGCCCAACAAGGGGAGATGAGAAAGCTATGCATCGAGCTCGACGCGCTGGATGTGTCATTGCAAGACCTGACCCTGGCGTTTTTCTGTGACCCTGGCGGTTTTCCCTGGCGTTTTTCAAGACCTGACCCAATACTGTTCGCTTAAGCCGCATCGCGGTGCTTCGCTGGCCCGGCTTGAAGATGTCCGCTAGCACTTGATCACGTTGCTTTTTGTTGTGAAGATGC
>JAYVGI010000443.1:0-5292 GCA_043772355.1 Polaromonas sp.
GTGATGCTGATCGTGATCGCCCTGAGTGTGAATTTGCTGGGCGACTGGCTGCGTGATGCTTTAAACCCCAGACTCAGATGAACACATGTCCCTGCTAGAAGTTAAAAACCTGGTCGTCGAGTTTCCTAACCGCCGTGGCACGCTGCGTGCGTTAGACGACATTTCTTTCTCCATCGCTCCCGGAGAAATTCTGGGCGTAGTGGGCGAGTCGGGCGCGGGTAAGTCGCTCACGGGGGCCGCCATCATCGGCCTCTTGGAGCCGCCGGGGCGCATTGCCAGCGGCCAGGTGCTGCTGCAAGGGCAGCGCATTGACAATCTGCCCAACGCGGCAATGCGGCTGGTGCGTGGGCGCAAAATCGGCGCTATTTTTCAAGATCCGCTGACCTCGCTGAACCCGCTGTACAGCATTGGGCGCCAACTGATAGAGACCATCCAAACCCATCTGCCAGTGAGCGACAGCGAGGCGCGTCAGCGAGCGATTGATTTACTCAAGTCCACCGGCATCCAGGCTGCTGAAGAACGCATGGGGCATTACCCGCACCAGTTCTCCGGCGGCATGCGCCAGCGGGTGGTGATTGCGCTGGCCTTGGCCGCCGAGCCGCAACTGATTGTGGCGGACGAGCCGACCACTGCGCTGGACGTATCCATCCAGGCGCAGATCATCACCCTGCTCAAGACTTTGTGCAAAGAGCGCGGCGCAGCGGTGATGCTGATCACCCACGACATGGGCGTGATAGCCGAGACCTGCGACCGCGTGGCCGTGATGTACGCAGGCCGCATTGTCGAGATTGGCCCTGTGCATGAGGTGATCAACCACCCCGCCCACCCCTACACCGCAGGCCTGATGGCCGCGATACCCGACATTACAAGTGACCGCGAAGAGTTGGCGCAGATCGACGGGGCTATGCCAAGGTTAAACGCCATTCCCGCAGGCTGTGCGTTTAACCCGCGCTGCACCCAGGTGTTTGACAAGTGCAAATCGCAGCGCCCCGATTTGATGGCCGCTGGTGCCACTCAGGCGGCCTGCTGGCTGCATGACCCCAAGGCCGTTCGCCCTGAGCTTGCCCAAGGGTTTGTGCGATGACCGAATCAAAAAAAATTCTCGTCAAAGTCAGCGACATCGCCATGGGCTTTGACGTGTCCCCCCCATGGCTGAACCGCGTACTGGAGCGCAAGCCCAAGCTCACGCTGCAGGCCGTAGACGGCGTGAGCTTTGAGATTGAAAAAGGCAAAACCCTGGCTTTGGTGGGCGAATCCGGTTGCGGCAAAAGCACCGTGGCGCGCCTGATGGTGGGGCTGTACACGCCCACGCGCGGTGGCATGACGTTTGACGGCATGGATGCCCACGCCACCTACAAAAGTGAAGGTGGCCGCAAATTGCAAGATCACGATGGCGCAGTCAAGCTGCGCCGGCGCATCCAGATGATTTTTCAAGATCCCTATGCCTCGCTGAACCCGCGCTGGATGGTGGAAGACATCATTGGCGAGCCGCTCAACGAGCACGGCATCATCACCAAGGAGCCCGAGCTGGGCCAGCGCGTCGGCGAGCTGCTCACCCAGGTAGGCTTGTCCCCGCTGGACATGCTGAAGTACCCGCACCAGTTCTCCGGCGGCCAGCGCCAGCGCATCTCGATAGCCCGCGCCCTGGCCACTAACCCGGAGTTTCTGGTGTGTGATGAGCCCACCAGCGCGCTGGACGTGAGCGTGCAGGCGCAGGTGCTCAATATCATGAAGGCGCTGCAAAAAAAGCTCGGCCTCACTTACCTGTTCATCAGCCACAACCTGGCCGTGGTGCGCCACGTAAGCGACCATGTGGGCGTGATGTACTTGGGGCGTTTGGTGGAAATTGCCGACAAGCAAAGCTTGTTCAGCACGCCGCGCCATCCCTACACGCGCATGCTGCTGGACGCTATCCCCAAGATGCACGACACTGGCAAAGCGCGCGTGCCTGTGCAGGGCGAAGTGCCCAATCCCTTAAGCCCTCCCACGGGTTGCGCCTTCCATCCGCGTTGTCCGCATGCCAATGAGCGCTGCAAGTCGGAGCGGCCTAAGTTGCAAACGCTTCAAGGTATTCAGATTGCCTGCCATGGAGTGGAAGAAGGACGTATTTAGCTTGGCGCAGTTGAGCAGTTGGAGCAAATGGGGTCAGATCACAATTCAGGACAACCACCTAGTCGAAGCACGTCAATGGTTAACGAAATTTTACTCTGACCCCATTTTTGCTGGCGTGGCACGGAGTAAAAAATAGGGACGCTTGGCACGCCAGCCAACCATGCAGATACTGGCGAAGCTACAAAAATTCTATCCATCGAGACGACTGAGTACCGCAGCTAAAGATAGGGAGCGCAGCTATGCGTACCGCTTATTCCGCAAATTATTCTTCATCTCTTTCAGCAGCGGCTGCAACTTTGCCCCTGGAATCCGCAGCGCCACCGTAGTGGCCAACACGTCAATGATCAAAAGGTGCAGCAGGCGCGAGACCATCGGGCTGTAGCGGTCATAGCCCTCGGGGTGATCGGCAGAAAGATGGATATGCCCTGCAGCGGAAAGAGGCGAGCCGCTGGAGGTGATGACGATGGTGGTGGCACCGTTTTTGCGCGCAATGTCGCAGGCATCCATCAGGTCGCGGGTGCGGCCCGAGTTGCTGATGACCACTACGCAATCGTCCACGCTCAGGGTAGAGGCACTCATCACCTGCATGTGGCCATCGCTGTGGGCAATGGACGTGACACCCAGGCGAAAAAACTTGTGCTGCGCGTCTAGCGCCACGATGCCTGAATTGCCCACGCCGTAGAACTCGATGCGGCCGCGCTTTTTGTAGGTGGTCGTCAAAGCCTCTACGGCTTTTTCAATGGCGAAGGCGCTGGCATCGTTGCGGTATTTTAAAAACGCGGCTACCGTGTTGTCGATGACCTTAACCAGTATGTCGCCCACTTTGTCGTCGATGTCCACGCTGCGGTGGATGAAGGGCACGCCCTCGCTCACGCTGCCTGCCAGCTTGAGCTTGAAGTCGCTCAGGCCGTCGTAGCCCATGCTGCGGCAAAAACGCACGACGGTGGGTTTGCTCACATGCGCGCGATCCGACAGTTGGCTGACAGGCAGCGTAGCAAACGCGCGCGGATCGGCCAGCACCAGCTTGCCTACGCGCTGCTCGGCGGGCGCTAGCGAGGGGAGGGAGGCTTTGATGCGGTCTAGCATATATGGCCCCGCGCAGCTCGCGTTGTGGCAAGCGTGCGGTCTAGCATTCTTCTTCCCAGCAGTAGCCATCGCGCGCTATCAATGCGCTAGCAGCACTCGGTCCCCAGGTGCCAGCGGCGTAGCTGCGCGGGGGGATCACGTCGTTTTTCCAGTGCTCCAGCACAGGTTCCACCCAGCGCCAGGCTTCTTCTTGCTCGTCGCTGCGCACAAAGAGGTTCAAGCGTCCGTCGATCACGTCTTGCAGCAAGCGCTCGTAGGCACCCACGCGCTCGGCACCAAAGCGTTTGTCAAAGTCCAAGTCGAGCTGCACGCTGGACAGGCTGGTGGAGTCGCGGCGGTTGGACTGGCCTTGGGCCAGCAGGTGCAATTCCAGGCCGTCTTTGGGTTGCAGGTGGATCACCAGCTTGTTCACCGCGCCCGCTGCGGTTTTAAAAATGGCGTGCGGTGCGGGGCGAAAGTTCACCACAATGTGCGCCTCGCGCCCCGCCAGGCGCTTGCCGGTGCGGATATAAAACGGCACGCCCGCCCAGCGCCAGTTGTCTATTTCGGCGCGGATGGCGACAAAGGTCTCGGTATGGCTTTGCGGGTTGACTCCGGTTTCTTCCATGTATCCGGGCACAGCCACGCCCTCTACCTTGCCCGCAGCGTACTGGCCGCGCACGGCGTGCTGGCTCAGGGTCTCCGGGGTCCAGCGTTTCAGGGAGCGCAGCACTTTGAGTTTTTCATCGCGTATCGCGTCGGCATGCACGTTAATCGGTGGCTCCATGGCCACGGCGCACAGCAGTTGCAGGGCATGGTTTTGCACCATGTCGCGCAGCGCGCCGATGCCGTCGTAGTAGCCGCCGCGTTTTTCTACGCCTAAATCTTCAGCGATAGTGATCTGGATATTGGCAATCGTGTCGCGCCGCCACAGCGGCTCAAACAGGGCGTTGCCAAAGCGCAGCGCCAGCAGGTTTTGTACCGAGGGCTTGCCCAGGTAGTGGTCGATACGGAAGACTTGCTTTTCGCTAAAGTGCTGGAGCACGGTTTGGTTGATGCTGCGGTTGCTGGCCAGGTCTTGGCCCAGCGGCTTTTCCAGTACCACGCGGGTGCTGGGGGTGTTCAGGCCAGCCGCGCCCAGTTGCTCGCAAATGGTGGTGAACAGGTTGGGCGAAGTGGCGAGGTAGATGACTGTGGTGTCGGCGGGGCGCTCATTGAGTCGCGCCGCTAACGTTGCATAGGCCTCGGGTTGGGACAAGTCCATGCGCTGGTAGTGCAGCATGGCGGCAAAGCGCTCAAACTCCTCGGCGCTGGGGCGCTTGGCCAGATCTACTTGGTCAAAGCGGCTGCGAATCAAGTCGCGGTACTGCGCATCAGTCATGCCATCGCGCGCTACGCCAATGATGCGGCCACCCGGCTGCAAGGTGCCGTGGCGAAAGGCCTGGAACAGCGCGGGCATGAGCTTGCGCCAACTCAAATCGCCTGTGCCACCGAATAAAACCAGATTGAAACTCATAGCGTTAAAAGTTATAAAAAGCAGAGGTTATGTTACTTAGTTACCATCATATATTAAAAAATGGTAACTCGAACGCCTCATCCCCGTCGCCACGTCCCCAGTTGTCAGCCGATTTTCAGGTGCCCAGCGCCGCGAACCTGCCAACACGGTGATTTTGATCGGTTTTTAGATGTCTATCAGCCAATAGCCACGGATAAATATACTATTATTGCTACGTAATACATAGCGTTCAGCTTCTTGTGGGAGCTTGGCTTTGGTAAAGGAATCAGGTCGGCGGTGCTCCTTCAGCTACGCGCCCGTCCCCCGTCCTGGCCTTGGGCGAGAGACTCCTCCTTGATGCCGCTACCCTGTAGTGGCAGCGCCGACCTGATCTGGCTGGCCTGGTGCTGCGTCCGAGCCCATAGGGCGCTAGCCAACGGGAAAGCCAATGGGGTCAGATCAAAATTCAGAAAGACCCCCTGCTCGGGGCGCGCAACGCCTTGACGAAATTTTGCTCTGACCCCAATACTGTTCGCTTAAGCCGCATCGCGGTGCTTCGCTGGCCCGGCTTGAAGATGTCCGCTAGCACTTGATCACGTTGCTTTTTGTTGTGAAGATGC
>JAYVGI010000444.1:0-2370 GCA_043772355.1 Polaromonas sp.
CTCGGCTGGGAGGTATGGCTGAACGGCATGGAGGTCACTCAGTTCACCTACTTTCAGCAGGTAGGCGGCATCGACTGCAAGCCCATCACCGGCGAAATCACTTACGGTCTCGAGCGCCTGGCAATGTACCTGCAGGGCGTGGACAACGTCTACAACCTTGTTTGGACAGAGGGCGAGCCGTCGCCGGGCCGCTCTCAAGGCGGCTCAGCCCCCTCGGGGGGCAGTGAGCCACACGCAGTGGGCGAACGTGGGGGCCGGCTAACTTATGGCGATGTGTACAAGCAAAACGAGGTCGAGCAATCCACCTACAACTTTGAGCACAGCGATGCCGAGTTTTTGTTCACCGCTTTTGCCGCGCACGAGAAGCAGGCTAAATACTTGATGGAGCAAAAGCTCGCTTTGCCCGCCTACGAGCAGGTGCTCAAAGCCGCGCACAGCTTCAATTTGCTAGACGCGCGCGGTGCTATCAGCGTCACCGAGCGCGCCGCCTACATCGGCCGCATCCGCAACATCTCGCGCAGCGTGGCGCAAAGCTACTACGAATCTAGAGAGCGCCTGGGCTTCCCCATGGCTCCGCGCGAATGGGTAGAGCAGATGCCCAAGAAAGCTGCTTGATGGTTTTGGAAGTTGCTACGCTGCAGATCAAGCCCGGCCAAACCGCCGCGTTTGAAGCGGCGTTTGCGCAGGCGCAAAGCATCATCGCGTCCATGCCAGGCTATCTGGGGCATGAGTTGCAGAACGGCATTGAGGACGATCACCAATACGTTTTGCTGGTGCGTTGGGCTACGCTGGAAGACCACACCGTCGGTTTTCGCCAATCCCCCCAATACCAAGAGTGGCGCAAGTTGCTGCACCATTTTTATGATCCATTTCCTACGGTGTTGCATTACACCCCCGTGGCCTGAAAACTGACTTGCAGAGTTTTTGCGGCGCAGCTACAATGGATATACATGTTTCTACATTCGAGGTGATGCTATGGATTTACAAGTAGGCAAGTGGGGTAATAGCTTGGCAGTGCGTCTGCCGGCGCAACTGGTGCGTGAACTTGGCGTACAAGATGGCTCGACGCTGGATGCTGAAGTGGTGAGCCCTGCCCATCTGCGTTTAGCGGCGCGCAAGCCTTTTGATCGCAAGGCTTTTATAAAAAGCCTTGAAATACTGCATGCCAAATTACCGACTACCGAGCCGGTGGTGGAGCAAATGCGTCGCGAGGCCCGTTATTAAAAATGGGTTCAAGTATTTTTACTGAAAATCCGGCATGGATTTACGCAGATACCAGTGCGCTGGTTGCCTTGTTTGCAAAAGAATCCACAGCGCATGCAATTCGTTTATGGTTGGAAAACGAATCCAATGTCCTCTGTTCTGCAGATTGGTGCGTTACGGAAGTGTCCAGCGCACTGTCGACAAAGGTGCGTAGCAATTCACTAACGCAGCAGGACGCCGACTTTGCTTGGGAGACGTTTGAACAGTCTTGCCAAGGTGACTTGGAGTTGTTGCCCGTTTTGCCCCAAGATTTTTCACACGCTGCGCAATTGTGCCGAGTGGCTGCCAGCGGTTTGCGTGCAGGCGATGCCCTGCATTTAGCGGTGGCATTGCGCCAAAATTGCCAGCAGTTATTGTCGTTTGACCGTAATCTAAATATCAATGCCCAAGCCACAGGGTTAAAGCTTGTTTCACTATGACTATAAAAAACCTTCTCGTTGAATTATTTGTTGAAGAGTTGCCGCCCAAGGCTTTAAAGAAGCTGGGCGATGCGTTTGCTGGTGTGTTGCACGAGCAGCTCAAGGCGCAAGGCTTGTGCGGTGTGGACTCCGTGCTCACGGCGTTTGCTTCGCCGCGTCGCTTGGCTGCGCACATGACCGCAGTAGCTAGCAAGGGTGCGGACAAGGCCGTGTCGCAAAAGCTCATGCCTGTAGCGGTAGGGCTGGATGCGGCGGGTAACGCCACACCTGCGCTCTTGAAAAAGCTGCAAGCGTTGGGCGGCGATGCCTCTGCGGTGGCGGGGCTCAAACGGGTGATGGATGGCAAGGCCGAGGCTTTGTTTTATGAGTCTTCGCAGCAAGGCGCTACTTTGTTGGTAGCGCTCAACGCAGCATTGGTAGTGGCTATTGCCAAGCTGCCGATTCCTAAAGTCATGTCTTACCAGCTAGGCGCGGGCAGTGCCATGCCGGGCTGGACGAGCGTGAGCTTTGTGCGGCCTGCGCATGGCCTGCTGGCATTGCACGGCAGTGACGTGGTGTCCGTCGAGGCGCTGGGCCTCAAGGCAGGCAACAGTACACAGGGGCACAGGTTTGAGGCCTTGGTATCTCCCGTGGTAATCCAAGACGCTGACCGCTACGCCAGCGCGCTGCGCGAGCAGGGCGCAGTGAT
>JAYVGI010000445.1:0-28755 GCA_043772355.1 Polaromonas sp.
CGGACACTGGCCAAGCGCCCACCGCGAGGCGGCTTGTCACCGTGGCCCGACAGCAAGGCGCCATGCACCGCCATAGCCTGTGCTGCGTACTCTATCCCACACACCGCGTGCAACATGCCGTGCTCACGCAAGGGGTTGGTCAGCAGGCGGTGCGAGTTTGCGAGGCAGCGGATGCTTTGCGTATCGTAGTGCAACACGCTGGCTAGCAAACACATACTGCCATGATGGGGAATCAGCTTGGCGATCTGCGCTGCGTCTAGCACGCCCTGGGTCGGCTGAACCATCACAACGCGGCGTTCACATCCAACAAAACCTGTTGGCTATCAAAAAGATCCAGCGCGAGCGAGGTCGCTGTGCTGCCCGAGGCGATGGCTTGCATCAATGGCAAGCCACGCGCTGCTGGTACATTGCGCCTTAGCGCTTCCAATTCGACGTTATGCATAGTGCTGGCTGCGCTTCGGCCCAGGCTCACACTTACTTTTGCCACACTACTTACCGTACGGGTGGGACTCACGACCAAAGCCACACCCAAGCTGTGGGCAATGGGGCGGGCAGCGCGCAAGGGCTCAGGATAGGGCGTGTCATACGCTATCAGCAGCACCGGTGCGTTCGCTGTCTTCGCCTGCGTGCAGGCTTCCAAAAATCCGGCTGAAAAACTTCCATCAAAAGCACACAGACTCGTACTGGCAGGCTTGGCTTGCAGTGCAATGCCCCAGTAGCCAGAGGGCGCGTTGTGCACCGAGTTGGTAAAACGCGTCGGTGAGATCAAACGGTCATCAGATGCAAGGGCTTCACAGATGACGTGGCAGTTGTCGCCGTCGCCGCCCGATGAGCTGAACACTGACAATAATTCACTGGCTTGGTGGTGGCTGTGTTGCAAGGCATCTGTGGCGGTGGTCAGTGCCAACTTCACCGCCACACCTACCCTGCGCCGCTCAGCAGCTGGCAGAAAACTGGAGGGTGGAATAACGGTGGGGCTTGCGACATAAGGCACATCGCCGCGCAACACCGATCGAGCGACAGTCCAACTCTCCAAGCCTGGGCCACACAAACCTACTGCGTCGATATAGAGTGTCAAAGCAGTCATTGTTTCACCAATACCAAGCTGCAATTGGAGCCACCGAAGCCAAACGAATTACTCAACACCACTCGGGGCGCATGGCCTGAGTTTTTCAATTGGTAGTTGACAGTGATCGATGGGTCAACTTCGCTGGTATTGACACCTCCAGGGGTGATGCCATGCTCCATGGCCAAGGCGCACAGGGCTACTTCCACAATGCCGGCGGCACCCAAAGCATGCCCCGTATGGCCCTTCGTGGAACTGCAGGCGACCTGCGCGCCAAACAGCGCCGCTACCGCCATACCTTCTGCCGCATCGTTGCTCTTGGTGGCCGTGCCATGCAAGTTAATGTAGTCCACCTGGTTGGCATCCAGACCCGCCATGCCCAGAGCTTGCTGCATGGCAGCCATGGCCCCTGCGCCTTCGGGGTGCGGGGAAGACATATGATGCGCATCACTGGATTCACCGACACCTGTCACCGCAATCGCGCAGCGGCCTTGGGGCTTGTCGCGGGTGAGCAGCGCAAACCCTGCCGCTTCGGAGATGGAGATACCTTGGCGATCAGCGCCATACGGCTGACACAGCTCGGGCGATAGCAGCTCCAGTGAATTAAAACCGTACAGCGTGGTTAAACACAGGCTGTCTACCCCACCCACAATGGCAGCATCAATCAAACCACACTCCATCATGCGGGCCGCATTGCCAAACACTTTGGCGCTGGACGAACAGGCTGAAGACACCGCCACTGCAGGGCCTTCCAGCTCGAAATAATCACGCACAAAAGCACTGACAGAGAAGGTGTTGTGCGTTTGTTCATAGTGGAAATCAGCAGGCAGGCCGCCCGTTGCTGCATCACGCTGCCTGTACGCCAATTCTGTAGTCAAAATGCCTGAGGTGCTGGTACCCAAAAACACGCCCACGCGTTGCTTTCCGAAGGTCGCGATGGCCATTTTGACGGCTTCGCTAAAGCCATCTTGCTCCAGGGCCAATTGCGCCAACTGGTTGTTTCGGCAATGGTAATGCGCCAGACGCGTCGGCATTTGCACTGCATCCACACCATGCACCTCGCCGATGTAGGTGGGTAATTTAACTGTCTCGAATACGCAAGGCTTCAAGCCCGTGCGTTGCTGCGCTACAGCTTGCCAGTTGACATCGCGCCCAAGCCCCAAGCAGGTGGCCAGTGTGTAGTGTGAAAGGTATACGGTTTGCATAAACGGCTTAGTCTTTAGCTTTTCAAGCGCGCAAGCATCAAGACGTTGGAAAATGGCGTGCCTTCACTCATGGGCTTGGTCTCTACATCGAAACCGATTTTTTGCAGCACGGCGGTCCATTTAGACAACGACCTGCAGTACAAACGCGAGCTTTTGTGTCCGCGCACGAAAAACACCACACGGTCTACCCAGTTGCTTACTTTAAAGCCCCAACCGCCCGCTGCGTCACCGATACGCAAAATCAACAGCCCGTTGGGCGATAAGGCATCGCGCACGCGGGCTAAAACATCTTCTTGCGCGGCGTAGGGCACATAGTGCAACACATCCAAAATAGCCACGGTTTGCGCTTTGTCAAATGCAGCGGTGCACATATCCCCTACCTCGAAGACAAAGCGGTTTGCATGCTGCTTGAGTGCCGTCTTCGCCCGCTCCACATCAGCAGGCATCAGCTCAATGCCTTGCACCGTGACACTGCGCGGGGCAGTGCCCCAGTCTTTAGGCCAATCGGCATCAGCGGCCATATCGCCCGCAGCTAACAACCACGCGCTGAGAAGG
Organism: Polaromonas sp.; assembly: GCA_043772355.1. GTDB lineage: Bacteria > Pseudomonadota > Gammaproteobacteria > Burkholderiales > Burkholderiaceae_C > JAAFIP01. The sequence continues at coordinate 2,827 of JAYVGI010000445.1, forward strand.
CCTTGCCCGCAACCAATATCCACCACATGGCTGTCGGGTGCAATCAAACCGCGTTGCAGTATTTCTCTGAACACCGGATCCCCAGACAGCTTGCCCCGGGCAAAATGCATGGCAAATTTGCCAGCTGGGACATAGGGCGCTACAGCGCTGTCGAATAATCGTTTTTCAAATACTGTCATGCCGTGGATTCGTTCAAGTCTTGGTAGGCACGTAGTTTAGCGCTACCGCTTTGAGCCCTGCACTGTGCAACACCGCCAACAGCTTGGGCAGCACTTCCAATACAACGGGCTTGCCTTCTTGCGTAGTGGCGCTGTTTCCATCATGCAACAGCAAAATATCTCCCGCACAGAGGTTGCGCTCCAAGCGCGCCAATACATTGATGGGGTTGTTGCTAATGGTGTCAAAACCTCGCCGGGTCCAACTAACCAGCTTCAAATTCAAACTCTGCAACACCGGGTCGAGCAAAGGACTTCTCAGACCTACTGGCGCGCGAAAATACTTCGGCTGGTAGCCGGTGACTCGGGTTATGACCTCTTGCGCTTGGACTATTTCGCGCCGCAAGGTGCCCATGCCCATCAACGAAAAGTGGTGTTTATGTCCATAACTGTGATTTTCAATACTATGACCCCTGCGTATGATTTCACGTGCCAGTTCAGGGTGGGCTTCTACTGTCTGCCCCGGACAAAAGAAGCTTGCTTTGGCATTGAAGGCGTCCAACACGTCCAGTACTTGGGGCGTGACCTCTGGATTGGGTCCATCATCTAGCGTGAGTGCTACGTGCTTGGCCGCATGCCATTGGGCGGGCATGCGGGTGATGTTGGCACCCAATAAGGTACTGCGGGCCCACAAGCCGACGGCCGTTAGCACCAAATGGTTGACCAGCAAGATACCCAGCACCCAGGGCCATGCCAGTCCCGCCAACAAGGCTACTACAGCACCAGCATGCAGCGCTAAAGAAGCCAGGATCGCAGTCGAGGGTCGCCAAGTTTTCAGCATACTGCTAGCGCGCTACACAGGTGGGCTGGCGCTTGTCAAAGCGCGGCAAGGGGGCCGTGTCTAAAAAACTGGCCCATAACTTGAGCCACGTTTCCCAATCGTGCCCGCCTGGGATGGCAAAACTACGCTCTTTGGGCAGCGCATTGGCGAGCAAGGTGTTGGGTTTTACAAAACGGTCGCTGGTTCCAAAACCAATGTAGGCCATGGGAAGATCGGCTTTCTGCTGGGTATAGCCCTGGAGCCAACGCCATAGATCCACGTCCAAGTTGCCCTGCACACTGGATGACCAAGTTTGCAGACCTCCTTGGTTTTGCACTTCTGTGGGTACTTCTCTAGAGCCCATGTAAGGTGCCATGGTGAAAATTCCTTGAACCCAACCCGGTTTGTTCATGCTGTAGAGCATGGAGCCGTAGCCGCCCAGTGAGATTCCAACGAGCCAGATTTGTTGATAGCCTTTAGCCTTGGCAGGCATCACAACCTCATCATGCAATCGGTCCACAATTTGCTGATGGTTGTAGTAGCCAAGATGGGCATCGGCCAGTTGTATATCGGCATGGATGCTGCGCTCGCGCACAGCCTTCACAAAACCTTGGTCTAAAAAGTCCTGCGGCGTGTCACGCACGCCTGGCAACATCACAATCAAGGTAGTTGGGCGAGTGTCACAAACAAGTAAATCATCAACCAATTGCATAGGGCCTTTTGTGGATCTTGTAGACGTGCAGGCTGGAAGCGTGGCAGTTGCTAAAACCAAACATAAAGATGCTATTTTCATACGCCAAGTATTTGAAAAAATTAAACCGCACTCTTCGCATCAATTGGAGGCTGCGCAGCGAAAATCGCCGACAACACCAAAGCCAGAAAGGTTCCCGCCCCCACAGTTAATCCGATAGCGTTCATCACCGGCACCGAGGAAAAAGCCAACAGGCCAAACCCCAACACGGTTGTCAGGTTGGCAAACAGCAAAGAACACAGCATATTGTGCGTGCTGTCAACTTTTTTTGCAGGGATGGCATGTTTAGACCCTTGGTCAAAAAACAATGCGTAGTTGGAGCCCACGGCAATGACCAGCAACAATCCAACCAAGTGCAACAAGCTCAAGCTGCCCTTGAACACCACGACCCCGGCGGCCACTATAGTGACCGCAGCCAACAGGGGTGTTACTACACGCACAACACGCGCCAATGAACGCAAAGATACTAATAGCAAAACAATAATGGCAACAAAACCAGCAGCTGACAGGCTTATTGCCTCCCGCAAATAGGCTTGGTACAAATTACCTGCCTCGGTGCCAATTTGCACCACATAGGTGATCGATTTCGTCTCAGGGTTTAATCCGGCAAGAGCGTCGTTGATGGTTTGCAGGTTGAGCTCTTGGGCCACACCGTTGCGCAACGGCGGCTTGAGCACCATTAACGCCGTCCAACCGTTAGGCGCTCTGTTGCCTTGCATCAACAGCGCATCCACGCCCAGACTGAAAGATGTGTTCTCCAAGTCCACGCGGGTTAAGGGTTTGGCAGTTTTTGCGCGGGCTACATCTGCAAAAAAATCTTCCAGCTTTTCAACTTTAAGAGGCAATTTCTCCACCGCCAATGCCGTGCGGCGCTGCAGTTCTGAACCCCCTGGCAAACCCGACTGGCGCTGCAACTGTGTCAATTGACTTGGCAGATACGTAGACGGCGACTCAAACCCACCCAGTGCACCCTTCTCTACCAAGGGCGTCAGCAGCGCAGAGATCTGCTCGCTGCGCTGCAATGCCAATTCGCTGGTGGGTGCTTTCACCACAATCAACGCTCCCGCATCTGCCGCGCCCATGTCGGCACGTAGATCGGTCTCCAGCTTTTGCGCCGCCTCCGGTACCGGGCTTAAGCCGCCTAACTCTACGCTCCACAAACTGCCCCAACGGATGGCCAGTGTTGCAGCGGCTACGGCTGTAAGCACCAACGCAAGCCATTTCATTTTCCCCAGAAATGTAACGGTATTGTTGAGAAAAATACCCAGCCTGACCGGTTGGCGCACATGAAAATTTTCGGGTAAGAGTGTGGGTAAAACAAAGCGTGTCACTAACGCGGCCACGACGATGCCCGCAATCGTAAAAAGCCCCAATTGGGCAAGCCCCATAAAGCCTGAAAACAATAAAGTACTGAAACCGAACACCGAGGTGAGCACACCAAGGCGGATAGTTGGCCAGAATGTTTTAGAGAACGACTGCGCACGCTCTCGCGCGTCTTGCAAATTTTCTCCTGCTATGCGCGTGTGTTGCATAAAAAGATAGATCGAGTAGTCGACCGCTTCGCCAATCAAGGTGATGCCAAAACCCAGCGTCATGGCATGCACCGCAGGAAAACCCAAGCCCACCGCAGCCACACCGGCAATAGCACCTGAAGCTACGGGAATGATGCCCAGGAGCAGGGTGGTGAAAGACCGGTAGATGAGCCATAGCAAGCAAAGCACCAATGCCGTACCGATGGCTGAGAGTCGCGCCGCTTCCTTTCTGATGGTGTCGCGGGAACTTACCGCAAACACGCCCGGCCCTGAAAACTTCAAAACTGCGGTGGCAGCAGATGCGCCGATTTTAGTTTGTGCTTCAGCAAAACTGCGGGTAATCACAGCGTGCGCCGCCTCTTGCGCATCCAGGTCTGATCCCTGGGCCCGCGTTTGCAGCAACAACAGCGCGCGCGTTTTGGCAGCATTCATCCATACCCCGTCAACTTGACTGGGTTGCGATGCAGGAATCACGCGCTTGAGTACCTCCAGCAACTCACCCGTAGGGTCTCGGTTCAGCAAGGCTTTGCTGAACAATCCCGTCGAACTGCCCACCTCAGCCAGACTCTCATCAATGGCCAAGCGCAGCCCGTCCACACTCATGCGGTCTGGCCCCATGGCAGGACTTAAGACATACCTGTTCGCCATGAGCAGCTCTTGGTCTTTTTGGCTGCTGCTCATTTGCCCGTTACTGACGCTGGAAAAGTCAGCTGCGCTGCGCAATTGTTGACCGATCCCTAGGGATATTTGGGCTAAGACAGCGCTGGGAGCCCCCTCAACACCCACGATCAGTGCACGCGAAGCAAAACCTTCACTGATTTGGTCAATAAGAATTTGCTGCCTGGGCGAGGGGTCGCGTGGCAAAAATGCTGACATATCTGCAGTGAACTGCGCGCGACTGACAATTAGCACGCAAATCAGGGAAAATAGCAGCCATATTGCTACAGCAGGATGTAATAGTTTTTTCATGGTGAAGATATCGTTCTGATTATCCATGATGGGACATTACCCTCGCCATATTGCACGCAGATCGGGAGCCACTCACATGCCACAGCAAAATTATTCAGACGTTATCCTCATGGGTGGGGGATTGGCGGGTCTCACTTTGTCCCTGCAGCTCAAGCAGCGCATGCCAGAACTGACCATTACCGTGATTGAACGCAGACAACACCCGGTACCCAAAGCCGCTCATAAGGTGGGGGAGTCGTCTGTAGAGATTGGCGCTCATTACTTTGAGAAAGTACTGGGGCTCAAGCAGCATCTTGACGACGACCAGCTCAAAAAATTTGGGTTCCGTTTCTTTTTCTCGGATGGTCGACACGACTTAGACAACGTGACCGAACTGGGTGCCAGCAAAGTACTTCCAACGCCCAGTTACCAGCTAGACCGTGGCGTGTTCGAGAACAAACTTGCCGAGATAGCCCAGCAAAAAGGGGTGGTGTTTGTCGATGGCGCAACGGTGAAGACTTTTGATGTCGCGCCGGGCAACGCCAACCACACCTTGACCTACGAAAAAGACAAACAAGCCCATACGCTGCAGGCGCGCTGGCTGGTAGACGCCTCTGGCCGGGCGGGCCTGCTCAAACGCAAGCTGGGCTTGGCAGAACTTAACGACCACGACGCCAACGCGGTATGGTTCCGTATTTCGGGCCGCATCGACGTCAATGATTGGTCAAGCAACGAGGCATGGCTGGACCGCTGCATGCCGCGCAACCGCTGGTTGTCCACCAACCACTTGGTCGGCGAGGGCTACTGGGCCTGGCTGATACCTTTGTCTTCTGGCTCCCATTCTGTGGGTATTGTGGCCGATGCCAAGCTGCACCCGATTGAGCAAATCAACTCCTTTGACAAATCAATGGATTGGCTGAAAAGCCACCAACCCCGATTGTTTGATGCCATCGACTCGCAGCGCGACAAGCTGCAAGACTTTGGCTTCTTCAAACGCTTTTCTTACGGCTGCAAAAAGGTTTTCTCTGGTGCTGACCGATGGGCCCTTACCGGTGAGGCGGGGCTGTTTTTGGATCCGTTTTACTCCCCCGGCAGCGATTTCATTGCCATTTCCAACACCTACATCACCGAACTCATCGAGATTGACCGTGCAGAGGGTGCTACCTCGATGATGGCCGACATCTATGAGCAGATCTATTTTTCGCTGTATGAGAATATGCTGACGCTTTATACCGATCAGTACAAAATTTTTGGTGATCCCGAGGTGCTGCCAGTCAAGGTGCTGTGGGACTACACCTACTACTGGGGCATCATGTGCCAGCTGTTTTTCCAAAACAAACTGATCGACGTCTCTTGCATGGCGCGCATGCGTGATAAGTTAGCCAATATCCAGGAGGTCAACCGGGAAATGCAACTGTATTTACGCGCATGGAACTTGGTCAGCGCAAAACGCAATCTGCCCCATATGCTGGACCAGGCCAACCTGCCGTGGTTTGCGCAACTGAACAAAGAGTTGCGCGACGAGTTAACCGATGCCCAGTTTCTACACCGAATGGACCAACAGCTACTGCAGTTGCATGAACTGGCCGCTGAAATTATCGTCACCTCACAGCGCGACTACCCTGGCCTGGACGTGCAATCCTTGCGCGCATTGATCAAGCCGGCCATGCTCACCCAAGCCGAACATCGCGATGCTCAATTTTTATTCGGCATTGCAGCCTAGTTTTTGAACCCATTGACTGGATGAAAAGCTTCCTGCAAACACTGCAGTATGGTTTGCGCAGTGGGTATGCGTACGTCGCCATGGCCTTGGGGCTCGGCGCATTGGCTTTTGTGTGTCTTTGGGGCCTGCCGTTGGCCCTGTTCTTTCTTATCCTTCCCAGAAAATGGCGGCTGCCATTGGGTCGCAAAACCATCGCCACCAGTTTTACGGCCTACCTATGGTTTCTGCGTGTGTTTTGTCTGGTGCGCCTCGATTGCTCCGCCCTAGACAAGTTACAACTCGAACCCTCCCTGATCGTGGTGGCCAATCACCCTTCATTGTTAGATGCCGTTATTTTGCTCTCGCGCCTTCCTAGGGCTACCTGTGTGATGAAAGCAACACTTAAAGACAATCCTCTATTTGGACCTGTTGCACGTTTTTCGGGCTATATCAGCAATGAAAACCCCATGAAACTCATTAAACAAGCCTGCGATGCGCTTGCTGATGGAGCGCACATAGTGATCTTCCCTGAGGGCACACGTACGCTTGAATTTCCGGTCAACTCGTTTGGACAAACAGCCGCCTTGATCGCGCTACGCTCCAGCGTGCCCATCCAAACCCTGCTTATTAACTTCAGCACGCCCTATCTGGGTAAAAACTGGCCTTTATTTCGAAAACCTACGCTGCCACTTCGTATTACCGTGCAACTAGGCCAGCGATTTGAGGCGTCGGACAACAAGGAAATGCTTACCCAAAAGCTGGAAACCTATTACCGCGAGCATCTAATTTACTAATGTTTGCATGTTATCCTAGACTTTAGGAAAGTGGAGAGATCGATGTTGCGCAAGATAGTGGATGATTTTTTGTTGACGCAAACGCATATTTCGCCCGAGAAGTTGGCCGATCCAAGCATCAAAATGGTGGATCTAGGCCTAGACTCTCTCGGCGTGGTGGAAATGCTGTTTGAGGTTGAGGACAGGTATGGCATTCATATTGAAGATGCCATGCAATACCAAAACATGACCCTGACAGAAGTGGTGTCGCATATGGAGCAAATTGTCCGTGCCAAGCATGGAGGCGAACTGCCCTCTTTGACCAGTTCAGAAAAAGCCTAGTCACAGGTGAACTCTTCGTTGCGAAAGATACTCATTAAAGGCATCGGCATGGTTACCCCGTTGGGGCTGACGCGTGACGAGACTTTTCAAGCTGCTCTGTCTGCCAAGTCCGCCGTAGGCGCAGCGCCGGGCCCCATTATTGCGCTGCTGCCCCAAGCACTTTCGGCAAATGTGACTGGTACTTTTGAAGCTCAATTGACCAATGCGCAAACCCGCCTTGACCGCGCTACCCAGTTTGCCATCGTCGCGGCCAACGAAGCCATCCAAGATGCTGGCTTTAAGCCCACCGATCCACAAAAACTGCGTACGGGCATCTATGTGGGCATTGGCATGGGTGGCGCCCAAACCATCGACGCACTCTACACCCGGTTTTTTGAGCAACTGCAACGCGCGGCTACTGAAAATCGTGACCCCACCGTGATGCACCCCTTGGCCGTGCCGCGCATGATGGCCAATGCCAGCGCGGCCTGGGTGTCGATCGAGCATGGCCTGCGTGGGCCTACCTACACCTACAGCGTAGCGTGTTCGTCCTCTGCGGTAGCTTTAGGCGAAGCTTACCGGGCCTTGCGCCATGGCTATATTGACGCAGCCATCGTGATTGGCACCGAAGCTATTCTGACACCGGGCTCTTATGTGGTGTGGAATGCCTTGCGCGTGATGGCTAAGAAGCGCACAGACGCTCCTGAAGCCAGTTGTCGTCCATTTGATACTGACCGCACTGGCTTTGTACTGGGCGAGGGTGCGGCAGCGCTGATTTTGGAGGCACAAGGGCCAGCCCCTGCGTGCCAACGCAAAGCTTATGCCGAAATGTGCGGTTACGGCACCACGACCGATGGCCTGCACATCACCCTACCTTCAGCCGAGGGGCAAACCAGAGCCATGCAGATGGCCATGGAAGATTCTGGCCTGCCCGCGCAAGCCATTGGCTATCTCAACGCCCACGGCACTGCCACCGATGCGGGCGACGTCACTGAGACGCAATCCATCAAAGACGCGTTTGGCGCGCAGGCCCACAAGCTGGCCATCAGCTCCACCAAGGCGGTGCACGGCCACATGATTGGCGCGGGAGGTGCAGTAGAGTTTGCGCTCAGCGTGATGGCCCTGGACAGCGGCAAGATACCGCCCACAGCCAACCTGGACAAGCCGGGCGACGGGTGTGATCTGGACTATGTGCCACTGACTGCGCGTCAGGCCCCTGATCTACAAGCCGTGATGTCCAACTCTTTTGCATTTGGTGGCACCAACGTGTCGCTTATTGCACGCAAAATTGAGCCTCACCTCAATTAGCCTACGCACCCATTCTTTACGGTTTCCACACCTGAAAATATGAATCGATTTTGGACAATATTTGTTTCTCTAGCGACTATCGGACTTTGCAATGTGTATGCGCAAAACTCGGCGGATACCACGGCTAAATCAGAGCTTGGCGTAGGCCTGGCTGTGTTGCAGTTTCCCGCTTACAGGGGCTCAGACCAATCCAGCACCCTGGTTTTACCGTTTCCCTATTTGGAGTATCGCGGTGATTTTTTCAAAGCGGACCGTGAGGGCGTGCGTGCCAGCCTGTTTGACTCTGACCGGGTCGAGCTGTCCTTGAGCGTCTCGGGCTCTCCGCCCTCCAAAAGTGACGGGATAGAACGCCGCAAAGGCATGCCCAATCTTAAACCTTCGCTGGAAGTAGGGCCGCAGTTAAATACCTTCTTGAGCGATCCACAAAATAAAGAGTTCAAGCTCAAATTGCGCCTGCCTCTGCGCCAGGGCATCACCATAGAAAACAAGCCACAAAATGTAGGCTTGACCTTTTCGCCCAACCTCAATCTTGATATCGTCAACCCATGGGGCCTACCCGGTGGCAATCTTGGTTTTGTGGCCGGGCCGATTTTTACCAGTAAAAAACAAAACGACAACTTCTACACCGTAGCCGCCCCTTACGCCACTGCCGCCCGGCCCGTCTACCAATCCCGTAGCGGCTATGCGGGCAGCCAGTTTTTAGTATCGCTGAGCCGCAAAATGGGTGATGTATGGGTCGGCTCCTACATACGCTACGATAGCCTGCGTGGCGCAGTGTTTGCGGACAGCCCTCTGGTGGCCACCCGCCACTTTCTGACTGTAGGTGTTGCAGTGAGTTATGTATTTACCAAGTTCTAAGTAAGAAGCCCCCGCATAAATATAGAAACCAAGGTGCCGTATGAAACCAGATGACGTTGCAAAATTGGTTGAGCTGAGTGGCACTGTGTTTACCTACCCTATGCATTTAGACCGCGCGGCCATCCAGCGCTTCATTCCCCACCGAGACGCCATGCTGTTTGCCGATTCAGTGACGGTGCTGGCGCATAACCATTACACTGGTCAAGCCACTTGGTCTGCGGATTCTTTTGTTTTTAAAGGCCATTTTCCTGGTAACCCAATTGTTCCAGGTGTCATGATCATAGAGGCGGGCGCGCAGATTGCGGGAGCCGGGCTGCGTGCAGGCGACTCCAAAGCCAACGCCACCAAGGAGGGCAATATCGGCCTCTTGTTGGGCATTCGCAAATGCATGTTTCGTCGCCCGGTCAAGCCTGGTCAGACACTGCTTTTCGACATGCAGAGCCGTGAATTTTCCGACGATGTGGTGAACGTGACTGGTGAAGTCACTTGTGAGTTGGGGAAAGTGGCGACGCTTGAATTTGTTTTTGCCCAAGCGCCAATCAGCAGCTTACAAGGCGACAGTTAGGCCGCATGGCAAATTCCTCCGCAGACAACCCAACACCTTGGTTTGCACCGTGTTACCAACGCCTGAGGCACTTGTGGTTTTACAAAACTACGGGCACTGCGCTCTTTACCGCTGTATTTTTTTATAGCTACTTTGCCGTATTGAAATCGCCCGCCTATCCCGTTACCACCATGGCCACCACCGTGGTGGACGATTGGATTGTATTTTGGCCACCGGCTTTTTATATCTATGCCTCACTCTGGGTCTATACAGCACTGGTGCCAGCACTACAGCCCAACCTTCTCAGATTAATAGGCTATGGTTGCGGCATCGGTCTGCTGTGCTTGACCGGGCTGTTAGTTTTTGTGTTTTTCCCCACGACGGTACCGTTTTCATCCACTGACTGGCTCACGGCTCCGACCTTGTCCCTGCTTCGGCAAATAGATTTGGCGGGTAATGCCTGTCCGTCGCTGCATGTGGCCACAGCGATTTTTACCGGCCTGTGCTTGCAGCGTTTGCTGCGCAGCTTTGGCTGCCCGCGCTGGGTACTGGTAGCCAACTGGGTCTGGTGCGTGCTGATCGTCTACTCCACCATGGCTATCAAACAGCATGTGATGTGGGATGTATTGGCGGGCATTTTGCTGGCGCTGGTTTTTGGCTGGATATACCCGAAATTTGAAAAACAACTGAGCGCTGCATGACTGAACGCTGTGAGAACGCTACGTCTTTGTAGCAGCAATCAGTGCGTTGAGTTTACTTTTTGCTGTTCCTGATTTAATAGCTTCTTGCGCCAATCCTACGCCATCTTTCATAGTTTTAGCTACATTGGCGGCATACAGTGCTGCCCCGGCGTTCAACACCACGATGTCGCGCGCTGGGCCAGCTTGATTGGCCAGCACGCCTAGCAGCATCGCTTTGGACTGCTCTGGAGTATCTACGCGCAGGGTGCGGTTGCTGCTCATTTGGAAGCCGAAGTCTTCGGGGTGAATTTCGTATTCCGTGATGTTGCCGTCTTTCAGCTCGCCCACGAGAGTGGCTGCGCCCAGGCTGACCTCGTCCATACCATCACGGCCGTAGACCACCAGGGCGTGCTCTGCGCCCAGGCGTTGCAGGGCACGCACCTGGATGCCGACCAAGTCGGGGTGGAACACACCCATGAGGATGTTGGGTGCACTGGCCGGGTTGGTCAATGGGCCGAGGATGTTGAAAATGGTGCGCACGCCCAGCTCTTTGCGGATGGGGGCCACATGCTTCATGGCGCTGTGGTGATTGGGCGCGAACATGAAGCCGATGCCGACTTCTTCAATGCACTTGGCGATTTGATCGGGTGGCAAGTGGATATTGATGCCCAGGCTTTCCAACACATCGGCGCTGCCCGATTTGCTGCTGACACTGCGCCCACCGTGCTTGCTCACCTTGGCACCCGCTGCGGCGGCCACGAACATACTGCACGTTGAGATATTGAAGGTGCTGGAGCCGTCGCCCCCTGTGCCAACGATGTCCACCAAATGGGTTTTATCAGCGACATGCACCTTGGTAGAAAACTCGCGCATCACCTGCGCGGCAGCGGTGATCTCGCCGATAGTTTCCTTCTTCACCCGCAGGCCGGTAATCAGCGCGGCCATCATCACCGGTGACATCTCGCCCGACATGATCAGGCGCACCACGTGCAGCATCTCATCATGGAATATCTCGCGGTGCTCGATGGTGCGCTGCAGGGCTTCTTGGGGGGTGATCTTGGGGCTATTGGGCATAGTTTGCTCCGGTGACTTGGTTGGCTGGGCTTAGATTGAATGCGGACTTCCGGACGCAGAGGACGCAAAAGGGAGGGAGAAAAATAAAACCAAATTTTCAGAACATTCAAAAGCAATCAGAAATTCAAATTAAATTTTTGAATTCTTTTTGGTTTTCTTTTGCGTCCTTTGCGTAATTTTTGCGTCCTCTGCGTCCGGAAGTCCCGCCCCCGATGTCGCCCTTTCCAAGGCTTGGTTTCAATTCTACCTAGCTAGCCACCGCCAGTGGCAAGTTAAGCAGCAGGTTTTGCGGCTTCATGCGCAGCAGCCCGCCCGCCGCCATGGCTAGCCCCAGGTACACAGGCTTGCCCGCCAAGTCTGCCCGCATCTCGGCCGGGTTGACAAACTCCAGCTTAAACAAGCTGATCAGCCGTTGCATGCTGGCATCCTCGACAGCCTCTTGGTTATACAAAGCGTTGAGCAAGCTGGTGGACTCAGCATCCAGGCCGATGTGCCAGCGCCAAGCCGGATCGTCCACCTTGGCCAGCGGCTGGATGCGCACCTCGACAGCGTGAAAGTGGGCTATCCACAGCTCCAGTACGCGGGCCAGGGATTTGAGGCCGCTGGTGCTGCGCGCCAGCTGAAAGCTAAAGGCGTGCTGGCCTTCGCCAAACTGGGCGCTGACCTCGTGCGTCAGGTCTAGCAGCCACTGGTGTCGGTAAGTAGGCTTGCCAATGCTTTGCCAAAACTGGAGCGCATTGTCCCCGCCCAGCACCTGCATTTGCGCATCGGTCAGTTGCACCTTGTTTTGCATCAGCAAACGGCCCAGATCGCCGATGCCGCCGGTCTCTTGCGCGTTGTCCAGCGCCTCCTGGTCGCCCGCGATGATGCGGCCCTCGTTGCTGGCCACGCGCTGCGGGCGAAACAGCAGCTCGGCGGCGCGCAGCACCTGCCCATCAGTCTCGTCACGCAAGATGTTGCGCAAAATGGCCTGCACCATCAGGTCGATAAACAGCGGCGGGATGGTGATGGCTTTTGCGCGAAACAGCTTGGCATAGTAGGCCTCCAGCGTGCCTGCGGCAAGCACACCATCGCGAAAACGCAAAAAGTAGGTGGTGCTCTCACGGGCATCTGGGTCTTTGAAAGCTTTGAGCGCCTCGGGGTTGACGGCCTTGGTGGGTGCCTCCAGCAACGCGCCGTGCAAGCGCCGCTCGGCTGGGCAGGACTCGGGCAGCAGCACCAGCTCGGGCCGCTCCAGCAGCCAGCGCCAGTAGGTGTCGGTAGGGGTGAGCGTGCCTGCTTGTGAGGTTTGCAGGCCGTCAAAGCCGCAAGAAAGCCAAAAATCGTGATGCATGGCACGGATGTTAGCGGCCTTTTACAGGTGCGCCATCAACCCAAGGCCGTTATGGCACGTTAAATCGCTATGAACACCTTGCTCCGTCCCATTTTTACCGCTTTGTTGCTGTGCGCCAGCCTGTTTGCGCAGACCAGCCGCGCGCAAAGCTGGGTAGAGCCACACCACCGCTTGGCGTTGGCTGGCGCAGCGCAGCAACCCGTCGCGGCCATCACCTTGGATGCCTGCGGCGGCGCGTTTGATGCGCAGTTGATCAATCTGCTGGTAGCGCAGCGCGTACCCGCCACCATCTTTGTCACCAAGAAATGGCTAGACCGCAACGCAGCAGGCACGGCAGCCCTGCTGGCCCACCCCGAGCTGTTTGATCTGCAAGACCACGGCACCGCCCACGTCCCCGCCGTCATCGGCCGTCGCGTCTACCGCATAGCTGGCGAGCCCGACATGGCCCATGTGCGCAGCGAAGTATCGGGCGCCGCGCAGGCCATCACCCAGCTGACAGGCCACGCGCCGCACTACTACCGGGGCGCCACCGCCGTGTACGACAGAGATGCCATGCGCGCCATCGAAGGTATGGGCTACGCCATCGCTGGCTTTTCCGTCAATGCGGACGCAGGCGCTACCTTGTCCCAGTCCAACATCGTCGCGCGCCTGCGCAGCGTGAAACACAGCGACGTGATCATTGCGCACATGAACAAACCAGCGGGCTCCACCTACGAAGCGTTTGCTGTGGCGCTGCCTGAGCTGCTGGCGCGCGGATTTCGGTTTGTGAAGCTGTCGGATGCGCACTTGGTGCCGGTTTAACAGCGTTCGTATTGCCCGCTGCGGCAATTGAAGAGTTCACGCCCAGCATCGTGAGCTGCGGCGGTCGCAGAGATTGCGCTGCAGAAACTCAAACATTGCAGGCAAAACGCGGCACGATATAGAACCGCCTATGAAAACCATTTTTTCTTCACCGGACACCATGGGCCTTGGCGCGGATACCAGCCTGTTCCAGCGTATTGCTGGGCTGCTGGATGCGACGCGGGGGCGTGTGGTTCGCACCGTTAACCAAGAGACGGTCACCACCTACTGGCTCATTGGCCGTGAAATCGTGCAGGCCCTGCAAGGCGGGCATACGCGCGCCCAATACGGCAACAACCTGATCGAAGAGTTGTCTGCACAATTGACGCAAAACTACGGCAACGGCTATTCTGTCGCCAACTTAAAGAGCTTCAGGCAGTTCTACGCCGCCTATGCCGACCGGCCTGAACCAATAAGCTACCCAGCGGGTAGCTTATTGCCCAGCACCCCCAGCTTCCACCCCAGCCTGAGCTGGTCGCACTACCGCGCCTTGATGCGCATTGACAACCCGGCAGCCCGCCAGTTTTACGAAACCGAGGCGGTACAAGCGAACTGGTCGCGCCGTGACTTGGAAAGGCAGATCGGCAGTTTGTTTTACGAACGCCTCCAAGCCAGTACTGACCAAGCCGCCATGCTCAGTTGCGCGCGGCAGGCCCCTGCGCCATTACAGGCCATGGATGTGCTTAAAGATCCCTACGTACTGGAATTTTTAAACCTGCCCCAGTCACCGCAACTGCAAGAGAACCAGCTGGAACAAGCCATCATCGACCAGCTACAAGCCTTTCTGCTGGAACTGGGCCGGGGCTTCTCCTTTGTAGCGCGGCAAAAGCGCATGCGCTTTGACGACAAAGACTTCTACGTTGATCTGGTCTTCGACAACTACCTGCTCAAATGCTTTGTCCTGATTGACCTGAAAATCGGCGAACTAACGCACCAGGACATTGGCCAAATGGACGGCTACGTGCGCATGTACGAAGCCCATAGCAAAGTCGAGGGCGACAACCCCACCATCGGCCTGATCCTGCGCTCCGAGAAAAACGCTGCTGTAGCCCGCTACTCCGTACTGAGCGAAAGCCAACAACTCTTTGCCGCTAAATACCAGTTCACCCTGGCTACGGTGGATGCGTTGCAAAAAGAGATTGAGCGTGAGCGGGCGATGGTTGAGCAGTAGCTTTCGATGCCAAAATACTTGTCTTTCAACTCGATCCACCATGTACATTCCAAAACACCATACGGCATACCAACGCGATAGATGACCGAGACGGGTTGCTGGAGCACCTTACACAAGTGACCAGTGAGCATGAATCCAAGCAGGCGCTTGCCGGGAAACTATCTGACGCACCGCAAGACCTTATTCACCGGATCATGCAGTTCATCGTAGGCATCGAGATTCCAATAGACAAACTCGTGGGCAAGTGCAAGCGCGGGCGGCAGAGAAACTGCAAAAACCCGAAGACACAAAACACCCGCCAAGTATGGTTATGATTTCCCATGCAATCACAACCCACCTTCATCGCCCCCGCCGAATACACCGACGCGGCGCAAGCCCTTGCGCAAGTTCAGCGCATTTATGACAACAGCATTGCGCACCTGCGCTCTAGCCTGCAAGCCTTTGTGGCGGGCGAGCTGAAAGCCAGCAAGGTGCGCGCCTGCTACCCCTTTGTGCGGCTGCGCACCCACTCTGTAGCGCGGGCGGCTACGGCTGACAAACGGCGCAGCTACGGATTTGTGCAAGGCCCCGGGGTGTACGAGACCACCATCACCCGGCCCGACCTGTACGCCAGCTATTTGCAAAAGCAATTTGCCTTGCTGCTGGCCAACCACGGCGGCAGCCTGGAGGTGGGCACCAGCACCCACCCCATTCCCGTGCACTTCTCCTTTGCCGAGCATGACCACCTGGAGGGCAGCATGGACCCCGAGCGCCGCGCGCTGATGCGCGATGTGTTTGACCTGCCTGACCTCTCCGCCATGAACGACGACATCGCCAACGGTACATATGAGACCAGCGCGGGGCAGCCCCAACCGCTGGGCTTGTTTACCGCGCCGCGCATAGACTATTCGCTACACCGTCTGCGCCACTACACCGGCACGTCTACCGAGCACTTTCAGAACTACGTGCTGTTCACCAACTACCAGTTTTACATTGACGAATTCGTCGCCATTGGCCGCGCCGCCATGCTGGACCCGGCCAGCGAATACATCGCCTTTGTAGAACCCGGCAACGTAGTGACGCGCCGCGTGGGCTTGACCGCCGAGCCGCTTGACGCGCTGGGCAAAGAGCCGCCCCGCCTGCCGCAAATGCCCGCCTACCACCTGGTGCGCGCCGACCACAGCGGCGTGACGATGGTGAACATTGGCGTGGGCCCGGCCAACGCCAAGAACATCACCGACCACATCGCCGTGCTGCGCCCCCATGTGTGGCTGATGCTAGGCCACTGCGCGGGCCTGCGCAACAGCCAGGCGCTGGGCGACTATGTGCTGGCGCACGCCTATGTGCGCGACGACCATGTGCTGGACGACGACCTGCCGCTGTGGGTGCCCATACCTGCTCTGGCCGAGGTACAAATGGCCGTGCAACAAGCCGTGGCCGAAGTCACCCAGCTACCCAGCAGCGACCTGAAAAAGATCATGCGCACCGGCACAGTAGCCAGTACCGACAACCGCAACAGGGAGCTGCTGGGCACCCAGTACCTGAGCCGCCGCTTCAACCAAAGCCGCGCCATTGCGTTAGACATGGAAAGCGCCACGATTGCAGCGAATGGTTTTCGCTTTCGCGTACCCTACGGCACCTTGCTGTGTGTGAGCGACAAGCCCCTGCACGGCGAGATCAAGCTGCCCGGCATGGCCAACCAGTTTTACCGCGACCGGGTAGACCAGCACCTGCGCATCGGCATGCGGGCACTGGAGATTTTGCGCTCTGAAGGCACTGACAAGCTGCACAGCAGGAAACTGCGCAGTTTTGCGGAGGTGGCGTTTCAGTAATCAAACTCCGTTCGACTGAGGCACTCAACGGATAGATGCTAGAAAAAAGTCCGCGTCGCCGTTTTGGAGCGCTCGGGAAGCCCTGGGAGCCTGAAAATCGACATGTTGGGGCGCTTTTTCTAAGCCTTTTATGCTGTTCGCCATGAAAAATATGACAACAATCGTCACTGAATTAATAGTACGTTGATCGTGCGTTGATCGTGTGTTGCGCGGCACCGAAGAAACGTTTTGCACACGATCACTCCAACTCGGCAGACTTTTCACGCAGGCTGCAAGGCGACGGGCGCACTGAGCAAGGGCGTGAAAAAGCGTGGGCGCATATCGCTCAAACCCAGCTGGCCCAGCACGTCCTGCAAGCGCGCCGCAGCGCTGCGCGCGCTGGCCGCCTTGTGGCTGTGCGCGCCGCGCGTGGCAATGATGAGCTCGTTTTTCATTGAGTGCTCCCAGCCTACCAACTCGGTCACGGTCACGCTGTAGCCATGCGCTTCAAGCTGCAGGCAGCGCAGCACATTGGTCAGCTGGCTGCCAAACTCGCGGGTGTGCAAGGGGTGGCGCCACAGCTCGGCCAGCGGGTTGCTGGCCATGCTTTTGCTTTTACCCACTTTGAGCGTAGCCGCCACCTCGGCTTGGCAGCAGGGCACCAGCACCATGTGCTGCACCTGGTGCTGCAGGCCAAAGGCAATCGCGTCGTCGGTAGCGGTGTCGCAGGCGTGCAGTGCGGTGACGATGTCGATGCGCTGGGGCAGTTGCACCGAGGCCTGCGATGCAGCCACTGACAGGTTTAAAAACTGCATGCCCGTAAAACCAAACTGCTGGGCCAACTCCGCACTGCGCTGCACCAGCTCGTCGCGCACCTCCACGCCAATCACCCGGCCGGGGATGTGCTCGCCTGGTTTGGCTTGCAGCTTGAAGAACAGGTCGTACAAGATAAACCCCAGATAGGATTTGCCTGCACCATGGTCTACCAGCGTCACATCGGTGTGGGTTTGCTGCACTTTGTGCAGTAGCGGTTCGATAAAGTTAAACAGGTGGTACACCTGCTTGAGCTTGCGCCGCGAGTCTTGGTTCAGTTTGCCGTCCCGCGTGAGGATATGCAGCGCTTTAAGCAGCTCTACAGATTGCTCTGGACGAATGTCGTATTTCTCGCCGCTGGCTGGCGTTAACGCATCAGGTTTGCGCTGTGCGCTTTGCCCTGCGGCAGAGCCTGGCGCTGCGGGTGTTTTGGCCTGCGACTTGGCTTTCATACCTGCAAGGCCTTCCAACCTTCCAGCCCCAGCTTTTTCAAGGTCGCAATATTGCGCTCATAAATATTTGCCGCATCCGGGAACGATGCCACCGCCCGCTCCACACTGTCCTCGCGCAGCAGGTGCAGCATGGGGTAGGGAGAGCGGTTGGTGTAGTTCTCCATATCCTCAGGTTCCGTGCCACCAAACTGGTACTGCGGGTGAAAACTGGCGATCTGCAACTGCGCCTGCGGGTCGGCATGCTCCAGCATGGCATCGGCATCGTCCAGAAAATCGTTGTAGTCCAAAAAATCCGCCAACATCTGCGGCACGATCAGCAGCGTAGTCTCGGTCTTGGCCGGGTCTTGCGCCAGTAAAAATTCAATCTCTTGCTCCAAAGTCAAGAGCAATTCGTCCGAACGCGTAGCCTCGCTCACCACGTACCGAATGCGCCCATGCACATGCTCGGCATTGGCAAACGGGCACAGATTCAGGCCAATCACGGCGCGCTCTAACCAGCGCTGGGTGCTGGCGATGACGTCGTTTTGCTGAGCTAAATTTTCCATATTCGTATTTTCTGCGTAATGTCGGCTTGTCTGACTTAGGTTATTGCGCACTTGGAATACAAGTGATATTCCCAAGTGTACGGTGCCCATCCATGAGCAATGTGGGCTGTTGATGGCGTGTAGCTAGACGCAGTGCTTTTTTCAGTGCGCGGTGGCTCTTGTATTGGGCTAGGTTCAACACAATCGGCGGTTTTGTCTTTCGATAGGCCTCCAGAGCTTGCAGGCTCAAAAGGCTAAGGCACTTGTGATGAACGTCGCTTAGTGCGTGGGCTCTCGCCATTTCTGGTGATAGCCAAGCCAGCAGCTCTGTTAAACGGGTGTACAGCAGTTTGAGGCGATTCAACGCCTCGCTAGGTGTGGTGGGAGTTTGGGCAACAATGGCAGGTTGGTTGCCTTGGCGAGCTCTAGTTTCTTCCATGAGTGGTCCAATTTTCCAGATGGGTTCATGGTGGGCAATGCGGTTGCGCATCTCATTGCATAAGTCAAACCGCGCGAACAGAGCGTCACGGTGCTTTTGTTTTGACCAATGGGTAACCTGGCGTTGCCGGTGTCCAGGCAATATGTCTAAGATGATTGGGCCCCAAGCGATTGGCTGATGCGCCATGTCCTGGCGCAGGTCGAGCAAGTGCGGCCAGAATCCGAATGTCAAGCGGGATACCACGTCGTCGGGTGACGGGACGGGCACTTTGGGTACCCACTGTTGGTGTTGCTTCGTGTGCGTTACATCTGTAATCTTCTTGCGCGAAAGCGTATTGAGGTCTACATGGTCGCACCAGTCGCGCGAATTGGTACTGCCGGCCACGCCGTACCGCATGCTCATAGCGGTGTGGCATTGGTTACGCAAAACTATCTCTGTGAGCGAGATAGCCCTGAAGATTGCTGCACTTAGCTCTTCATTCCACTGATAAAGTCCGAGCGTTTCTTCATCGGACTGCGTGTTGAAAAAGACACGGTAACTACTCAGCCGGGCGTGAGAAAGTGCCTTGATCTTGTCTTGGTTTGCCAAAATGGTGATTTGCTTATTGTTTTTCATATCGGTTATAGTAGTTCCCGTAAGCGCTTGGGTTTATGGCTTGACAGCTCCCTCCTCGGACGGACGTTGGGCCCCAAGACGCAAAAGAGGATTCGGCCGCGTAAGCGCCCGTTTTCCTTTGTGGCACGCCTATGCATTTATAGTCTGCAATCGGAATGAGGCTACTTCTTTTTCCAGCGAATGCCGCTCCGCATTTAACTCCCTCAGTTCAGCACGCACTGCTTCTAGGTCAACCGACTTCGGCACTACCTTCTGTTCAAAATACAGAGGAATGTTTAGATTGCATCCCTTTGCTTTGATTTCTGCTCTGCTTGCCAGGTACGCGTAGCCCTCTGCGCTTTTTCGTTCTTTGCAAGTTTCGACAATTTGTTGAATATCTTCGGAGCGCAGAGAGTTATAAATGGTGCCTAGTTTGAACGATTGACTGGCATCGACAAATAGCACAGGGTCATCAATCTTGCGTCGTCTGAGCACCAGAATGACAGTTGGAATCGAGGAGTTGAACAACAACTTAGGCGGCAAACCAATGACAGCGTCGATCAGGTTGTCAGCGATCAGACTTTGCCGAATTTTTTCCTCGCCGCCCTGTCTGAATAGCACCCCGTGCGGAACCATTACTGCCATACGACCCGTCAAAGGCTTCATGCATCCGACCATATGCAAGATAAAAGCAAAGTCGGCTCGGCTGCGTGGCGGTACACCACGTTCGAAGCGTCGGAAAGGATCTCTCTTTGCTATTTCAAAGCCCCAGTCAGGGACATTGAATGGTGGATTGGAAATGACAATGTCGAACTGTTTTAGGTTCGACTCATGATCCGCAAAACATGGGGCGCGAAGTGTGTCGCCCTGTTCTATATGGGTATTTGACTCGCCATGCAGAACCAGATTCATTTTTGCCAACGCCCAAGTACTTGTATTTTTCTCTTGGCCGTAGAGCGAGACAAAAGAACGCTCGTTGGGTTGCAGCTGCTGAGCGCACTGAATCAGCAACGACCCAGTTCCGCAGGCCGGGTCACAAATCTCTTCCCCTAATTGTGGCGCCATCAGCATTGCCAAGAGCTCAGCAATCTCAGGAGGCGTATAGAACTCGCCGCCTCCCCGCACTCTAAAGATAGCTATACTTTTGAAAAATGAGTCAAGTTCATCTGCATGTTCAGCACTTGCGGCGAAGTGAACTTGGGAAAATATCTTCAATAGCATTGCTAGGGTTTGATCGCGGCGCAGCTCGTCACCTAGTAGCCCAGAGTCAAACTGAATTATCTCGAAAACACCTTTGAATGACGGGATTGTGTCCGCGATAGCGCGCAATGCACTGTCAATGCGTTGACCGTTCCCTGGGATTTCACACTTGTTTAGTAGGAAATTGAACCGTGCACAAGGTGGGAACTGCAACAAACTCGTGCCGGTCTGTCCGTCATCAAGTTTGATATGTCCATCGGACTGATCTGACAGGTACTTTAGGAGTACGAGGGCAAGTACGTGGTCCATATTACGAAATATGTCCCCAATACCTCTTAGCACACCGAAGGCTTTCCCGATAGCATGTGTCAAAGCCTGGTTGGTTTGTTCACTCATGCTTGGCCTCCTCCGTCTCCAATAGCTTGTCTGTGAGATATGCGATCTCGGTCATTTCCAAGTAATTTATGCGGTTTCGAATCTCAACTAGGCGTGCGCCTCGGCTGTCTAATTGTGCAATTCTCTGTTGCACTTCAAGCCTTGGAACTTTGACTTGAACATTCAGTAGTGTTGTTTTGGTTAGGGCTTTGATATTGGTGCCGGTCAGCAAGCCGACAATTTGTGTCTGGGTGGCCGAACGATTCAGATACCAGCTTAGATAGCGTGAATCCAACGCTGCATTGGCGCGGATTACACTGACATGACCAAGTGGGAATACATTTTCGTCAGCACCATCGAAATGCCAAGCGCAATAGCGATCACCTCTAGACGGCAGCGTAACATCACCAGGCACTAGGCAGTTACCCAATAACTTTGCGTCGATACGCACTTGAGGGAGTTCCCGCCAATTGACAGATCGGTTGCGTACCAGATCTCTAATTCCCAAAGCTCTAGCATTGCCGTTCGAGTCTTCAGTAGGCGGCCCATCGCGAAATACCACCGCAGTGCGCACTTCAGCAAGATTTTGGAGGGAAATAATTTTTATCATAGAGCTCTGCTGCATGTGGAAGTTTGAACTATACACTAACACTCTGAAAAATGCAAGCAGCAGAGCTCTATGTATATTACCTCGCTGGCACTAGCCGCCAGCCAATCTGGCGAGACACTGTCCTATGAGGTAGCTCAAGTAGTGAATAATCCTCAAAGTCACTTGATTAAACTTGATTTTTGGAGATTTGCACCGATAATCCACTGGTTATGCAAAAAGTTATCCACAGCGACAACGTTAAAACTGCCATCCAAACGCTGGGATGGACCCAGAAAGACCTGGCCGCCAGGCTAGGCGTAACCGGCCAGGCGGTGACCAACTGGATGAAGGGCACCGACTTCCCCCGCCCAGACAAGTTACTCAAGCTGGCCGCCGCATTGCGCTTGCCGTTTGAACAGTTGGTATTGAAAGAAGCCTCCCCCCACGCGCCCGTGATTGCCTTTCGCACCAAGGCGAATGTCAAAACCACCGACGAGCATATTTTAAAAGCCAAGGCGATGGGCGAGATGCTGCGCCCGTTGATAGAGTTTTTGGAGCCCATGCCGGGCAAGCCAAGCTATATCGCCAACCCATCGCTGGCCCATGCCAACCTGCAAGCCTTGGCTTTGGAGCTGCGCCAAGACCTGGGCAAGGGCGAGCAAGCGGCGCTTCGTTACCAAGATTTGATTGGTGAATTTGCTGAAAATCGGGCGGTCTTGGTGCCGGTGATGTGGGGTGAGAAGCGGGACCATCGCAACGCACTGCACATCTTGCTGCCGCAGGAGCGCATCACGTTTGTATTTTTGAATCTGGATGTGTATCTGGAAGACTTCAAGTTTTGGATGGCGCATGAGTTGGCGCATGTCTACACCCCCGAGCTGGCGGGCACCAACGCCGGGGAAGACTTTGCAGATGCTTTGGCAGGTTCTCTGCTGTTTCCGCAGGCGCTTGCGCAGCAGGCCTATTCCAAGGCGCAGCATGCTGGCAGCAAGGGCGCATTGGCTGTGCTGCAGCGCTTTGCGCAGGAGCACAGCATTTCGCTTAACACGGTGTTTGGGCAAGTGCGCCGCTATGCGCAGGAGTTCAAGCTTGCGCCGCTGGTATGCGATGAGCGGGCCATACATGCAGTGCGCATGAAATCCCGCGGTGAACATGTCAGCGCCGCCATGTACAAGCCTGCTGCGCCAACACCTGCCGAATACATGGCGTCTGCCAAGAATGTATTTCGTAGCCAGTTCTTTGAAGCGATGCGGCGCATGATTAAAAGCAAAAACACCGGGGCAGGCTATATCCAGCAAGTGATGGACATTCCCATGCAAGATGCCATGGCCCTGCATGCGGAGCTGGCCCGTTGACGACGCTGGTTCTCCTCGATACCAACACCTATCTGCGCCTGGCCAAGCGTTTGCGGCCATTGGTGGGGAGAACTTTTGGGCAGAAGGACTACAAGCTCACTATCCTCAAGGCGGTTGAAGATGAAGTCCGGCGCAGCGCGCGACTGAAATTTTTGAACCCGTGATTTGA
The DNA here is from genome assembly GCA_043772355.1 of Polaromonas sp. Classification (GTDB taxonomy): domain Bacteria; phylum Pseudomonadota; class Gammaproteobacteria; order Burkholderiales; family Burkholderiaceae_C; genus JAAFIP01. Next base: position 25,937 of record JAYVGI010000445.1, read on the forward strand.
TGATGCAGGATTGGCGCATGAGCGGTTGGCCAAACAAACTCGATTGAGCGACGATGAAAAATCAGAAATCGCCGCTGTGCAAAGCGTGTTGCGTGCGCATGTTGTAGAAAACATTGCTCAATTCAGTGTGGACAAGCGCAGCCCACCTGGTGACACCGATTGCTGGCTCCTGGCGTTTGCGCAATTGCGCCCGGCGGTTGTGGTCACGGATGACCTGGGCATGCACGCCTTGGCGAAGGACTTTGATCTCTCGATCTGGCATGCCTACGAATTGGTAGACAAACTGCGTTCTGCCAAACACATTGATGGCGACTTTATACGCGAGCTATACGCCGCGCTTGAGGCAAATCAGGACATGACCAATACATGGAAAGAAGCCAAGCACACTACCTTTGTAAAGGTGTTTGGCAAGGCGCCTGATTGATCGCAATTTTTCGTAAACTGCTTAACCGTACTTAACGACTTCCTGGTCAATCGCGCCAAACACGCTCAGCCCGTCTTTACCCTTCATCTCAATGCGAATCGTGTCGCCAAACTTCATGTAGTCGGTGCTGGGTTTGCCGTCCTGGATGGTTTCAATCGCGCGCTTTTCGGCGATGCAGCTGTAGCCCTTGGGCCAGTCTTTTTTGCCTTTGACTTCGACGGCTTTATTGCTGATGGTGCCGCTGCCGATGATGGAGCCGGCGCGCACGTTGCGGGTTTTGCACAGGTGGGCGATGAGCTGGCCGAAGTGGAAGGTCATCTCTTTGCCAGCGTCGCACATGCCTACGGTGCGGCCGTTCCACTGGCATTGCGCGGTCAGGTGCAGGCGGCCTTTGCTCCAGGCATCGCCCAGCTCGTCCAGCGTCACCGCCACCGGGCTGAACGAGGTGGCCGGCTTGCTTTGCAAAAACCCAAAACTTTTGGCCAGCTCGTCGGGGATCAAATGGCGCAGGCTCACGTCGTTGGCCAGCATGACCAGGCGGATACCATCTAGCGCCTGCTCGGGGGTGCTGCTCATTTTGATGTCGCCAGTGATCACCGCTAGCTCGGCCTCAAAGTCGATGCCAAAGGCCTCGCTCACACACGGCACGTTGTCGCAGGGGCCGATAAAGTCATCGCTGCCGCCCTGGTACATCAGCGGCTCGGTGTAGTAGTTATCCGGCACAGTGCTGTTACGCGCCAGACGTACCAGCTCCACATGGTTGATATAGGCCGAGCCGTCGGCCCACTGGTAGGCGCGTGGCAGCGGGGCCATGCAACTCTTGGGGTCAAACGGGAAGGCGTGGCGGGCCTTGCCTTGGTTCAGCGCGTCGTACAGGTCTTGCAGCTGGGGCGAGAGAAAGCCCCAGTCGTCCAGCACCTGCTGAAGCTTGCTGGCAATGCCGCTCGCATAATGGGCGGTGCCCAGGTCACGTGAGACAACGACCAGTTGGCCGTCGCGTGAGCCGTCTTTGAGGGTGGCGAGTTTCATACAGTTCCTATGGTGGGTGGGCGAGGGTGTGCGCCTGGATTTTGCTGATGGGTTGATGTTACGCAGGCTGGGGGTTGAGGCAACGCAAAAAGCGCAAGAATTTCGCAAAAAATACAAACGTAGAACCCAATCACTCGAACCTGTCGCCGCGCTTTGGTATCTTTGTGCTGTTTTTTTGCGTTGCCTGCCTTATCCTGCCATACCTGCCTTATCCTGCCATACCTGCCATACCTGCCATACCTGCCATGCCTGCAGACCTTCCTGATGCGCAGCTATTGAATTAAGTTTAGGTAAATTCGTTTACCATTGCGTAATTTTATGCCACCTTGGTACCCCCCTCATGCCCTCCAAACCCCAAGCCGGCATCCAGTCTGTCGAGGTCGGTTTTGCGCTGCTCGGCGCATTGGCCAACGCCCGCGCGCCGATGATGCTGCGCGACCTGGGCGCGGCGGCGGGCATGAGCGCGGCCAAAGCGCACCGCTATTTGGTCAGCTTTCAGCGCTTGGGCCTGGTGGTGCAAGACGAGCATAACACCCGCTACGATCTGGGCCCGGCCGCACTTAAGTTAGGGCTTGCTTCGCTGGAAAGGCTGGACGGTGTCAAGCTAGCCCGCGCCCGCATGGACGAACTAATGCGCGAGGTGGGCCAAACCCTGGCCATTGCCGTGTGGGGCAACCACGGCCCTACCATCGTGCACTGGCAAGAGTCGCCCCAGGCGGTGACGGTGAACCTGCGCCTGGGCGATGTGATGCCCCTGCTGACCAGCGCCACGGGCCGCTGCTTTGCCGCCTACGCCCCGCCCGAGGCGATTGCGGCCACGCTAAAGGCCGAGCTGGCCGCGCTGTCCAAAATGAGCGCCACACCCCTGCAGAGTGACGCGCCCACCACCCTGGCCGCCGCCCACGCCCTGTTGGCGCAGACCCGCAAGCACGGCCTGGGCCGGGTATCGGGCACCTTGCTGCCCGGTATTGCAGGCTTTTGCGCACCGGTATTTGATGCCAGCGGGCACCTGGCACTGGGTTTGGTATCGCTGGGTTCTACCGCCAGCTTTGATGCCGCCTGGGACGGCGTGGTGGCCAGCGCACTCAAGCGCTGCGCCCGGCAGCTGTCCAGCGATTTGGGTGCACCGCAGGCGGTGTGACCCGTGCCCGGCGGCACCTGCGCGGTCATTTTTTCCGACCAGGCTAGCAGCCTGTCGGACTTAGGTCGTTGAGAGCGAAAATCGGTCCCAGCGATGGACGAGTTTTTGACGGTTTCGCATCCCAATATCAGACTTCCTGATCCCTATAGGACGAGGCACCGATCATTGGGAATTTCACTTGGCACCGATGCGCTCATCGCAGACTGACCCATCCGCAGTGCCCTC
>JAYVGI010000446.1:0-3138 GCA_043772355.1 Polaromonas sp.
CGTTGCGCTCCAGTGTGCTTGTCTTCATATGCAGTCACTCCAATAGTGCAGAATGAAGATATTATAAATGGTACTTTAGTAATTTCTAAATCCCTAAGCAGAAAATCACCGCCGCCTCGACCAGAAACATCATGCAAGCGTTACCCGCGCAAACTTGCGCTTGCCCACCTGCATTACGTAGGTGCCCGCCTCCAGCTTCAAACCTTTGTCGCTGACCACCGACGAATCCACGCGCACACCGCCGCCTTCGATCAAACGCCCGGCCTCTGACGAAGACGGAGCCAGCCCGGCTTGCTTGAGCACTTGGGTAATGCCCAGCCCCGCTGCGTCATCGCCCACACTCAGGCTGACTTCATCAATCTCATCCGGTACCCCGCCCTTGCTGCGGTTGATAAAGTCTTGCTCCGCCGCGTCTGCCGCTGCGGCGCTGTGAAAGCGGGCGGTGATTTCTTTGGCCAACATCACCTTGGCGTCTTTGGGGTTGCGCCCGCCAGCTACCTCGGCTTTCAAGGCTTCGATCTCGGCGATGAACTTGAATGACAGCAAGGTGTACCAGCGCCACATCAGCACGTCGCTGATGCTCAGCACCTTGGCGAACATGGTGTTGGGCGCTTCGGTGATGGCGATATAGTTGTTTTTGCTCTTGCTCATCTTGTCCACGCCGTCCAGGCCTTCCAGCAGGGGCATGGTCAGGATGCATTGAGGCTCCTGGCCATATTCGGTTTGCAGGTGGCGGCCTACCAAGAGGTTGAACTTTTGGTCGGTGCCGCCCAGTTCCAGGTCGCTTTTCAGGGCAACCGAGTCGTAGCCCTGCATGAGGGGGTACAAAAACTCGTGCACGCTGATGGACTGGCCGGTGGTGTAGCGCTTATGGAAGTCTTCGCGCTCCATCATGCGGGCCACGTTGTATTTCGCTGCCAATTGGATCATGCCGCGCGAGCCCAGGGCATCGCCCCATTCGCTGTTGTAGCGCATCTCGGTTTTGGCCGGGTCCAGCACCTTGTAGGCTTGGTCGCGGTAGGTCAAGGCATTCACCTCGATCTGCTCTTTGGTCAGCGGCGGGCGGGTGGTGTTGCGCCCAGACGGGTCGCCGATCAAGGTGGTGAAGTCACCGATCAGAAATATGACGGTATGGCCAATATCTTGTAACTGGCGCATCTTGTTGAGCACTACGGTGTGCCCAATGTGGATATCGGGCGCAGTAGGGTCTAACCCTAGCTTGATACGCAACGGGATTCCCGATTTTTCGCTCTTTTGCAGCTTTTTAACCCAATCTTCTTGCGGAATAAGCTCTTCTACGCCCCGCAAGGTGATGGCCAAAGCCTCGGCCACTTTGTCAGACATTGTGACTACTGCGGATGATTTGAGGGTAACGGCTTGATTCATAAGGGTTTTCCAAGATACGCCCCTGACCAACATGGCTATACTCGGGGGTTCGTCGTGGCAAAGATTTTACGTGGTGGGCTCTGGTAGCGCCGCCAAATGGCCAGTATTTTTAAATTTCAGGAACGCAAGTTTTGTCTTTGAATCAGTTCGTAATAGATGCACAGTTGGCTGCCAAGCAAGTAGGTAACGCCGTGCAGCGCCACCCACGCCGTGTGACGGCTACGCTGGCCGCCTTGTTGCTGGGCACAGGCGCTACCGCGTTTGCTGTGGCCCACTTGGCGCCCGATGTGTCCGCCATCCCCGTACAAATGGTGCTGGAGGCCGTCGTGCCCGCGCCCATCGCTGCAACCCCGCCCTTGGCGCTGCTGTCGCCTGCATCCAGTACCGAGGCGGCGGCTAGCGCCCCATTGGCACCGCTCACCCTGTACCGCACCGATGCCACCCGCTCCAACGACACCGCTGAGGCCCTGCTGCGCCGTTTGGGCGTGGTAGACCCCGCCGCTGCGGCCTTCGTTAAAAGCGATGCCGCCAGCCGCGCCGCCCTGCTCAGCCGCCCAGGCCGCATCGTCACGGTCGAGACCGATGCCGAGAACCGCTTGGTCAAGCTGCAAGCCCGCTGGACGCGTGAAGACTCGCCCACCTTTGACCGCTTGGTACTGGAAAAATCTGCACTGGATACAGGCCCCCGCTTCACCTCCAAAACCGAAACCGCGCCTTTGGTAGCCGGCACCCGCTTGGCCGGTGGCGTGATTCGCTCGTCGCTGTTTGCCGCCACGGACGATGCACGCATTCCCGATGCAGTGGCCACCCAAATTGCCGAGCTGTTTGCGGGCGATATTGACTTTTACCGCGCCCTGCGCAAAGGCGACCGCTTTAACGTGGTGTATGAAACCCTGCAAGCCGACAACGAGCCGCTGCGTGCGGGCAAGGTGATCAGCGCCGAGTTTGTCAACCAAGGCAAAACCTACCAAGCCGTGTGGTTCCAGGAGCCCGGCACCAAAGGCCAGTACTACACGCTGGAGGGCAACAGCCTGCGCAAAGCCTTTTTGGCCTCACCGCTGGAGTTCTCCCGTATTACCAGCGGGTTTGGCGGGCGCATTCACCCCATTTCCCGCAGCTTTCGCGACCACAAAGGCGTAGACTACGCCGCCCCCACGGGCACCGCAGTGCGCGCTGTGGGCGATGGTGTCATCGGCTTTGCAGGCACCCAGGGTGGCTACGGCAATGTGATCGAGGTCAAGCACCGCGATGGCAAAAGTACCTTGTATGCGCACCTAAGCCGCATTGGCGTGAGCCTGAACCAAAAGGTAGAGCAAGGCGACGTGATTGGCGCGGTAGGCACCACGGGCTACAGCACCGGCCCGCACCTGCACTTTGAGTTCCGCGTGAGCGGCGTGCACCACGACCCGCTGACCATCGCCAGCGAGAACAACTCCGTGCCGCTGAGCCCCGCTTCGCGCCCCGCCTTCAGCCGCATGGCCGCTGAGATGCGCCTGAAACTGGCAGCCGCCGGCAGCATGGCGGTTGCTACGGCGCAGTAAGCAGCTTGGGTTGACTCAGGCACGGCGCACTTGTGGTGCGCCGTTGTCATTTCTGCACCGCATTGATCGCTCAAGCAGCTCCAAGCCAACACGCCCCCGTGTACCATTGCGGGCATGACTGATTTGTACATAGGTTTGATGTCGGGCACCTCGATGGATGGTGTGGACGGCGCTTTGGTGGATTTTTCAAAAGAGAAACCACGGGTAGCCA
>JAYVGI010000447.1:0-14285 GCA_043772355.1 Polaromonas sp.
ACTGGTTTGCTGGCCATCCCCGATTGCCTGTCAAATGCCGCTTGGGAGGCCTTGCTCGTGCACAATCCAGCCCATGCTGATTCACCCCCAAATCAACCCCATAGCGCTGCAAATTGGCCCCTTGGCCGTGCACTGGTATGGCTTGACCTACCTCGCTGCGTTTGGCCTCTTCATGTTTTTGGGTATGCGTCGGCTGCGGCATCCGCCGTTTGCGGCCATTTCAGGGAACGGCGCGTGGTCTCGCAAAGACGTGGAAGACATCCTTTTTTTAGGCGTGATGGGCGTGGTGCTGGGCGGACGCATTGGCTATTGCCTGTTTTACAAGCCGATGTATTACCTCTCGCACCCGCTGGAAATTTTTTACGTGTGGCAGGGTGGCATGAGCTTTCACGGCGGCATGCTGGGCGTCATTGGTTCAATGATCTGGTTCGCCCATTCGCGCAAACGGCCGTTCTGGCAGGTGGCAGACTTTGTAGCGCCGTGTGTGCCCACGGGACTCGCGGCAGGGCGCGTCGGCAATTTCATCAACGGCGAGTTGTGGGGCCGCCTGGCCGACCCGGCCCTGCCCTGGGGCATGGTGTTTCGCGGCGCAGGCGATTTGCCGCGCCATCCGTCGCAGATTTACCAGTTTTTGATGGAAGGCGTGTTGCTGTTTGTGCTGCTGTGGCTGTATGCGCGCAAAGAGCGAAAACAAGGGCGGGTGGCTGCGATGTTTTTGCTCGGCTACGGCGTATTCCGCTTCATCGCCGAGTTCTTCCGTGAGCCCGATGCGCACCTGGGTTTGCTCAGCCTGGGCATGAGCATGGGGCAGTGGCTGTGCGTGCCCATGATCTTGGGCGGAGCAGGGCTGTGGCTCTGGGCGCAGAGCCAGAGTAAGAGATAAGGCGGATTTACTGAAATGCAAAACCCGCCGCGCTGATTCCGTAAAAAATCAAGGCCTTTTTTAAGATACAAATTAGACTGCAACCCGTTAAAATATGGCGGAAAACGCTATAGTTGTTGCAGCGTATATGGTGTGACCTAACGAAGCAGTACGTGTTATCACTGCTCCGTATTTGTTCATAATTACCGACAATCACCCGCATGCATGCCGTTCAAAAATCTCTGCCCATGGAAGTCGCCGCGCAGCTGCATGAGCGCATCTTTGCGGGCACGCTGACGCATGTGCAGCGCACACTCTTGGTGGTGTGAGAGCGGACCATGAGTACACCCAACTGGATTGCCCGCAACGTCTCGCGTTTTCGGCCTGCGACCAAAACTGCGTCTGGAGCGGACCTTGCTGTAGACAAGCCGCCCAAGTTTCGCGCCAGCAGAGCGCTGGAGCAAAGCGACAACGATGCCAAAACTGCCCAGCGCCGCAGCACCCGCGAGCGGCTGGACGGCACCCTGCGCCACAAAGAAGAGGCGCTGTCGCCCCGCGTACTGCGCCGCACGCTGGAAGAGCTGCAAGCCATTGTCGATCCGCGCGTCAGCGAAGTAGAAGGCGGCAGACGGGCCCAAGGTGTGGCCGGTTGGTACGCCCAGGCCACGCCAGAACAGCGGCGCGACTGCTGGCTGTTGATGAGCGAGCAATTTATGGCCAACCCAGAGGTGGTCAAAGCCGCGCAGGCCAAATACCTGGCTTGCGTAGGTACTGTAGACGAGGCGGCCGCTGAAGTGCGCCTGCGCAAAGCCACCGTGTCGCCCCGGCGCAGGTTGCTACAGCGCTTTAGTGTGTTTCCAGAAGGCATTCGGTTTCTGGTAGACATGCGCGCGCAGATGTTGCCGCACCTCAAGTCTGACAAACGCCTGCAAGCCCTGGACGTGGAGATGGAGTACATGTTCTCCACCTGGTTCGATATCGGGTTTTTAGAGCTGCGCCGCATCAGCTGGGACTCGCCCGCGTCGATGATTGAAAAGCTCATTCTGTATGAAGCGGTGCACGACATCAAGAGCTGGGCTGACTTGAAAAACCGCCTGGACAGCGACCGGCGCTGCTACGGGTTCTTTCACCCACGCTTGCCTGATGAACCCTTGATTTTTGTCGAAGTGGCACTGCTGGACGAAATTGCGCAGAGCATTCCGCCGCTGCTGGATGAGTCCGCCGCCATGGCCGATTTGAAGAAGGCCACCACGGCTATTTTTTACTCCATCAGCAACACCCAAACGGGCTTGCGTGGGGTCAGCTTTGGCGACTCGTTGATCAAGAATGTGGTGGAGACGCTTAAGACCGAATTTCCCCAGCTTAAAACTTTTGCTACCTTGTCTCCCATACCGGGTTTTCGCGCATGGCTGGGCAAGAACGCCTCGGCGATGCTGGACACACTAGACGATAAACATCGCCAGGAGTTGGGTCGTGCAGTGGGTTTTGAGCCGCCAGCAGCAGAGCATTTTTTGGCCGCTGCTGACGGAGCGCTTGGCTTAGACGCTAAATCACCCGTTCGCCAAATGCTACTGCGCTGCGCGGCGCATTATTTAAGCCGCCAAATGGTGGACGGTGCACCAGTTGATGCGGTGGCGCGTTTTCATCTGGGTAACGGTGCGCGCATCGAGCGGCTCAATTGGGCCGGGGATGTGAGTACCAAAGGCCTCAAGCAATCGTATGGTGTGATGGTGAACTATTTGTACGATCTGAAAAGACTGGACAAATGCAGGCACATGCTCGCAGAGGGCAAAATACCGGTTTCGAGCGATGTAGAGAAGTTGATTTAATATTTTCAGGAGACAAACATGAACCCATTTTCCATGCCTAATCGGCGCACCTTTGTGCAAACCACTGCAGCCCTGGCTGCTATGCCTGGCGTAGCTGCTTACGCACAATCTGCCTGGCCCTCCAAGCCCGTCACCATGGTGGTGCCTTTCCCCGCTGGCGGCGGTACCGATGCTTTTGCACGCCCCTTGAGCGCGCAGTTTGCCAAGAACACCGGCAAGCAGCTCATCATTGACAACAAAGGCGGCGCAGGCGGCACCTTGGGCGCATCGGTAGCGGCCAAGGCAGCCAACGACGGCTACACCTTCTTTATGGGCGCAGTGCACCACGCCATTGCTCCCAGCATGTACCCCAAGCTGGACTACAACATCGAAACCGATCTGGTGCCCTTGGTGCTGGCCGCCGTGGTGCCCCAGGTGCTGGTGGTCAACCCTAAAAAGGTGCCTGCCAGTAACTTCAAAGAATTCGTCGAGTTTGTGAAGAAAAACCCTGGCAAGCTCAACTACGGTTCGGCAGGCGGCGGTACATCACACCATTTAGCGGGCGAGCTGTTCAAGCTGCAAACCGGCACTTTCATCACCCACATTCCCTACCGTGGCGCGGGCCCCGCGCTGCAAGATTTGATAGCAGGCCAAGTGGACATGATGTTTGACGGCCTGGGTTCATCGGCCGCCCATATCAAAGGTGGCCGCGTCAAGGCGCTGATGGTGGCCGGTAGCAAACGCAACCCCGCCTTCCCCGACGTGCCCTGCGCTGCCGAGCTGGGCCTGCCTGATTACACCGTCACCACCTGGTACGGCGTGTGGGGCAGCAAAGGCATGCCAGCGGATGCGCAAACCCGCGCTACCGAAGAGATTCGCAAAGCCCTGGGCAGCGACGAGCTCAAAGCCGTGTGGGCCAATCAAGGTGCAGATTTTCCCAACAGCACGCCAGCGCAGTTTGCTGCGTTCCTGGCTGCCGACATCAAGCGCTGGGCGGCGGTGGTCAAAGCCTCCGGTGCCAAGCTTGATTGATCTGCGCTTTGATGGAGCGGTAGCCACCATCACGCTGCGCAACCCAGCGCGCCGCAATGCCATGACCCGCGCCATGTGGCGCGATCTGCATGGTGTGGCGGCGTCTCTGCGGGGTTTAGATGGAAGCTCTGAAAATAATAGCAAATTTCGCTCTGTTTCATTGGACTCTAGCCAAATTAAATGTGTCATCGTGAAAGGTGAGGCGGGCCATTTCTGCGCTGGAGGCGATATTTCCGAGTATCCTGCTTTTCGTTTTAACGAAACCAGCCTGCGTGCTTTCCATGAAGACGAGGTTGCCCCCGCGCTGCACGCTCTGTTGGCTTGCGACATGCCGTTGATCGCACAAATAGAGGGCAACTGCATGGGCGGAGGGCTGGAGATTGCTGCCTGCTGCGACATCCGCATAGCAGGGCAGGGCGCAACGTTTGGCGCGCCCATTGCCAGGCTGGGCATGCCGATGGCAGCGCAAGAGCTGGCCATTGTACTGCGCGCCGCAGGCGAGGCCACGGTGCGCGAGATGCTGCTAGAGGCGCGAATATTCAACGCAGAGCAAATGCACCAGCGCGGCTTTGTGCAGCGCCTGGTCGCTGACGATGGCGTGGCCGCCCAGGTGCAGGCTACTACAGAGCGCATTTGCGCACTCAGCCCGCAAGCTGGGCGTTTGAATAAACAGGCTTTGCGCCAGTTTAATATGCCATATCAGCCTACAGCCAGCATAAATAAAGCGCAAACAGCTACTAATACTATAGCGATTGAAAATAACCCCTACGCCTATGCCGATAGCGCTGAGCATGTCGAAGGCATCACCGCCTTCCTGGAAAAGCGCAGTCCACAGTTCTAAATTCAGCCCACAGTAAAATCCACGGCTGGCAGCAGTCTGCCCAGTTCTTCAGCCATAAAAATGCAAGAGACAACCATGAACAACGCCAACCTCTACGCCCACTTGCGTGCCAACTTCCCCGCTGACCTGGACAGCACCGCCGTAGAAACCGACAACGGCCTGCACTACTCCTGGCGCGACATGGAGCGCGCCAGCGCCATGATGGCCAACCTTTTGGCATCGCTCAAACTGCCACAGGGCGCGCGCGTGGCGGTGCAGGTAGAAAAATCGGTCGAAGCCATGGTGCTGTACCTTGCCACACTGCGCGCAGGCTTCGTGTTTTTGCCGCTCAACACCGCCTACCAAAACGCCGAGATCGAATACTTCATAAGCAATGCCGAGCCTGCCGTGGTGGTGTGCAGCAGTAAAAACTTTGGCTGGGTCAGCAAGATTGCGTTTAAAAACGGCACGCAAAACGTATTTACTTTGGACGATGACCGCACTGGCAGCCTGCTGCAACGCGCCGCGCATTGCTCTGATAGCCATAGCTGCGTAAGCTCTACCGAAGAGGATTTGGCAGCTATTTTGTACACCAGCGGCACCACAGGCCGCAGCAAAGGGGCCATGCTCAGCCACGGCAACATGCTGTCCAACGCCGTCACGCTCAAAAGCTATTGGGGTTGGAAGCAAGGCGACGTACTCATTCATGCTTTGCCTATCTTCCACGTCCACGGCCTGTTTGTAGCCATCCACGGCGCACTCATCAACGGCAGCAAGATGATTTGGATGGCCAAGTTTGAACCCAAGTTTGCGATTGCCAATATGCAGCGCGCTACGGTGTTCATGGGCGTGCCCACCCTGTATGTGCGCATGCTGTCCGAGCCAGGGCTGACGAAAGAGGCGACTGGGAACATGCGCCTTTTTATTGCGGGCTCGGCCCCGCTGCTCAAAGAAACCTTTGAAGCCTGGCAGGCCCAAACCAGCCACACCATTTTGGAACGCTACGGCATGAGCGAGACAGTGATGCTCACGTCCAACCCGTTTGCAGCAGATGAGCGCTACAAAAAGCAAAGCGAGCGGCGCGCAACTACGGTAGGCTTTCCGCTACCCGGCGTGAATCTACGCATCTGCGGCGACGACAATAAAGCACTCAAAACCAATGACATCGGCGCCATCCAGGTCAAAGGCCCCAACGTGTTTGCAGGCTACTGGCGCATGCCCGAGAAGACGGCCGAAGAGTTCACATCAGATGGATTTTTCAAGACTGGCGACGTAGGCAAGGTAGACGAACGCGGCTACGTGCACATCGTTGGCCGCAGCAAGGACCTCATCATCAGCGGCGGCTACAACGTCTACCCGGCGGAGATCGAAGGCTATATCAACGACATGCAAGGCGTGGCAGAAAGCGCCTTGGTGGGTGTGCCGCATCCTGACTTTGGCGAAGTGGGCATTGCAGTAGTTATCGCTAAACCGGGCGCAGCATTAAAGGCCGATGCCATCATTGCAGCCCTTAAATCCCAGTTGGCCAACTTCAAAATCCCCAAGCGGGTAGAAGTGGTCACCGAGCTACCACGCAACACCATGGGCAAGGTACAAAAGAACTTGCTGCGCGACCAGTACAAAGCACTGTTTGTTTAGACCATCACCTATCTCCAAGGACAATCCATGACCATCCGCCGCCCTCTCATCGCCGCAGTATGCGCCCTGGCCGTTACCGGTTGCGCAGGCTTGGCATCTGCCCCCAGCAGCGGCAAACGCGAGCTGATGATTGTCGCCAACGACGAGAAACAGTCCTGGGACGCAACCGGCAAGGTGGCGCTCAGCGGGCCGGGGCGCGACACGGTGTCCATCATCGACATCGGCACCGACCCACTGGCTCCCAAAATTATCGCCAATCTGCCGCTGCCCAACACCATCGCCGGGCCACCCGTCAACTTGGCCATCACACCGGACGAAACGATTGCCATCGTCGCCAATTCGCTCAACGTCATTAGCGAGAACGGTGTGTTCAAACAAGTGCCCGACAACCGCCTGTGGGTGATTGATCTGACCACCAACCCACCCAAGCTGATCGACACCGTGCTGGTTGGCAAGCAGCCCTCGGGCCTGTCCATCAACCGCGCTGGCAACATGGCGTTGATAGCTAACCGTGCCGACAACTCCATCAGCGTGCTGCGCATTACGGGAAAAAAAGTAGAGCTGATTGACACCGTCGCCATGGGCGAGTCGGTGGCGCATGTGCGCTTTACACCCGACGGCAAGCGCGCCGTGGCCGCCAAGTTCCCCCACCACAAAATTGCCTTCCTCGACATCCTGGGCGAGAAGGTGACCTACAACAAGCTGGACGTGCCCGCAGGCCTGTGGCCTTACAACGTGGACGTCACGCCCGATGGCAAATTGGCCATCACCGCAGACAACGGCAACTCCGGCGCAGCCGACGGCCATGTGGACACCGTGAGCATCATTGACCTGGAGGCCAACCCGCCGCGCGTGATCGACAAAGTGGTGGTGGGCGATGCCCCCGAAGGCCTGGCCATCAGCCCCACGGGCAAGATGGCAGTGGCGGTACTGCTCAAGGGCAGCAACTCATCGCAAACCGCGCCGTTCTACCACCGCAATGCCTCCGTTGTAGCCCTCAAAATCGACGGCAAAAAAGTCACCCGTGGCAACGAGGTGGATGTACGCGGCTTGCCCGAAGGCGCAGTGTTCAGTGCGGACGGCCGCTACCTGTACGTGGGCAACTTTATCGACCAGGACATCAGCATCTTGCGCGTAGATGGCGACCAACTGGTCAACACCGGCAAGTCATTGCAATTGCCTGGTCACCCGGCTGCCATGCGCGGCAAACACACGCATTGACACCGATTGATGCTAGGCGGCAGTTAAAGCGTTGCTTGCATGCGCGAGGCACTGTGCAAGCCCATCACGCCGATGAAAATCAGCGTGATGCTTACCAGTTTGAGCGTGGTACCTGGCTCTTTGAAAAAGTAAATGCCAATAAAAGCCGTGGCCACGGTGCCCACACCTGACCACACCGCGTAGGAAATGCTCAGGTCCAGTGTTTTGGTGGCAAAGGTGTTGCACGAGAACGCGAGCCCGTAGAAAAGAAACATCATCACCGATGGCACCAGGTTAGTAAAACCATGCGATAGTTTCATGCAGGTGGTGCCCACCACCTCAAAAGCAATGGCTACTGACAGCAGAGCCCAAGCCTGGTTCAGGGTCGGCGTGAAGGTGAGTAAGGTTTTGAGCAAGATGTTCGACAATGTACAAGTAATACTATGATTGTCCCCGATCCCGCTATGGCTCTTACACCCGATAACGAAATATCCATCCGCAAATACCGTGAAAAAGCGGCGCACTACGACGCGTCAGCCGAGTTCACCATGCCGCTGCGCAGGCGGGCTATAGCGCTGCTGGGCCTGCAGCCAGGGGATGTCGTGCTGGACGTAGGCGCAGGGACGGGGCTGAGCTACGAGCTACTGCTGCAAGCCGTGGGGCCGGCGGGAAGGGTGCTAGCCTTCGAGCAAAGCCCCGAGATGTTTGCACAGGCAAAGGCGCGGTTGGAGCGCGCTGGCTGGCCCAATGTGTGGCATGCCTGCGCCAGCGCGGAAACCGTAAATTTGCCCGAAAAGGTGGATGCCATTTTGTTTAACTATGTGCACGATATCTCACGCACCCCCGAAGCTATAGAGCACATCCTCCAGCAGGCCAGGCCAGGCGCGCGCATTGCTATGGCGGGTATGAAGTTTTTTCCATGGTGGATGGGACCGCTCAACATCCTGGCGTGGTCTAAAAACCGCCCCTACAACACCAAAGCCGCCGAACTGTGGACTCCTTGGGACATTGTGCAAAGCCATTGCACGACGTTTGAGCGCCAGAGCACGCAGTGGGGTATGGGCTACGTAGCGCAGGGCAAGCTGAAGACTGTTTAACCCAGCCGAGACTAGCACCAGCACTGATTTTCCTTAACGGTCAGCCTCCGATACCTCGGTGAGCTTGCCATCCTTTAATTTGAAGTGGAATTTAGCGCTCACTGGTTTAGACCACAGAGCTTTGTCTTTGAGTTCACGTTCAAACGTCGGTACATCTACCGTCACGGTTGCCGCATAGCGCCCATTACCCAAGAGCGCGCTATTGGCCGAGTAGTGCAGGCCGCTACTCCCCCACATGGGTGCCAGCGGCAGGGTCATCACCTTGCCAGTGTCTTGGTTGGTTGATGTAAAAACAATTTTTGCATAAGGAATGCGCGTTTTGGTTTTTGGATCGGACAGCTTTAACTCTACGTGGTAGCGCTCATCGGCATGGGGCGTGTGCTCGCCCCATGCCGGTGGGTTGCCCATCTGCATCCACATGGGCTCTGCGCCTTCGATCTCTAACTGAAATGTCATGCTTCCAGTGGTGATACGACCCACGAGCACTGCTTGTTTTAAGGGATCTGCAGCGATTGCAAGTGATTTGATTTTTGGTTCAACAGATTGCCCCAAGGCACTTGCGGCAAGCACGAGGCCCATGGCGCAAACGAGGGCGCAGGCGATAGAGGTCATGGAGGCAAGCTTGGTGGTAATCATGGCGATTTCCTAGCGCAGCACCAGCACCGGAATATGCGAGTGTGTCAGCACATCCAGTGTTTCGCTGCCCAGTAAAAGACGCGATATGCCTTTGCGGCCGTGAGAGGCCATCACTATCACGTCACATTTATGCTTTTTAGCCGCGCTGATAATGCCTTGCGCCACTTCGCCGTGGCCAATGACAGCCGTAGCTTTGACGTGCCGCGCATGGGCCTCTTTCTGCACCTCATCGACAACCGACTGCGCTTGCTGCGTCCACTCTTTTTCAATGCGCGCCGTCTCCGCCGGCGTCAGCACCACAGCACCCTCAAAATACAAATGCGGATAACGCGGCACAGTCATAAAGGCAAACACCTCGGCATCCAGTTTGGCGGCCAGGGTGAGGCCTGCCTCCACGGCTTTTTTAGACAGGGCTGTACCGTCGGTGGTGATCAATATACGTTCGTACATAGCGGGCTCCTTGGGTTGGTAGAGCTTCTAGCTTATGCGCGGTGAGTTGCTCAGGGTTTGATCTATATCAAGGAGTCTGCGGGAGACATCAATATGCTGGGGATCATTATGGACATCCTCGCACACGCTCTGTGGGCCAGCGCTGGCATAGCGGCGGCCCAGCGCCGCTGGCCGGTTGCGCCGCGCACCGCTGCGGCTGCGGTGGCGCTGGCCGTGATGCCCGACCTGGGCCATATGCTGCCCATGCTGGGCTGGGGGCTGCTGGGCGATGGCTCGGTTGCAGAGCTGTGGCGGTATGCGTTTGCATTGCCAGGGCAGGAACCGGCGGTGCCACCCATGGTAGCCATGCTGTCGCATCATTTGCATTGCATCTTGCACAGTGCCATCGTAGCGGGCAGCGTCTCGCTGCTGGCGTGGTGGGCACTGCACAGGCTGTGGATACCGCTGCTAGGCTGGTGGTCGCATATCGTGATTGACATCTTCACCCATTCAGCCGACTTCTATCCCGCCCCGGTGCTGTACCCCATCACCGAGCGCGGTTTTGACGGCATTGCCTGGAACACACCGTGGTTTATGGCGCTGAACTACGCGGCGCTGGCCATCACTGCGCTGTGGCTATGGCGTAATGCCAAGCGCAGGCACGGCTAGCGCGACACGCTACGCTGCAAAAAACTAACGCACGACTAGCACGGGCACGGCTGATTCGGCCACCACCTTGTTAGCCACGCTGCCCAGCATCAAGCGGGCAATGCCGCTGCGCCCGTGGGAGCCCAAGACGATCAAGTCAGCGCCCTCGGTTTTGGCGGTTTGCACTATGCCTATAGCGGGAGTGACTTCTTCGACTAAACGGGCTTGCATCTCCAATGGAGGCTGCTCTTGCATACACAGTGCATTGACCTTGGCATGCACCTGGGCAGCCTGCTTTTGCGCCGCACCCATGTAGGCCTGAAAACCATAGGGGTTGGATTCGCCCATGCTCAGGTACGGATACGGGTCTACCACATACACCACCATCAGCTTGGCCCCGTGCGTGCGGGCCAGGCTGATGGCCATCGTGGCTGCGTGGTCTGAGGCAGTGGAGCCGTCGGTCGCTAGAAGAATATGTTTGAACATAGGTACCTCGCTTAAAAAGTGAATGGAATTGCCCGCTGCCAACGCCGCAGCGAAACAGTCTGCAGTGCATTGCGCAGCTAATGGGTCTTTCCTAGACCTAACCGGTACGCCTCCAGTTTTTTCTCATAGTCCTGCGCATCACCGTAGCTTAAAAAATGCTTGTAGCGCGCATGCGTGCCCAGTACCTTGTGGGCATGCTTGATGGGGCAAAAATACTCTTCGGTGCGCGCCAAAATTTCTACCATATATCCCATCAGGCCGTTGCCATACTCACAGTAGGTGCAATGAAACTTCTCTATGAAATTGAGATAACCCAAATGATGGCGATCAAACACAATGTAGTCGGATCGCCGAACTTTGGTGATGCCGTAAATGGGAAAGCAGGTCCATTGGTATAAAGTGACCAGCAAGTCCATCAGCAGCATCGGCAGCACCATACCGTAGATGATTGGCCCGGTGATCAGGTTTTGTGGCCGGTTGGTCACCAGCCAGCGAAAGACGTTTTTCTTAAGCTTGCGGTGCGCTGTTTTCACGGACTGCTCAAACTCCACCCGCTTGCCCATGATTTGAAAGAATATACGACTCTCCTGCGCATGCAGCGCGGTGCGCAATTCATCCTCTAACGCCGCCATTTGAGCCAATAGGTTGGAAATGCGTTCGTTCATGGGAGCTCCTGATGGCTAGCGTGGCCATGAACAGCATGGCCCGTGCCTAGAATTTACTGCACCAACAATACCGGTAAATCAGCCTCTGCCACTACGCGCTGCGCCACCGAGCCCATCAGTATGCGGCCCAGTACGCCGTGGCCATGGGTGCCCATCACGATCATATGGGCCTTGTCTTTTTTAGCCGCTTTCAAAATATCCACAGCGGCATTGCCTGCCACCCAGTCAGCACGGTAGGTGATGGGATGCAAGTCCAGGAATTTGCGAATAGGCTTGAGCACTTTTTCGGCTTCGCTCAGGTAGTAGCTGTCCACCAGGTCACGTCCCGCCACGCTTTTCACACGCGGTGGCAAGTTGGTCTGTACGTTGAGGACATGCAGCTCGCTGGTGCCGTTCAGTAAGGCTTCATGGGTCACCAAGAATGCCAAGGCCTTTTTGGTGTGGCTGCTGCCATCGGCTGCAAATAGTATTTTCATGGTGTGTTACCTCAAAACTAAAACTGGAATATGGGAATGCGTCAGCACATCCATTGTTTCGCTGCCTAGCAACATCCGCTGCATGCCTTTACGCCCGTGGGAAGCCATGACGATCAAGTCGCAGTGGTATTTCTTGGCCGCTCGGATGATGCTCTCTGCCACAGCACCACGGCCTGTCACGGCGACGGTTTTAACGTCGCGTTTGCGCGCAGCCTCTTGCACCGCATCGACAATCGATTGCGCGGCTTGGGACTGTTCATTTTCAAACAGGTCCATTTCGGCGGGTGTCATCGCCACGCCAGCGTCAAAATTCCAATGGGGTTGTTGGCGCACTACGGTGTAGGCCACCACTTCGGCATCCAGCGCTGCTGCCAACAGAATCCCAGAGTGCTCGGCGGTTTGCGACAGTGCAGAGCCGTCGGTGCAGATTAAAATTCTTTCATACATGGGGACTCCTTACCGGGTGGAGCCTTTAGCTTAGGCGGGGTATTGGCCTGGCGTATTGATCTATATCAAGCCAATGCGTGATGGGCGACGTGGGAGGGCAACACAGGTTGCTTGCATACTGGGGCATCTTCATGCTCGGCCAAATAGTGCAGCGCTTCGGGTTGCAGCACGCGGATATGGCGTTGATCCACCGCAATGACTCCGCTTTTCGCAAGCTTGGACAAGGTGCGGCTGATGGTCTCAATCGTCAAGCCCAGGTAGCTGCCGATGTCCTCTCGTGTCATGCGCAGCAGCAGCTCGTTGGGCGCTTGGCCGCGTGCATGCAAGCGGCTGAGCAGATTGAGTAAAAAAGTGGCTACCCGAGCATCGGATTTCATGCTGCCAAGTAAAAACAAGTGGTCATGGTCGTGCACGATTTCGCGGCTCATTATTTTTTGCACATGGTGCTGCAGGGCATGCACATCGTGCGCCAGCTCGTTAATGAGCTTTACATGCAGCACGCATACCTCAGAGTCTTCCAGCGCATGCGCTGTGCAGTTGTGCTGCTCTTGCGCGATGCCGTCCAGTCCCAGCAGCTCTCCTGCCATGTAGACGCCGGTGACCTGCTCGCGCCCATGGGCGGTACTGACACTGGTTTTAAAAAATCCGCTGCGAATGGTGTACAAGGATTTGAAGCGCCCGCCTGTGCGAAACAAGGGTTCGCCACGTGCAATTTTCAGCCGGGTGCTGACCATCTTGTCGATCAAGGCCATTTCTTTGGCGCTTAGGCCTACGGGCATGCAAAGATCACGCAGCCTGCAAGAGGAGCAGGTGGTCTTGGTTGCTATGGTTTGTAGCATGGAGACCTCCTTGGTTGGATGCAACTATCTTACTCCTGCTCAGGGCAGTTTGCTTGCCTTAATTACTGCTTTGAGAAACACCGGGTCGGTCTTGGCGATATTTTCGGTGCGCGCAAGCTCTACGCCTTGGGTGTCCAGCAAAATCACCAAAGTGGAATGGTTGAACTCTCCATTGCTCAGTTGGCGGTATTGCACCCCCAGCACGCCTGCCAGCTTGCGAGTATCTGCCGCTTGCGTGCGGTACAGCCGCCAACGCGACGGGTCCCCCGCGCGGTGCTCGGCTGTCTTTTTCAGCGCTGCCACATCGTCCCGTGCAGGGTCCAGGGTGATCAAGCCTACTTGCAGGCGCTGGCGTGCTTCGGGAGGCAAGCCTGCTTCGATGTTTTTGACCGCTTCAAACAGCATGGGGCAGACATAGTCGCAGCGGGTATAGAACATGCTCACGATGCGTGGCCCGCCGCTCTGCGCGGCGGCATCGCGCCACTGGCTACTGCGGCCATCTTGGTCTACCAGGGCAACATCCAACTGGTAGACCGAGTTGCGTGGTAGCTCGTTTGTAGCGGCTGGCGCAATGCTGGTGCCGATTGCAAACAGGATGCCTAGACAAAATCGACATATTTTGAGGTGGTTCATTTTTTCACTCCAGCAATTTCTTTCACGCAACGAAAACCCAAATTGCGGTTGGTGCTGGCCGCGCCCAGCGATGAGAGCATGGCAATGCGCATCAAGATGGGGTAGTTTTCTCTGTCGGTGGCCGAGAGTGCGCCGGCACCACAAAACTTCAAAGTGTCGGGGTCACCTTGCGTGCGGTTGTCGCCGCTGACCATCAGCGCGCCTGCATCGTCTACCCATTCCCAAATCACGCCATGCAAGTCTTGTATGCCGTAGACGTTGCGCTGGGTGCTGCCTACCTCAGGCAATGGCTTGGAGGTTTGGCCATACCAGTCGAGAATGCGTGCACGCCAGACGGGGTCTTTGCGGGCATCGCGGCGCCTCTCGTTGGCAGCGGCGACGTATTCCCATTCATGCCAAGTGGGCAGGCGCGCACCTTCGCTGTGGCAATAGGCTGCGGCGGCAAACCAACTGACATCGGTCACTGGCTGCGCCATGTGCGTAGGGCCAGGTGCCGTATCCGTCGGCCACTGGCGCAGGTATTGGCCATCTGCCAAGCTGCTGCTGGCCACGCGCGATCTGCGCCACTG
>JAYVGI010000448.1:0-22663 GCA_043772355.1 Polaromonas sp.
AGCTGTCTGCTCTAGGCAGACGCGGGGGACAGCCGCGGAGCCGTCCAAGCCAAGCGCATGGGCGAACAAACCCCACGCAGCCAAACGCTAAGTTTTTCAAGCCAAACCAAGCCAAACCGCGCACGGGCCGGTGCGTGCCCAGCGGTGTCATGCATTTCACACCCCTTAGTAAGCAGCTAGCGCCTTGAACATCCTGATCGTCAAACTCTCCTCGCTCGGTGACGTGGTGCACACCATGCCCGCTGTGCAAGACATACGGCGGGCCCTGCCGCATGCCAAGATTGACTGGGTGGTAGAACCCGGCTTTGCCAAGCTGGTAGATTGCTGCGAGGGCGTGCACCGCGTCATACCCTGCGCCATCCGCTCTTGGCGCAAACACTGGTGGCGCGCCAGCACGCGGGTGGCTTGGCAGGCTTTTCAAACTGATTTGGCCACCGTCAAATACGACGCGGTGATCGACTGCCAAGGCCTCACCAAGTCTGCTCTGGTAGCGCGCTGCGCACAGCTTACGCAAACAGGCAAGCGCTATGCATTGGCCAACCGCAGCGCTGGCTCGGGCTATGAAGCCCCCACCCGCTGGCTGGCCGATGTGGCCGTGCAGGTGCCCACCCAGGTGCACGCCGTGGACCGGGCGCGCATCTTGTGCGCCCAGGCCCTGGGCTACCCGCAGCCCACAGATTTATGGCGTTTTGGGCTGTTAGCCAAGGCAAATATTGCGGGAGCAGCTATTAAAACAATAGCGTTTATCCACGGCACATCGCGCTCAGACAAATGCTGGAGCGAGGGCCATTGGGTGCAACTGGGCAAGCAACTGCAAACGCAGGGCTACGCCATAGCCCTGCTGCATGGCAGCGACGAAGAAGAGCAGCGCAGTGTGCGCATAGCGCAGGCCTTGGGCGGTGCCGCAGCCGCGCAAGGCGGAGCCAAGCAACCCCAAAGCAGCGCCGCACAGGTGTGGCCGCGCATGGCCTTGGATGCATTGACAGACCGCCTGGCGCTGTGCGCGGGTGCCATCGGCGTCGACAGCGGCCTGAGCCATGTGGCCGTGGCGCTGGACCTGCCGCATGTGCAGCTGTATAACTTTGACACCGCCTGGCGCACCGGCCCGCTCGACTTGCCGCGCCAGCGCAGCGTGTTTGCCAAGCCAGAGCCTACCGTGCAGCAGGTGTGGGACGCGTGGTGCCAGCTGCTAGCGAGCCCGCGTACCAGCGCACCCGGGCAGGTGCCTTCAGCGAACCCCGTGCATGCCTAGCCCGGCCCGCGCCGTCTACTCGGCTGTGCTGTGGCTGGCGCAGCCTTGGCTACGCGCCAAGCTGGCACGCCGTGCCAAAGCCGAGCCGGTGTACGGCCAACAGATAGAAGAGCGCTTTGGCCACTACAGCGGGCCTGCCCAGCCGGGTGCGGTCTGGGTACATGCCGTGTCCTTGGGCGAAACCCGCGCCGCTGCCATCTTGATAGCCAAGTTGCGCCACTTAATGCCCGGCATGCGGCTGTTGCTCACCCACGGCACCGCCACCGGGCGCAGCGAAGGCCTGGCCTTGCTGCAAGCAGGCGATGTACAGGTCTGGCAGCCGTGGGATACCCTGGGCGCAACCCAACGTTTTCTGGCGCATTTCAAACCGGCCATCGGCATCGTGATGGAAACCGAGGTATGGCCCAACCTGTGCGCTGCCGCGCACGCTGCCGGTGTGCCGCTGGTACTGGCCAATGCACGCTTGAACGCCAGCTCTGCCCAATCTGCCCAGCGCCTGGCCTGGCTGGCGCGGCCCGCGTATGCCAGCTTCGCCCAGGTGTGGGCGCAAACATCGGATGATGCAGAGCGGCTCAAAGCGGTGGGAGCGCAGAGTGTGAGCGTGCAGGGCAATTTGAAATTTGACGCTGAGGTTGCCATGCAGCAGGTGCAGCAAGGCCGCGCCTGGCGTGCGGCCAGTGCACGCCCGGTGGTCATGCTGGCCAGCTCACGAGAGGGTGAAGAAACTTTATTTTTAGAGCGTATTCGCGCTTTAGCCAGCATAAATATTGCGAAAGCAGCTATCAATAGTGGAGCACCCTATTTTTCGATTCAAACAGCGCAAGCGGCTAGCGAAACCCTTGCGCGCAGTGCGCCAGTGCAGTGGATGATCGTGCCGCGCCACCCGCAGCGCTTTGATGCGGTGGCGCAGTTGGTCACCCAAGCAGGCTTTAGCCTGTCGCGCCGCTCGCAGTGGCCCGATGCACCGCAGCACTCGCCGCCGAGCGCGCCGCAACCTGCAGACGTGTGGCTAGGCGACTCGTTGGGCGAGATGGCGGTGTACTACGGCTTGGCCGACGTGGCGCTGCTGGGCGGCAGCTTTGCGCCCTTGGGGGGGCAAAATCTGATCGAGGCGATAGCCGCAACGTGCCCCATCGTCATGGGCCCCCACACCTTTAACTTTGCCGATGCGGCGCAGACGGCGCTGGAACAGGGCGCTGCGCTGCGGGTGCAGGGCATGGCGCAAGGTTTGGACGTGGCAGTGGCCTTGGCCACGGATGCTGCGCGCCGCACGGCGATGGGGGCAGCAGGCGAGCAGTGGCTCAGCACCTCGCGCGGCGCCGCCCAGCGCATGGCGCAAGCGGTGGTGGATTTGCTGGCGCAGACCACTCGGCGCTGAAGCTTGGGTTCGGTTACCCCAGTTGCCCGATGTTGACAGTCCGAAGGTGACGGCTCTAAAGCGGTCGCAAACTCAACTTAACCGTGGGCTTGCATCCAACGCACATACCGGCTCACCCCCGTGTGCACATCGGCAAACACATGGTCGCAGCCGACTGCGCGCAGGGCGGTCATGTCGGCCTGGGTGTAGCACTGGTATTTACCGCGCAGAGCATCGGGGAAGGGAATGTACTCGATCAGTTTGGAGTCTTCCAAGCTTGATGCGCCCTGGGGTGCAGCGCTGGATGCTACAGTATTTGAAGTGGATGATGTGGCACGCAAGGTACTGATCACAGCCCGCGCCACATCGTTGAACGGCTGGGCCCGGCCGGTGCCCAGGTTAAAAATGCCTGATTTTTCTGCATGGTCGAAGTACCACAGGTTGACGGCCACTACGTCGTCTACCGAGATAAAGTCGCGCATTTGCGCGCCGGGGCCGTAGCCACCGTAGTCGCCAAACAGCTTGACCTTGCCTTCTTTGTTGAACTGGTGGAACTGGTGGTACGCCACGCTGGCCATGCGGCCTTTGTGCTGTTCACGCGGACCGTAGACGTTGAAGTACCTAAAACCCACGACCTGTGTTTTGGCGTTTTCTAGCCGGGTGCCCAGCGCGCGGCGGGCGTATTGGTCAAACAGCAGCTTGCTGTAGCCGTAAACGTTGAGCGGTTTTTCAAACTCAGGGGATTCTTTGAAGGTATCGCTCCCCCCGTAGGTCGCTGCAGACGATGCATAGAGCAGGCGCGTGCCTTGCGCTTGGGCGGCGGCAAACAACTGTTTGGTGAGCTCGTAGTTGTTTTGCATCATGTACTTGCCGTTGTGCTCCATGGTGTCGCTGCACGCACCTTCGTGGAACACGGCCTCTACTTTGCCGTAGTGCCCTTGGGCAAAATTGGCGTAGAAGGTATCGGCATCGACATAGTCGGCAATCTGCAGATCGGCCAGGTTGCGAAACTTGTCGCCCTGGGTTAGCTCGTCTACGGCGATGATGTTGCTGATGCCGCGTGCATTGAGCCCGGCGACGATGTTGCTGCCAATGAAGCCGGCTGCGCCGGTGACGACGATGGTCATGATGCGGTACCAAAAAGCTCGTTGTAGGATACGGTGGCCGTGCCAAACTTGCCCACCACAATGCCCCCTGCCCGATTGGCGTGCGGCATGGCATCGCGCAGGCTCAGGCCTGATGCCACTAGTGAGGCGAGGGTGGCTATCACCGTGTCGCCAGCGCCTGTCACGTCAAACACTTCTCGGGCTTGGGCTTTGACATGCAGCTCGCCCTGTGCGTCATACAGGCTCATGCCTTCTTCGCTGCGGGTAAAAATGAGGGCATCGAGCTTGAGCGAGGTGCGCAGATTGTGCGCCTTGGTGCGCAGCTCTTCTTCGCTGTGCCAGTGGCCTACCACTTGCTGCAGTTCGGCGCGGTTGGGGGTGATGACGCTGGCGTTTTGATAGCGTGCGTAGTCTGAGCCTTTGGGGTCTACCAGCACCGGTTTGCCTGCTTGGCGGGCCATGGCGATCATGCTGGAGACATGGGCCAGGCCGCCCTTGGCGTAGTCAGAAAACAGCACGGCGCTATGGCTGGGCAGTAGCTGCTGGAATACTTGGCTTTGCACGGCCAGCACATCGTGATCGGGCGTGTTTTCAAAGTCCAGGCGCAAAAGTTGCTGGGAGCGGCCTATGACGCGCAGCTTGACAGTGGTTTGCAAGCCCGCGTCGCGCGCCAAGTGGGTGGCTATGCCGGTGTGCTGCATGAGGGCCTCTAGCTTGCGGCCAGGCTCGTCGTCGCCCACCACGCCAATAAAGCTGGCCTGCGCGCCCAAGCGCACGGCGTTGTAGGCCACGTTGGCGGCAGCGCCTACGCGCTCTTCTTCGCGCGTCACGCGCACGATGGGCACGGGGGCCTCGGGGCTGATGCGCTCTACCGCGCCGTACCAGTAGCGGTCTAGCATGGCATCGCCCACGATCAATACTTTGGCCAGGGCCAGGCGCTCGGGAGAGGGGGTCGTCATAGGGCTAGTTCACAGGGTAAATGGGCAGAGCGGTTGCCAAGGACAGTGCTTGCACACAGTATCTTAAAGCTCTTCAATCCGCCGCGCCGGGTAGCTGTCCCAGGCCTGGCAGCCTGGGCATTGCCAAAAGTGGCGCTGGGCCTCAAAGCCGCAGGCGGCGCAGCGGTAGCGCAGCAAGGGCACCACAGCTTTGTCCAGCGCGCGCTGCACTTGGGGGTGGAATTGCTCGTGCTCGAGTTTTTCGCCTGCCAGCCAGCGTGTGGCAATCGCCAGGGAGGGCTCTTTTTCCAGGTGCTGCACATACAATTCTCGCGCGCTGCTGCTCTGGCTGGGGGCGTGGCTGGCGTCTTGCAAACCGATAATGGCTTGCAGCACGTCGATGGAGTGGGATTGCGCGTAGTGGGCCCGCAAGAGTGTCAAGGCGTGGGCCTGCTGGCCGCATTGCTGGGCCAGCTCTTGTAAACGCAGTGCGGCTAAAGGGGTGGCGGCTTGTGCTTTGTCGATGATGACGGCAAGGGTTGCATAGGCGGCGTCGGGGTGGCCTGTGTGGCTTTGCAAGGCGGCCAGCTCCATGCGGGCGCGGCTGGCATCGGGGGCGGTGTCGATGGCCTTGTGTAGCAGTTGGTGTGCCTGTGCTTGCGCCTGTGCATCGCCTTGGGCCAGCGGCAGCGCTTGCTCACACAGGTAGTGGGCTATGCGGGCGCTAAAGTCGCCTTGGTCAGCGCCTTGCAGTTGCTGGGCAATGCGCTGGGCTTGTGGCCAGTCGCGGGTACGCTCATATACTGCCAGCCTGGCCAGGCGGGCTTGCGGTTCGAAGCGGGTGCCTTCTAGCTTGGCCAAGGCATCCTCAGCGCGGTCGAGTAAGCCGGCCTTCAAAAAATCCAACGACAGCGCATGCTGCGCACGGTCGCGCTCGGTTTGCTTGAGGTCGCCGCGTGACAGCAGGTGCTCATGTACGCGCACGGCACGGTCGTACTCGCCACGGCGGCGGAACAAATTGCCCAGTGCAAAGTGCAACTCGGAAGTGTCGGGATCGTTTTGCACCGCCTCGATGAACGCGTCAATGGCCAGATCTTGCTGTTCATTGAGCAGGTAGTTCAGACCTTTGAAATAGGCTTTGGGCGAGCGGCGATTCTCGCTGCGCAGTTGGCGCAGATCGACCCTGGAGGCTGCCCAGCCGAGCACAAAGGCCAGCGGCAAGCCCAGCAATACCCAGGTCAGGTCAATGTCCATAAACGGTGTGCGATGAGAGTGTGGGCCATGGCATGATGTGCGCTGTTGGGATGCGGAAAAGGGCGAGGGGTTTACATCTGGGTACTGTCGGGGTTCAGTGTGCTTTGCTGCGCGGCCAGCTCGCGCGCGGTCAGTTTACGGGCTGTGCGGCGGTGGCGCCACCAGCGCGGCACCATGCCCAGCACACCAATCGCTACACCGGCGGTAAAGGCCATCAACACTAAAACAATGAGCGGAGTTTTCCACGCATTGCCAAAAAAGAAATACGCGGTCACTTCGTGCTGGTTATTCAGCGCGAAAGCGAAGAGGGTAAAAAAAATGGCTGCCTTCAGTATCCACCGAAGCAGCCATAGCGCTTTTTGCATAGTCTAGTGATCGTGGTGAAGTCTTATTCTATCGACACATGCAGCCCGAGGGAATGCACTGCAAGGGCGATGTACAAGGCTCAGAGTTTATTGGCCGCACGCAGCACTTCGGTCTTGGCTTCTACCGCTTCGCGCAGGGCTTTGCCAGGTTTAAAGTGCGGCACCCGCTTCTCAGGGATGGTCACCGACTCGCCAGTGCGGGGGTTGCGCCCTACACGGGGTGGTCTACGGTTAACCGAAAAACTGCCAAAACCACGGATCTCAATGCGGTGCCCACGCACCAAAGCATCCCCCATCGCGTCCAGAATCGTCTTGACGGCGAATTCTGCATCACGGTGGGTGAGCTGGTGAAACTGCGAAGCCAAGGCTTCTACGAGGTCAGAGCGAGTCATAAGAGTAGTTATTTGCGCGGGACAGACCAACGGACTCCTCACATGTGATCGTCACATGCAAGTGCCCCGTTGCTCTGTCCTCAACTAGCTAGCTCTTAGCCGTTGTTATTGTCCAGCTTGGCGCGCAGCAAAGCGCCCAAGCTTGTCGTGCCAGCATTCTCTTTGGACGACTGCTGTGCCAGGCTAGACATGGCTTCGTTCTGGTCCACTTGGTCTTTGGCCTTGACCGACAACTGGATGTTGCGGGTCTTGCGGTCGATGTTGACCACCACAGCGGTGACTTCGTCGCCTTCTTTGAGCACGTTGCGCGCATCTTCCACGCGGTCGCGGCTGATCTCGGAGGCACGCAGGTAGCCCAGGATGTCTTCGCCCAAGTCGATTTCAGCGCCCTTGGCATCTACCGTCTTGACCTTGCCGGTCACTACAGAACCTTTGTCGTTGATCGAGGTGAAGGTGGTGAACGGGTCGCTGTCGAGCTGCTTGATACCCAAGCTGATGCGCTCGCGGTCCACGTCCACTGCCAACACGATGGCTTCGACTTCCTGGCCCTTCTTGAACTCGCGCACAGCCACTTCGCCGGTCTCGTTCCAGGACAGGTCAGACAGGTGCACCAAACCGTCGATGCCAGCGGCCAGGCCGACAAACACGCCGAAGTCGGTGATCGACTTGATGGGGCCTTTGACGCGGTCGCCGCGCTTGGTCTGCGCTGCAAATTCTTGCCATGGGTTGGCCTTGCACTGCTTCATGCCCAAAGAAATACGGCGCTTGTCTTCGTCGATCTCCAAAACCATCACTTCAACTTCCTGGCCCATTGTCACCAGCTTGTTAGGAGCGACGTTCTTGTTGGTCCAGTCCATCTCGGAGACGTGCACCAGGCCTTCGATGCCGGGTTCGATTTCCACAAATGCGCCGTAATCGGCGATGTTCGTGATCTTGCCGAACATGCGGGTAGACGTAGGGTAGCGGCGGTTCACGCCCATCCATGGGTCGTCGCCCATCTGCTTGAGGCCCAGGGACACGCGGTTTTTCTCGGTGTCAAACTTGAGAATCTTGGCAGTAATTTCTTGACCAGGCTGCACCACCTCAGACGGGTGACGCACACGGCGCCAGGCCATGTCGGTGATGTGCAGGAGGCCATCGACGCCGCCCAAATCGACAAATGCGCCGTATTCGGTAATGTTCTTGACGATGCCTTGCACGACCGAGCCTTCTTTCAGCGTGGTCATCAGCTTGGCGCGCTCTTCGCCCATGCTGGCTTCGCGCACAGCGCGGTGCGACAACACGACGTTGTTACGCTTGCGGTCGAGCTTGATGACTTTGAATTCGAGGATCTTGTTTTCGTAAGGGGTCAGGTCCTTCAAAGGACGTGCTTCGATCAAGGAGCCGGGCAAGAATGCGCGGATGCCGTTGACCATGACCATCAAGCCGCCTTTGACTTTGCCGCTGGTCATGCCAGAGACAAATTCGCCGGACTCGAGGGCTTTTTCCAGGCTCATCCAGGAGGCCAAACGCTTGGCGGTGTCGCGCGACAAAATGGTGTCGCCGTAGCCGTTTTCGATGGAACCGATGGCGACCGATACGAAATCGCCCACTTTGACTTCCAACTCGCCTTTGTCGTTTTTAAACTCGGCGATGTCGATGAAGGCTTCGGACTTGAGGCCGGCGTTCACGACAACGTGGTTGTGGTCCATCCGCACCACTTCGGCGGTAATGACTTCACCAGCGCGCATTTCCGAGCGCGTCAGGGATTCTTCAAAGAGGGCTGCAAAAGATTCAGACATGTATTTTCCTAAAAACGCAAGAAGAGCAATAGCCAGGTGGCGAGGTGCTGCAAAGCATGCCAACGGGGTATTTACGGCGGCAAAATCGCTACCGTTTGTATAGCTGCTCGCGCTTGTTTTTACGGGGTTAACCGTGGGTTAAGTTAAAAAACTTGACAACCCATGCGGCTTGCAGTGCATGGCACTGATTGCACAAGGAGGGTTGCCAAGGCCAATTGCCTCAGAGCATAGCGCTTGTGCCCAGTGCCCGAAGAACGGTCCACTACAGCGCAGCTGCTACACCTTCAACACTGCACGCCATAACTCCAACACCGCATCGACGGATTGCTCAATCGATAGCGTGGAGTTGTCAAGGTGCACAGCATCTTGCGCTGGTTTTAAAGGTGCAACGCTGCGACCGGAGTCCCTGGCATCACGCGCTTCCAAGTCAGTGCGAAGGTCTTCGAGTTTAGCAGAAATTCCCTTTGAAATCAACTGCTTATAGCGCCTGTCTGCGCGTTGAGCGGCGCTGGCGGTCAGAAATATTTTCAGCGCAGCATGGGGGAATATGACGGTGCCCATGTCCCGGCCGTCGGCTACCAGGCCAGGGAGTTTGGCAAAACTCAGTTGTAACTGCGTCAAAGCGGCCCGAACAGCAGGATAAACGGACACTTTGGAGGCCCCCACACCCATCTCTTCGCCGCGAATGGTCTCCGATACATCGTCTTCATTGAGCAAAACGGTGTGGCCCTCAAACACCACGGGCAGATGGGCTGCGATGTGGCTCAGACCCGCCCCGTCATCCCACGAGATTCCCGCGCGCTGGGCGGCTAAGGCCGTGAGGCGATAAAGCGCGCCCGAGTCCAGGTAGTGGTAGCCCAGTTGCTGGGCGAGGTGGCTGGCCAGTGTGCCCTTACCCGATGCCGACGGGCCATCCACGCAGACGACCGGCACGCTGCGGGCGGTGGCGATATCAAACAAGGCCTCGAAGTAGTCGGGAAAGGTTTTGGCGACGCACTTGGGGTCTTCGATGCGCACCGTGTGACCCGCAGGATTAAAGGCGGTCAGTGAAAAACACATGGCCATGCGGTGGTCATCGTAGGTGTGGATGGTTGCGCTCTTGCAGGCCCCCACGCCTGTCGCTTCGTGTACTGCACTGCCCCCCGAGGGGTCTCGCGCGCCTGAGGGCGGCCTGTCGGAACTCGGTGTCTGACCCGGCGCTGTGATCTGAATAAAATCTTGACCTTCCACCACGGTGGCACCGAGTTTGCGCAGCTCGCAGGCCATGGCGGCGATGCGGTCAGTTTCCTTGACGCGCCAACTGGCAATATTGCGCAGTGTGGTGGTGCCCTGGGCATACAGCGCCATGATGGCCAGCGTCATGGCGGCATCGGGGATGTGGTTGCAGTCCAGGTCAATGGCTTTGAGTGGCCAGGCGCCGCGCGTGATGTCCAGATGATTGGGGCCACTGTCAATCTGCGCGCCCATCATGGTGGCCGCTTCGATAAAACGGATATCGCCCTGGATGGAGTCTTTGCCCAACCCTTCGATGCGAATATGCTGGTTTGCCAGCGTAGCAATTGCGCCAAGCGCTATAAAGTAGCTAGCGGAAGAGGCATCGGCTTCGACATAGATATTGCCTGGCGACTGGTAGCGGCTGCCAGCGGGAATCGTAAAACGCTGCCATCCTTCGCGCCGTACGGTGATGCCAAAGCGGGCCAGCAGATTCAGCGTGATTTCGATATACGGCTTGGAGATCAACTCGCCTACGACATCAATCACTACGTCTTTGCTGGCGACCAAGGGCAGCGCCATCAGCAGGGCGGTGAGGAACTGGCTAGACACGTCGCCGCGCACTTGAATGGGCGCGCCCAGCTGCAACGCAGGCTGGCCAATATGCAGCGGCGGGTAACCCTCGTTGCCGGTGTACTGCACGGAACAGCCCAGTTGGCGCAGCGCGTCGACCAAATCACCGATGGGTCGCTCATGCATGCGTGCGACGCCCGAGAGTGTGAAGTCACCACCCAGTACGGCCAGCGCAGCGGTCAGGGGCCGCATCGCCGTGCCCGCATTGCCTAAAAATAACTGGGCGGAACTGGCGGGGGGCTTATCCCCCAAGCCAGTGATGGCGATGCTGTCGCTGGCTCGGTCCACCTTGCAGCCCAGGGCCACCAGCGCATCGAGCATGACACGGGTATCGTCAGAGTCCAGCAGGTCGTGCACCACGGTGCGGCCGGTGCTGAGGGCGGCCAACAACAGCACACGGTTAGAAATGCTTTTGGAACCCGGCAGGCGCACCACGCCGTGCGCACTGACCAGGGCGGGTATGTCGAGAAATTCTGTGCTGTACATCAGCGGTGATCCCGGATAAAAAGGCAAGCAGGCAAACCCTGCCAGTTACTTGCGCACAGTCATGCGCCACTGCGCACGCGTGAGGCTGGCTTTGTCGATTTCGGCCTCCAAACTCTCGATTTCATCGCGCATGATCATCTGCTCCAGGTTCATCATGGCTTTCTGGAATAGCTTGGATTGCGCCAGCAGCTCCTGGCGGTTGGCCATGAGCACGTCGCGCCACATATGCGCGTCGCTGGCAGCAATGCGCGTGAAGTCACGAAAACCAGGGCCTGCAAGCGCTAAATAATCTTTACCATTGGGTTGGTCGGTGATCGCATTCATCAGCGCAAAGGCAATCAAATGCGGCAGGTGGCTGACGGCCGCGTAAGCGGCATCATGCGCCTCTGGCGACATTTGCAATACTTGACAACCCAGTGCCGTCCACAAGTCGATGGCTTTTTTCAGCTGCACCACTTGCGTGCGCTCGGTGGGGGTCAATATGACTTGTTTGCCAAAGTAAAGACTGGCATCAGCATGCTCGACGCCCGAGACTTCTTTGCCAGCAATGGGGTGCGCGGCTACGAACACACCAGCATGCTCCTTGAGAACCCGGCGCGAGGCATCCACGACATCGCGTTTGGTCGAGCCCACATCCATGATCAGCATGCTGGGCGTGATCAAATGCTTGATGGCTTTGAAGCTGGCTTCGGTAGCCGACACAGGCACGGCCAGCAGCACAATGTCTGCTCCCGACACGGCCATCAACGCAGAGGGCGCTTCGACATCGATCACGCCCATCTGCCGGGCCCGCTCTGTGGTGGTCGGCGACTTGCTGTAGCCTACGACGCGCTTGACCAGCCCGGCTTTCTTCAGGGCCAGCGCAAAAGAGCCGCCCATCAAACCGCAACCGATTAAGCCTAATTGTTCAAACATGGCGTGCCTTGTCTCAAAGTGGGTGGTTATGCGCTGGCGGGGTAGGTACCCAGCACTTTGTAGAACGCGCACAGCCCGCGTAGCTCAGCCAGTGCAGCCGCCACATGAGGCTGGGCGGCGTGACCTGCCAAATCAATATAAAAATAATACTCCCACTGGCCGGTACGCGCAGGACGCGACTCAAAACGGGTCATCGATACACCGTGGGTTTTCAGCGGTACCAGCAGATCGTGCACCGCACCAGGCTTATTGGGCACAGAGACGATCAAGCTGGTGCAATCTTTGCCACTGGCCTGCGGGGTCGATAGGGTATCGGGCAGGCAAATAATGCTAAAGCGTGTGCGGTTAAATGCATCGTCCTGGATCGCATGCGCAGCAATATGCAGGCCAAACTGGGCTGCTGCACGCTCGCTGGCCAAGCCTGCCCAAGCGGGGTTTTCGGCGGCCAGGCGCGCGCCTTCGGCGTTGCTCGACACGGCGCGCCGCTCGGCGTTGGGCAAATGTTTGTTCAGCCACGCCTGACATTGCGCCAGCGCCAACTGGTGCGCCAGCACGACCTCTATGCCTTCGAGGGAGTTGGTTTTGCGCAGCACGTTGTGCCGCACCATCAAACTGACCTCACCCACTATGTGCGTAGGGGTGTGCAAAAACAAGTCCAGCGAACGGGTGACCACGCCTTCTGTGGAGTTCTCAACCCCCACCACGCCATACTGCGCGGTGCCCGCTGCCGTAGCGTGAAACACTTCGTCAAAGTTGGTGCAGTAAATCAGCTCCACACTGCTGCCAAAAAACTCCAGCGCCGCTTGCTCGCAAAATGTACCGGCGGGGCCCAGCACGGCAACCCGCTGCGGTGCCTCCAGACTGCGGCAAGCCGACATGACTTCGCGCCAGATATGGCTGATGCTGTCTGCCTTCAGAGGGCCCAAGTTGGCGCTTTGCAAACCGTGTATGACCTGCGCTTCGCGCTCAGGGCGAAACACCACCGATCCCTCCAGGCGTTTGATCTCGCCCACCTCATTGGCCAGGCTGGCGCGCTGGTTCAGCTTGGTCAGCAGGTCCAGATCCAGGGCGTCGATTTCAATGCGAAGCTGCGCCAGAGTGCGCAATGGGGTTGTGCTCATTGCGGCTTACTTGTTGGGTGCAGCCGAAGCGGGCACGCCTACGATTTTGGCGGCCGCCGCGTCAAACGCTTTGCTGCGCGCGGTGACTTGGTCGCGTGTACCGTCCACGATGGCTTTGACGTACAGGTTGCCAAGTTCTGGCGCTACCGTCTGGTACTTCTTAAACACCGGCGCTTCCAGCAGAGCGACCAGTTGCTTGAGCTCATCTTGAGAAAAACGCTCGGCATAGGCGCTTACCAAAACATCGCTGCGCGCTTTGGGCGCTTGGGCGGTGATGAGTTTGAGTGTATCGTCGTTGAACTTTTTCAGTTCGGCATCCAGCGCGGCGATCGCGCCTTGCTGCTTGGCCGCAGGCAAGTTGGCGACGCGCTCGTCCCAATTGCCAATCATTTGCTGGGTGGCGGAGTCAGCCAGTTGCGCCAGCATGCGGTCCATTTCAGCACCCTCCTGCGCAGCAACGGCGCGCGCTGCCAAGGGCCGCTTGGTATCGGTTGTTTGGGCATGCAATGGGCTACTGGCCATTAACATTATGGCGCAAGAAGCTATCAATTTTGTAGCTTTTGAAAAAGTGGTGGTTTGGGTATGGGTCATAGGTATCCTTGGTGGAAGAGGTGTTTCAGTCGATCTTGGTGCGCGCGACAGGCTGCTTACTTGGCAGTGTCGCCGTCTTCAGTGTCGCCCTCATTCGTGCTTGCGTTGTTACTATTTGCTGCGCCGTCTGGTGCGTCCTGCGCGTCGGGTGCAGCGTCGTTTTCTACAATGCGTTGCAGGCCGCTCAGCTTGGTGCCCGCGTCCAGTGCAATCAGGGTCACGCCTTGGGTGGCGCGGCCCAGTTCGCGCATTTCGGCCACGCGGGTGCGCACCAAAACGCCTTTGTCGGTGATCATCATGATCTCGTCATCCGGGTGCACCAGGGTGGCAGCCACAATCTTGCCATTGCGCTCGGACTGCTGGATGGCGATCATGCCCTTGGTGCCGCGTCCGTGGCGGGTGTATTCGCCAATCGGCGTGCGTTTGCCGTAGCCGTTCTCAGTCGCGGTCAGCACGCTTTGCAGCTCGTCTTCGGCTACCAGCATGGCGATCACGCTTTGGCCATCGTCCAGGGTCATGCCGCGCACGCCGCGTGCGGTGCGGCCCACGGCGCGCACATCGTCTTCGTCAAAGCGCACCGCCTTGCCGCCGTCGCTGAACAGCATCACATCGTGTTTGCCATCGGTAATGGCTGCGCCGATCAAGATGTCGCCATCGTCCAAATCGACCGCGATGATGCCCCCTTTTCGTGGGTTGTTGAAGTCTTCCAGCGGGGTCTTCTTCACGGTGCCCATGCGGGTGGCCATGAAGACGAAATGGTCTGCCGGGAAGCTGCGGTTGTCACCCGTGAGGGCCAGCACGACGTTGATTTTCTCGCCCTCTTGCAGCGGGAACATGTTGACAATCGGCCGACCACGCGAGCCGCGCGTGCCAGCGGGTACTTCCCACACTTTGAGCCAGTACATCCGGCCCCGGTTGGAAAAGCACAGCAAATAGTCGTGGGTGTTGGCGATAAAGAGCTGGTCGATCCAGTCGTCTTCCTTGGTCTGGGTAGCTTGCTTGCCGCGCCCGCCACGTTTTTGCGCGCGGTATTCGCCCAGCGGTTGGCTCTTGATATAGCCACTGTGGCTGAGCGTCACTACCATATCAGTCGGAGTGATTAAGTCTTCAGTGGACATGTCTTGCGCATTGTGCTCAATCACGCTGCGGCGTGCGCCCAGCTTGGTTTGGCCAAACTCGGTTTTGATGGCTTGCAGTTCATCACTGATGATGACCGACACGCGCTCGGGCTTGGCCAGAATGTCCAGCAAATCTTCGATGACCGACATGACTTCCTTGTACTCGGCAACGATCTTGTCTTGCTCCAGTCCGGTCAGGCGTTGCAAGCGCATGTTCAAGATTTCGCCCGCTTGCACTTCGCTCAGGCGGTACAGGCCATCTTGTTGCAGGCCAAATTCGCGCTCCATACCGTTGGGGCGGTAGTCGTCGGCATTCACCGCGCTGCCGTCCGCGCGGGTGCGTGTCAGCATTTCTTTGACGATTTTGGAGTCCCACACCTTGGTCATCAACTCGGCCTTGGCCACAGGTGGTGTGGGGGCGTTGCGGATGATGCGGATGAACTCGTCGATATTGGCCAGCGCCACGGCCAAGCCTTCCAGCAGATGGCCCCGGTCGCGCGCTTTACGCAGTTCGAACACCGTGCGTCTTGTAACCACTTCTCTGCGGTGCTCCAGAAACACCTTGACCAGATCTTTCAGGTTGCACAACTTGGGCTGGCCGTCAATCAGGGCCACCATATTGATACCAAAGGTGTCTTGCAGTTGCGTCTGTTTGTACAGGTTGTTCAGCACCACCTCGGGCACTTCACCGCGCTTGAGTTCAATCACCAGGCGCATGCCCGATTTATCGGATTCGTCCTGGATGTGGGAGATGCCTTCGATCTTCTTCTCGTGCACCAGCTCGGCCATGCGCTCTTGCAGGGTCTTTTTGTTCACCTGGTAGGGCAGCTCGTCGACAATGATTGACTGGCGGTTACCTTTGTCAATATCTTCAAAGTGCACCTTGGCGCGCATCACCACCCGGCCACGACCGGTGCGGTAACCGTCACGCACACCCGATAGGCCGTAAATGATACCGGCGGTGGGGAAATCGGGTGCCGGAATGATCTCGATCAGTTCGTCCACCGTGGCATCTGGGTTTTTCAGCAGGTGCAGGCAGGCGTCGACCACTTCATTCAGGTTATGCGGTGGGATATTGGTGGCCATACCCACGGCAATACCCGTGGAGCCGTTGACCAGCAGGTTGGGAAAGCGCGTGGGCATCACCAGCGGCTCTTTTTCGCTGCCGTCGTAGTTAGGCCCAAAGTCCACTGTGTCTTTGTCCAAGTCGGCCAGCACTTCATGGGCGATTTTGGACAGGCGGATCTCGGTATAACGCATGGCGGCCGGGTTGTCGCCGTCGACCGAGCCGAAGTTGCCCTGGCCGTCCACCAACATGTGGCGCAA
The DNA here is from genome assembly GCA_043772355.1 of Polaromonas sp. Taxonomy (GTDB): domain Bacteria; phylum Pseudomonadota; class Gammaproteobacteria; order Burkholderiales; family Burkholderiaceae_C; genus JAAFIP01. Next base: position 15,848 of record JAYVGI010000448.1, read on the forward strand.
ACTGAAGTCTTGCGCCATGCGCACAATGGTGTCGTACACCGCAGTGTCGCCGTGCGGGTGGTATTTACCGATCACGTCACCGACGATACGCGCCGACTTCTTATAGGGGCGGTTGTAATCGTTACTGAGTTCGTGCATGGCAAACAGCACGCGGCGGTGCACGGGCTTGAGGCCATCCCGCGCGTCGGGCAGGGCACGACCCACAATCACGCTCATGGCGTAGTCGAGGTAACTGCGGCGCATCTCTTCTTCTAGACTGATGGGCAGAGTTTCTTTGGCGAATTGGGTCATGGAGCAGTCTTAGATGCAAACGGAGGGGCAAAATGCGGTTACCAGCCGTGCGCGACGGTTTGCCGGTAACCCGTTGATTTTAGCGGCCTTTCTTTTGTAGCTTTGTGCTTAATTTCCCGCTCCCGAGAACAGGCCTTACCGCCGTACTCGGCCCCATAGGGAGTAAATAAGTCCCCAACGAAAGCGGTTTTTAGGCTAGGAATGCATTTTTTAGTGCTTAAAAGCCTCGAATTGTCGTTGTAAAGCAACATCCGGCACCTTGTTGGCAGTCATGTAACTGCAAATTTGGTTGTGGGCAACGACTGTGGCACAATCAGTCCACGAGTTAATTTGTGCCACACATACAACTCGCCTTCGCACAGCTCGCGCTGTAGTATCAATTTTGAGGATGAACATGAAGAAACTAAACAAAGTAGCAGTGCTGTTCGCATCCGTCGCATTGGCAGGTACTGCTTTCGCGGCTGGCTCGAGTACAGCTTCCGACAACTGGCGCAACGGCCACGGCAATGGCCAGTGGAAAAACGCTGACGGCACCTTGTGCTGGCGTGATGCCAATTGGACTCCTGCTACCGCCGCCCCTGGCTGCGATGGCGCTATTGCTCCTCGTGCAGCTGCACCAGCTCCAGCTCCAGCTCCAGCAGCTGCTGCTCCAGTAGCTCCGCCCGCAGCCCCAGCTGCAGCTGCTCCAACAGCCCCAGCTGCACCAGCCGCTGCTGCACCGGTAGCGCCTAGAGCCGCTGCACCTGCACCAGCACCTCAGCCACCCGCAGCACAAAAAGTAACCTACGCTGCTGATGCATTCTTTGACACCAACAAGTCCATCGTCAAGCCAGAAGGCAAAGCGAAACTGGACGACTTGGTTGGCAAAATCAAAGGCATCAGCCTGGAAGTCATCATTGCTGTGGGTCACACCGACAGTGATGCTTCTGACGCTTACAACCAAGCTCTGTCGGTCAAGCGCGCTGAAGCTGTCAAGGCCTACTTGACCAGCAAAGGTGTTGAAAAGAACCGTGTTTACACCGAAGGCAAGGGCGAGAAGCAGCCAGTTGCTGACAACAAGACCAAAGAAGGCAAGGCTAAAAACCGCCGCGTTGAGATCGAAGTCGTCGGTACCCGCGCTAACTAATCCTCCCCGGATTCGTACAAAAAGCCACCTTCGGGTGGCTTTTTTATTGGGCGAATGGTTTTCTGGCCGTGTGATGAAGGCCAAAACGGGACATTTTTAAACTTAGAGAGTCGCAAGACAAAGGTTGAAAACGGGGAGTTTTTGAACGCAGAGGACGCGAAGGTTTCGCAAAGGGCGCAAAAGAAGATGAAGAAAAAAACAGCCAAATTCAAGAATGGATAGTGTTGATGGATCGCGTGAATTCATTTTTGTATTTTTTGGTATTTATTTTCTGCGCTCTCTGCGAAACCTTTGCGCCCTCTGCGTTCAAAAAATCCCCTCTCAATCCCCTCTTAATCCCCTCTCGTAAGTTCAAGCCCTGCTAATTTGCGACAATAGGCCCATGATCCAAGCCGCATCACCCTCAGTGCACCCGCACCACACCAATGCCGACCCGGCCGAGCTGGCCAAGTTTTCTGATCTGGCGCATCGCTGGTGGGACAAAACTAGCGAATTCAAGCCATTGCACCAGATCAACCCCCTGCGTTTGGACTGGATTGACGGTCTAGCCCCGTTGGCAGGCAAAACCGTGCTGGACGTGGGCTGCGGTGGCGGTATTTTGGCCGACTCTATGGCGCGCAGGGGTGCCAAGGTGACAGGTATAGACTTGGCCGCCAAAGCCCTTAAAGTGGCCCAGTTGCACGCTCTGGAGGCTCAAACGCCCAACGTAAACTACCGCGAGATCAGTGCCGAGGCGCTGGCGCTAGAGCAACCGGCGATGTACGACGCAGTAACCTGCATGGAAATGCTGGAGCATGTGCCCAACCCGGCCTCGGTAGTCCAGGCCTGTAGCACTTTGGTGAAACCTGGTGGTTGGGTGTTTTTCAGCACCATCAACCGCAACCCGAAAGCCTGGGTGTTTGCGGTAGTGGGTGCTGAGTATGTGCTTAATTTGCTGCCCAAAGGCACCCACGAGTACGCCAAATTTATCCGCCCCAGCGAGCTGGCAGGCTTTGTACGCAAAGTGGACTTGCACTTGCGTGACAGCAAGGGCTTGCAATACAACCCATTGACCCAGCGCTATTGGATGGATGCAGACACCAGCGTCAACTACTTGTTTGCCACGCAAAAAGCCAAATAGACAGATACCCCATGTCCACAGCAGCTACTAATTAGGTGGCTGCTTGCGAAATATTTTAAGGGGCTACAGCCCTAAAATCCTTAGATTTACAGCATCTACCATGTCCACCCACCACGCCGCACATCCCAAGCCAGTTGCCATTTTTTTTGACTTGGATGGCACCTTGATCGACAGCGCGCCCGACTTGGGCGCTGCTGCCGACAAAATGCGTACCGACCGTGGCCTGCCTTCGCTGCCACTGGAGCTGTACCGCCCCATGGCAGGCGCCGGTGCGCGCGGCATGTTGCAGATCGGTTTTGCCATGGTGCCCAGCCACGTGGACTTTGCGGCCATGAAAGAGGAGTTTTTCAGCAACTACGAACGCAACCTGGTCGAACGCACCTATGCTTTTGACGGCGTAGCCACCATGCTGCAAAGCCTACAGGACAAGGGCATTGCTTGGGGCATCGTGACCAATAAATCCCAACGCTTCACCGACCCTTTGGCGCGTTTGATGCCGCTGCTGCATGGTGCCTGCGCCGTGGTCAGTGGCGATACCACGCCGCATGCCAAGCCCCACCCCGCTCCCGTGCTGGAGGCCGCGCGCCAAGCCGGCGTAGCGCCCGAGCGCTGCTGGTATGTGGGCGACGACAAGCGTGATATTGACGCTGGCCGCGCCGCCGCCATGTACAGTGTGGCGGCCGCTTGGGGCTACTTGGGTGAGCATGCTATCGAGGGCTGGGGCGCGGATGCCGTAGCGCACGCACCTGGGGATTTGACAGCCTGGCTGCATGCCTGAAGTGGTTATGGTCAAAATAGTTGCTGCATTTTTAGTAGCTACCTCCGCTATTTCTGCCTGGGCTACAGCCTGTTTTGATGATGCAAACCTCCAAACCCTGGATTTCCAGGCACACCGTGGTGTCCTGCTGTACGTATGGTCGCCGCGCATGGCGCTCTCCATGCAGCATGCTGCCAGCGCCCAACGCCAAGCGCAGCTACACGGCCTGCGCTTTTTGCCTGTGCACGATGCCAAGGTGCCGCAGGCGGAGCTCGATGGCGCACGCCAGAGTTTGCTCAGGCCCAGCGTATCAAGCGACTTGAGCGGCGCCAAGGATGGCGCCATTGCCGCGACCGCGCTGTCCATGCCGCCCCGCCCGCAGGAGGCCCACAGCGCAGAGGCCTTGGCCGGCAGCCAACCGTTGTGCGCCGCCAGTGTGCTGGAGCGCGACGCACTGCGCCACTTTCCCACCGCATTTGTGCTGCAGGCCAGCGGTATACACCGCTACCCGATCGTTGGCGCGATGCCAGAGGCTGCGTGGGCCCATAGCATCGCCCAGCGACTGGGTACAGCAGTGGCACAAAATACCGTCAACGCGCCAGGGTCAGAGTCAGAGCAGTGCATACCCGCCAACACCTTTGCCGAGCTGCCCGCAGTCCTGGCAGGCCAGCAGACCGATGCCTATGGCAAAACCACGGTGGCTTTGGGCAGCTACGAGCGCATCAGCCCCGACGGACGCTATGTGCTGCGCAGCTTCTCGGGCGGGCGGCTGGGCGATGTCAGTTTGGTAGAGCTCAGCAGCGCTGGCAAGGTGGTGGCTGCGCACGACACGCCGCTGTCGAACGAAGCCTTCCCGGTACAGGGCACCTGGCGCTACGTGGTGGATGTGAACGGCGACCACTACACTTTCAGTAGCTTGCTGCGTAATACCGGTAAAGACAAGCAGCGCTTGCAAGCGGCTGTGAAACCCGTGTTTCGCGGTGGCATGACAGGCTTTTACGCCGCTGCTGCCGAGCTGCCTCAGGACGCAGCGCCCAGCCAGCCCGGCCATGTACGCATCCGCTCCATGAGCTGGCCCAACGCCACAGGCGACAGCGAAACCCAAGGCCAAGGCGCGCTGGTGGCCCGCACCATCGAGGTGGACACTGCGCGCCAGCGCATCACGGCGGACAGCGGCTTTGTCAACCTGTGCAACGAGCGTGTGCGGGAAGACGGGCCCATGTACGCCCTGCCCATGATCAGCGTGGACGGTTTGGAGTTTGCTGCCCTGCCGCAAACACCCGTGCAAGGCGAGCCTACGATGCGAATCTTCAGCTTTGGCGACGCGAAAGATTCTGCTAGCGTGGGCGCAACAGCCAGCGCGGGAGCGCCCAAAACCCTGGGCTGCATTCCCCAAGCCGCTTTCACATTCTCCAGCGGTAAAACCATTTTTGGCCACCCGCAAAGCGCGCCAGGCGGTGCCAGCGACCCCGGCGACATGGCCTATGAATACCGCAGCCAAGTGTGGTGGGTGCACCGGGGCGCAGGCATGGGTGCAGACGCACAAGGCAAAGGCAACGGCCAGCGCTTTAACGTGGCACCCTACTACGACAGCCCCCGCACCCAGTTAGTGGCCAGCGCCTTCCCCGGTATCACCAAAGACGGCCGCATTATCTACGGCGCTACCTTGAAGGACTGCCCGGCAGACCCGTCACAGCCCTGCGTAGACAAAGCGGGCTATGTCATCAGCGACCCCTTTCAAAGCAACGCCTACCAAGCGTTCTTGAGGCAGCACAAAGGGCCAGCCCGCAGGCAATGCATAACCCATGGCGACGTAGAGCGAGAACGCGCCGCGTTCGCCACGCTGCACGGCTTGAGCAGGTAAATGCCCCAAACCCTCGGGGTTCCAGAGTCCCGGCCCGCGTGGCTACCAGGTGGAGAAGGACGCGGCTTGACGGGTTCTTTCCCACCTCGGTGGCGCACCGCAGTCATTGCGGCGTTCTGGCTTGGTCGTTCGCTCGAAAAAGACGGTCGCTCACTAAAGCATAGCGCTTCGTCTATGCAGGCCAGTGGGGTACACAGGTTTAGGTCATAAATTGAGCGGTTTGCACCTGCTGGAGCGTTCATGGGCCTTTTGAGCCGCCAGAACCATCACGGCAAGCCCCACGAGAAACTAAACGCTATGTATTACGTAGCATAACCCATATATTTAACTATGGCTACCGGCTGATAGCTACTTAAAAACACCGAAAAATTGCCGTTGTGAAGCGTTTGGGAAGCTGCGGATGTCTGACAATCGGCTGGAAGCAGCGAATTTACCTGCTCTAGCGTAGTTTTCAGGTGCTTATCGCGCTGTAGCCATGAAAAAATATGCGGGAGCAGCTATGGAATAAGGAGTATCTGTTGTCTCGAAAATAGTCTGGAAACGCTGTGCGGGCGGTCTGCAAGGCAGTTTGGCGTTACATAGCGGCTCTGTAGCGTACAAAATGCCCTTGAAATACGCCGTAAAGGCGTAAAATACCATCTATACGGGGTTGTACTGGTTTCGACGAGGACTAGACGCTTTGTAGTGCATGTCGAGCTGAATGTGCTCGTTAAACAAATTCAAAAAAACTAACTGCAAACGACGAACGTTTCGCACTCGCAGCTTAATCGCTGAGAGGCTTGCAACATCTCTCCGGTGGGATGGGCAAAGGGAGTTTGGGGTAACCTGAACTTTCTCGGCTGCAAGCTTATTTACATCGGATGGCTCTGCACTGGGTGGCTTAGTGTGGAGCGAGAAAATAGGCTCCTGGTCTGGTGTGTAGCGTGCCTCTGCGCGACACATTGGGCGAGACACAAATCAGTGGGCTACACATGTAGATCTGCAAGGAAAAAGGTTTTCGGACGCGGGTTCAATTCCCGCCAACTCCACCATTATGTAAAAAGCCCGGCTAAGCCCGGGCTTTTTTCTTTTGGGCGGTGCCCAATTCTCTGAAAATAACCCAAAGATCAGACTTCCTGATCCGCATGCATAAACAAGCCAAATAGTTGGAATGTTATTTGGCACGTATTGAATCTGAGCTAGGCCAGGGGGGGGGCTGCGACGTTGCAGCAAACTTTGCCAAAGCAGATACCGTGTACAAACCATCATTGATTCCCGGATCTCCAGAAGGCGCGCAGAGAGTCGGGCAGGCGCTAAGGGAGCTGGAAAAAGCCAATATCCCGTTGACGGTGGGGCGGCTATCAGCGCGTCCCTATCGCCCCAAGGCAGGTCTTGCCAGTGGCACCGGTGGGCATTGCGGAAAGAAATGGGTGTACAAAATGTGTCTACAAAATGTGCGTACAAAATGGGTGTACTTTATGCAAAACGGCTGAAAATTCGGCGCTGGGAGTGCCAAACCATGGGTTTCACCTGTTTGACCCTTCAAAACACGCATTAGCCAGCAGTATTAAAGGGCTTGTAGCTATTGAATATATAGTGCCCGTGTTCAAGCGTGAGGAGCGACTGGGTTGACGCAAAAACCGCCAGCCACTCCTCCTGGATGCCGCTACGCTGAAGGT
>JAYVGI010000449.1:0-4330 GCA_043772355.1 Polaromonas sp.
GGTGCGGTCCGTCTCACCCGGGTTCATGAAAATGCCCCAACGGTAGTCGCGCATCTTCACATGGCCAAACTGCGCCCAGCCTTGCGGGTCTACGCTGACGGCAGTGCGCAGGTACACCTCGTGGTCGGTCGAGCCCTCGGGGCCGATGTCGTCCCACCAGTTGATAAAGTTAGGCTGCCATTGCTCCAGGGCGCGCTGCAAGGTGCGGTCTTCGCCGAGGTTGACGTTATTGGGGATTTTTTCGCTGTAGTTGATGCTAGACATAGTGATCTCCTAAATGACGGGTTGAAACAGTTTCAGGGTTTTATCCCCTCTCCCTCCGGGAGAGGGTTAGGGTGAGGGCCGTCAGATCGGAGAGCCCTCACCCCTGCCCTCTCCCAGAGGGAGAGGGAGCAAGTCAAATCAGACACGGTTCCAGTCGAAGGCGGTTTTCTCGCCTTTGCCGTACACCTTGAGTGCGCCTTTTTCGCCTACGGCATTGGGCCGCTGGAAGATCCAGTTTTGCCAGGCGGTGAGGCGGCCAAAGACGCGGGTGAACATGTTCTCCGGGCCGTTAAAGCGCAGGTTGGCTTCCATGCCCGTTAATGCATCGGGCGACATGGAGACGCGCTCTTCAATCGCGATGCGCACTTCGTCAGCCCAGTCGATGTCGTCCGGGTTGGAAGTGGCCAAGCCCAGAGCAAAGGCGGCGTCGGCATCCAGCGCCTTGCCCAGCTCGGCACGCACGGCAGCCAGAGCGGGCGCTTCGTTGTAAAAGCGGCGCTGCAAGCGGGTTTGCTCGGTCACCATCGGGTACAGGCTGAAGTTCACCTCACCTACCGTCACCTTGGGCGCAGCGGCTGCGTCATCAGGCAAGGCCAGGTGGTAAATACGGTCGCAGGCCAAGGCCAGCTCTACAAAGGTGCCTGCAAAGCAAGAGCCCTGCTCTACAAAAGCGAACAGGCTGCGCGACGACACATCAAGGCGGCTGAAGGTGCGGCGCAGCAGGCCAATGGTTTCGCGCACCAGCCAGTGCTGTTGGTGCGCCAGCAGGGTCGCGTCCATCGCCAACACGACGGCAGCGTCGCCTTGGGTTTTGATGAGCCACGTGCCAATGTCCAGCTCGTTGGTGCGCATGGACAAAATTGCATCTTCCAGTTGACGCGCCAAGGCCAGCGGGTACCAATCGGCTCCCGCAGCCTCAATGCCTGCGATGTCGCTTGGTTGTGCGCCTTGTGGGCCTTTCACCGTATAGGTAGCTGTGCGCTTGGCGCGGTCAATCTCCACGGTCACGAAAGGGTAACGCAGCGCATCAGCCTCTACCGTGCAAGGGATGGCTGTGAGCGCCACGCCTTTGCCGTTGGCCGGGCGGTCGCTCTGCGCGGCCAAGGCCAGCGCGCGCTCTTGCACTTTTTGTGCAAACACCTGCGGCTTGGCGATATCGTCCACCAAGCGCCAGTCTTTGGCTTTTTGACCGCGCACGCCTTCGACGCTGGTGCAAAAAATATCGGCCAGGTCATGGCGCACATGGCGCTTGTCGGTCACGCGGGTCAGACCACCCGTGCCGGGCAGCACACCCAACAGCGGGACTTCGGGCAGGCTCACGGCCGAGGCGCGGTCATCGACCAAAATGATTTCATCACATGCCAGCGCCACCTCGTAGCCACCACCTGCGCAAGCACCGTTAACGGCAGCCAAAAATTTGAGGCCGCTGTGCTTGGACGAGTCTTCCAGGCCGTTGCGCGTCTCATTGGTAAATTTGCAAAAATTCACCTTCCAGGCGTGGCTGGACACGCCCAGCATGAAAATATTGGCACCCGAGCAAAACACTTTTTCTTTGGCGCTGGTCAACACCACGGTGCGCACCTCGGGGTGTTCAAAACGCACCCGGTTGATGGCATCGTTGAGCTCAATGTCCACACCCAGGTCGTAGCTGTTGAGCTTGAGCTTGTAGCCTGGGCGCAGACCAGCGTTTTCGTCAAAGTCGGCCTTCAGCGTGGCCACCACGCCGTCGTAGCTGAGTTTCCAGTGTTTGTACTGGGAAGGGTTGGTTTGGTATTCAACGCGGCTGGGGGTGGTCATGGGCTGGGTCTCCTAATGGGAATGGTGCACTGGGTTGCAGGGTGGCTCTGCCTTTGACACGCATAATAATGCATGTATTGAATCTGTGTCAAGCATTTTTAATCATATTTGCAATATATTTCCACAAACAATGGCAGCATTCACCGGCTTGTTGTAGGCAAGCGTCCAATGCATGACGCGTTTGGTCCCGCTTGCATTGGTGGCGAATGGCTGCGGTTATCGGCAATTCTCTCAAGAGATGCACTTGTCTCTTTTAAGATAAAATACAACCCATGACTGAGCCAGTCCCTCACACCCTCATCCACTACACCGACGAAGCGGGACGTGATTTGTTTGGGGCTTGGCTCGAAACACTGGCCGATGTGGGCACCCGCGCCACCATTGCAGCGCGGCTGCTGCGGCTAGAGCTGGGTTTGTTTGGCGACAGCAAAGCGCTTGGCGAGGGCGTGAGTGAACTGCGTATTGACCATGGGCCTGGCTGGCGTGTGTACTACGGCAAACAGGCGGGACGGATTATTTTATTGCTGGCAGGCAGTGACAAAGCTGCGCAAAAGGCCAGCATTAAAACCGCCCAGAAGCGTTTGACCAATTGGAATCAAAGGAGTGTGCAATGAAACATCAAGACTGGTTAGCTGGGCAACTCAAGGATGACGATTTTGCGGCGCACTACCTGACGCAGGCTGCGCAAGACCTGGAGCCTGCCGTGTTTACCGCAGCATTGCGTCATGTAATAGACGCGCGAGGCGGACTGGCCAAAGTGGCCGAGGCAGGCAATCTGTCACGCCAAAGCCTGTACAAGGCCTTTCCCTTAACCGGGCAAGGCAACCCCACCGCCAAGACCATGTTTGCCGCCTTGCGCGCCAGCGGTTTGCATTTGAGCTTCAAAGGCGCTTAAGGCAATTACCGACGCGTTGTGAGGCTGGCAATTTTGGGAAATGGCAGATTTGACCCTGTAGTCATTGACCGTGTTGGCCCTGCGGGCTGCGCCTGCATTCCCCCTTTACTTTGCGGGAGATAACACAATCACAGGCAATGATCGAAGGCGGTTGTTTGACAAGCTAGCGTTGCAGTAGCACTTTTGCTTTCGGTACTACCGTCCAATAATAACTGGGCATTGATTCGCTGTTTTCACAATAACGAGTTAGCACCTCGGGTACTCCATCACCATTCAAATCTCTAAACCCGCCTTCGATGCAACCGTTAAAGCGAGTAACTTCAACCAACCTATCGTTGACTAAGGAGTAAACGACATTAACCATATCCCAGCCCAAGTGGTCACAGGTGTTTAGCCCAACTGAAGAGATGTATAAAAAACCGTTACGGCTAGATATTTTGAACTTCTCACCTATGAATTTCTTGTACAAATTGCTTGATTTGACTAGGCGAACATAGGATTCATGCTCTTGTTTGTAATAGGGTTCGATTTTCTCAACAGCACGTCCCATTTGTTGACCAAGTTTCCCACTGCTTTCATCTGCATTCTTGTGCATTTTCTGGAAACAACTGAAATCGTCTTTGTTGATGGACAGCAGTGATTTTCTCTCTGCGGCAGCCAGAAGTTCCGCCTCTTCAGCTGAGAAATCATAGGGCTGAATCCTTGGTGGTACTACATTTTTCGACATCACAAAAAGCCCCGATCCTTGCAAGGGTTCTTTCGTTTCCAGTCTGATTTCAAAAAACTCTCCCTGAATATCGCGATTGCCCATTTGGCATTTAACAGGAGCTCTAAATCCCGAAACATGTACCGTGCCACCGAGGGCGCAGTGGCTTCGAAACTCCTTGCTTTCGCCATCCAGCAATCCGACATACGAGCCGCACTTATCTTTGCTTAGGGACAAAAGCTCCACACCTGGAATTTTGGATGCCATGCCTGACCAAGTATCTGCAAGTGCATATCCAGGCCAAAGCAGGCATGCAATTAACAAGATGCGACATCTCATGGTTGGGCGCTCCCAAGGTTATTTGATACAGATTCAAGCACAATTAGACGGTCTGTAGTGTGATTATCTACTTTTGCAAAATCGTTAAGGCACCACTCTTGGTGCCAAATCCCCAGTCGTCCATCCACGGGATTGTGTGCCCGGTCTCACTCACATTAGCTAGTGTAAATTTCGCGCAGACTGGCTTATCGAAGCCTCTGAAATCCCTTCGATAAGCTCGGTGAGAATCCCTAAGGGAGGCAGAAAAAGCCAATATCCCATTTTTGGCCGCCCTTGCGGGCGCATTGCGGCGTTGCTCCTCGCTTGTGTGGCTCGCCACACGGCGCTCA
>JAYVGI010000450.1:0-3281 GCA_043772355.1 Polaromonas sp.
TCCGGCAACCCGCAGTGGCGCACCAACCGCATGACGCAGATTTATGATTTAGCAGACCCTGCCAAACCCGTCTTCATCCGCGACTTTGGCCTGGTAGGCCAGCAGCCCGGCGCAGGCGGCGCGGTGCCTATGCAACTGCATGGTGCAATTTCGACAGGCCCTAAAGGCAACCGCGTGTATTTTGGCTACGGCACCAATACCGAGGGCGCACTGCAAATTGTGGACCGCGAGAAATTATTGAACGGCGCCAAAGACCCCACACCCGAGAACCTGCTGTCGCCCCAAGTGGCGCGGATGGACTTGCCGCCCATGCACGGGGCGCACACGGTGTTTCCGCTGCTGGGCATGGACGTGCCCGAGTTTGCCAAAAACCTGCTGGGCAAGAAGCGCGACTTTATTGTGGTGACCGACGAGGCCATCCAAAAAGAATGCCTGGAAGGTCGCCAGATGGTGTGGATCGTGGACGTAACCACCGAGACCAAGCCCTTTGGTGTGTCGAACTGGACCGTGCCTGAGAAGAGCGGCAACTTCTGCACACGCGGTGGCCGCTTTGGCACCCATTCGTCGAACGAAAACACCACGCCGATCTACCATAAACGCATCATGTTCTTTGCGCACTTTAACGCAGGCGTGCGCGCCGTGGACATCCGCGAGCCGCTGGCCCCGAAAGAGATTGCCTATTACATTCCCGCGATGAACGCCAACACTGTGGTGCTGGAAACGCCGGCCTCGCAAATGGGCAAGCTGCCTTTTACCGACGCGTCTAACAAGCTCGCTATCCAAACCAATAACGTCGAAGTGGATGAGCGCGGCTATGTCTACATTGTGGATCGTGCCAATACGGGCATGCACATTTTGGAGCTGACGGGTGCGGCGCGTGAGATTGGCAACTGGACTGCAGCGGTTAAATAATCCCTTTGTTTGCCCCACGCTCTTAGCGCGCTGATAGGCCATGCGGCTGCTCATGCCACGGCTGGTGCGGCCTGGTTTACTGGCCAGTGCGTTGCTGGCTGCTAGCCCGTTGGCGTTGGCACAGTTGCAGCCGCCCCTGGTGAAAGCGTCAGCTGCGAAGTCATCTGATGGCGCTGAGCAGGGTTTGGATTTATCCATCGTCGATGGCGCACTGCCAGCAGAGCAACGCCTGATCAAGGTGCAAAAAGGTCAACGCCTGCGCTGGCGCATCAGCAGCAACCAGGCCGGAGAGTTGCATTTGCATGCCTACCGCTTGCATGCCGCTGTGAAACCCGGGCACATTGCCGAGCTGGCTTTTACGGCGCATGCGACCGGCAAATTTCGCTTGGAGTGGCATGGCGCGCAGGATAAGGCATCGCCCAAAGACGCAGCGCCCAGCCACCACCATGCCGCACCGCTGGCCACCCTGGAGGTGCGCCCGCGTTGAAGTCCGCACTCTTCCTGGTTCTCGCATGCATTGCATCGGCTAGCGCTCGGGCGCATGGGTTTGAAGAACGCTACGACCTGCCCGTGCCCTTGGCCTATGTCATAGCGGGGGCCTGCACTACCGTGCTGCTGACCTTCGTGGTGGCGGTGTTTTTTATGCGCCAGAGTGCGCCTGTGTCAACAACTGCAGACTCAGTACCTACCCCAGATCCCACACCCTCGGCGGAGATTTCATCAGACTCTTCATCCACTTCAGGCAACTCCAAAACACTGTGGATAGTCAGAGGCGTGGGTTGGCTTCTGTTCGCACTCACCTTGGCCTCGGCCCTGTGGGGTTCGTCCGATCCGTTGATGAACTTGGCACCCACGCTGGTGTGGATAGTGTGGTGGGTAGGCCTGTCGTTTGCCGTAGTGTTGCTGGGCAATGTGTGGCCGGCCCTTGACCCCTGGGGCACCACGTTTGATGTGATCAACGCCTGCGCCAAACGCCTGGGCTTGGCAAGCGGCCTGTCGCTGGGCTGGGCTTGGCCCGCCTGGCTGGGTGCTTGGCCTGGGGCGGCCTTGCTGCTGGCCTGGTGCTGGCTGGAGGTGGTGTACCCGATTGCCACCGCGCCCTTCAAACTGGGTTGCGCTGCCTTGCTGTGGACGACAGTGAATCTAGGCGGCATGGTCTGCTTTGGCCGGGACGTGTGGCAGCGCCACGCGGACGTGTTTGCACTCTACTTTGCCAGCCTCGCGCGCATGGCACCTGTGCGCTGGAGTGCGATTCGCCCCTTCGTCAGCTTGCGCTCCGTGGGCACGGGCTTGATCAACACACCTGCATTGCGCAGCGCAGGCCAAGTAGGTTTTGTCATGGCCATGCTGTCCACGGTATTGTTTGACGGCCTGCACAGCGGCGCGGCATGGCTGGTATTCGAGCAAGGCTTAAAGAAAGTCGCCCTGCGCTGGATGGACATGAATGGCTACTTCGCGGGCACAGCAGGGCTGGTGGCGGTGTGGCTGGTGTTCTTGCTGGCCTATGCACTCACCTGCTTCGTGTGCGCCCGGCTGATGGCGCAGTCCGCCCAGCACAAGCACGGCGCAAGCAGCGCCACGCAGATAGCCGCCCTATTCGCCCCCACGCTCATCCCCATCGCAGCAGCCTACAACATTGCGCACAATTTTTCTAATCTGCTGATCCAAGGCCAAACCATTTTGCAGTTGCTATCCGACCCGTTTGGCAGGCAGTGGAATTTGTTTGGCACCGCCAAGTGGTACCCCGATATCAGCATCGTCGATGCCAAGCTCACCTGGTATGTAGCGGTGATTGCCATCGTGCTCGGCCATGTGGTGTCGATCTGGCTATCGCACAGGGTAGCGCTGCGCCAAGGCCTGTCGCCCCGCAGCACGGCCATGACCACCCTGCCGCTGACGCTCTTGATGATGGCCTACACGGCTATCAGTTTGCTAGTGATTGCCGAACCGATGGTGACTCCCGCGCCCTAGTCTGCGCGAAAGCCTGATGCCTTGATCACCGGGCTCCAGCGCGCCACCTCAGCAACCTGCAAGCTCACCAAATCAGCCGCCGAGCCACCGCCCATCTCCAGTGCGAGTTTGCCCACGCGCTCTACCAAATCAGCTGAGGCCAAAGCTTTGTTGGCCGCACTGTTGATTGCTGCCAGCGCGGCAGCGGGCGCACGCGCTGGCGCATACATGGCGAACCAGCCTTGCGCCTGGATGTTGGCAAAACCGAGTTCTTTGAACGTAGGCACGCCGGGTGCCAATTTGCTGCGCACGGAGCCAGACGACGCCAAGATGTGCAGCTTGCCTGCTTTGGCCAGTTCCAGTTGCTCACCCAGCACGTCAATACCGCTGGCCACCTGATTTCCTGCAATGGCGGTGAG
>JAYVGI010000451.1:0-4521 GCA_043772355.1 Polaromonas sp.
AGCGGCATAAAGGGGGAGTAGGCTGCCCTAGGCAGCCACGGAGGACAGCCGCGGAGCTGAGTACACCGCCGGCCTGCTCCCGTACAAAACGAAAAGAACCGCCAAGAGTGAGCAAGATACCGTGAATCGCCATGGAGATAAACGCCATCAATGCGCAGGAATGACCACTGAAGGAGCTGCCACAGTGCGCCGCCCCAGCTTGCGCTCACCCACCAAAAACTGGATCAATGCAATCGCCAATGACATCAAAATGATCAGCACCGTGCAATAGGCCAGCGCCACGCCATAGTCGCCATTGCCTACGCGGCCAATGATGTAGGTGGTGGCCAGCTCGTTCTCTGCGGTGACTAAAAAGATCACTGCGCTCACCGTGGTCATGGCACGCACAAAGCTGTAGATCAGCGCGGCTACCAGCGCTGGTTTGAGCAGCGGCAACACCACGTTAAACAAGGTTTGTGCGGTCGATGCACGCAGCATGAGAGAAGCTTCGTCCAGCGATTTGTCCAGTTGCTTCAACGCCGCCGTACCAGCCCGCACGCCCACCGGCAAGTTGCGGAACATAAAGCACAGCACGATGATGAGGCCCGTGCCCGTCAGCTCCACGGGCGGTACGTTAAAAGCCAAGATGTAGCTCACGCCCAGCACCGTGCCAGGAATGGCAAAGGCCAGTAGCGCCACAAATTCAAACCAACCCTGGCCTTTAAACTCGGTGCGCGCCAGCAAATAGGCAATCAGCAGCCCCGTGGCCGCAGTGATGGGCGCGGAGATGCCCGCCAGTTTGACGGTAGTAAACAGCGAGTTCCAGGCCGTGCCCGCCCACACCATGCCAAACTCGCCCCACTCCAGGCCAAAGGCGGTTTTAAAGTGCGCCAGCGTCAGTGTGTAGTCGCGCCCCCAGGTTTGCACGAAGCCACCGGCAAAGGCAAACAGATAGAGCATGATGGTGAAGGCCAACCACGGATAGACCACCGCATTCAAAGTACGGCGCACACCATCGGGCAGGGCCATGGCAATGCCCGCGTCGCCTTTGCCACTGACGGTGGTGTAGCTTTGTTTGCCAAGCAAACCACGCTGTACCGCAAAAACCAACAAAGCAAATACCGTCAGTATCCACGCCAGCGAGGCGGCACGGCCCTGGTCATATTGCGCACCGACGATGGCGAAGAAAATGTCGGTCGAGAGCACCGCAAACTGGCCGCCCACGACGATGGGGTTGCCAAAGTCAGCCATGCTTTCGATAAAACCGACCAAAAATGCGTTCGCCAAACCGGGCTTGAGCAGGGGCAGTGTGATGGTGAAAAAGGTTTGCTTGCGGTCGGCCCGCAGAGTTTGCGCGGCCTCTTCCAGGCTGGGTGCTACGCCCTGCACCACCCCGCGCATGATCATGAAAGCAATGGGGGTAAAGGCAAACATCTGCGCGATCCACACCCCTAAAGCGCCGTAGAACCAGCGGGTTGGTGGGAGGCCAAAGGCGTACTCTAAAAACTGGTTGACCACGCCCGCGCGGCCAAACAGCAAGATCAACCCCAAACCCACCACAAAGGGCGGCGTGATGATGGGCAGCAAAGCTATCACGCGCAACGGCGTTTGCACCCGCACGCTGGCACTTCGCTCGGCCATCAGCGCCATCATGGTGCCCAATATCGTCGTACCCGTCGCAGTCAGCAGCGCGAGAAACAGCGTGTTCCAGGCCACACCGCAGCGCACCCCGCCCGCCAGGCAGTTCAGACCCCACACCCGCTCGTTACCAATACGGCTAAAAATAGCGGTGAGCGACCACTGCCCCTCTTCATTCAAAAACGCGCCATACAACGCTTTGGACACCGGGAAGGCGATAAACATCACCAGCAGCACCGTGCAACCCAGCACTGCCGAGGCAATAAACAAATCCCCTTTGAAATACCCACGCCGCGCCAGACCAAAGGCGGTGATCATCACCAGCGAGAGCAGGGCCACCAAAGCCCCGATGCCTATGCCAAACTGGTTTTTAGATAGCGCGCCAAACTGCGCATTGAAAATTTCAAACGACCAGCCCTTGGAGCCGATCAAAAAGCCACTGGCCAGCAACCCCACAAAACCCACCGCACCGCCCGCCAGCAGCCAGTTGCTCTGCGCCTTGCCCGCAGGCATCGACAGACCTCCCAGCGCGATGACCATACCGATCAAGCCCACCAGAAGCCACTTGCGCCCATGCACCACCGCCTGCACCATGCCGTTCGCCGTCTCCGGCCCACCCATGATCTGCGGCAGCACGCTGTACCAGGCGGTGTCCTGGATGGCGTACCAAGGCAGTGCGATGTAAGCCAGCAGGCCGATGACCAGCCAGATGCGGATGGCTTGATTGGGGTTTTTATTCACTCTGGCTCAAAGACATTTGAAATGGATAGAGAAATCGGACTTGACCGAACCCAGAGGACGCAAAGATTACGCAAAGGACGCAAAAGAAAACCAAATTCAATTCTAATTTTTTGGTTTTATTTTGCGTCCTTTGCGAGTTTTTGCGTCCTCTGCGTCCGGTATTTTCTTCTTGCTAAATGCTATCAGCGTGGCAAAGAGTTCACTTCTTTCTCCCACTTCGCTATCAAACGCTTACGCTCAGCGGACGAGCCGTATTTGGCGTAGTCGTAATTAATGAATTTGATTTTGTTGAAGTCGGGAATACGCGCATCGTTCTTCGCATTTCTATTGGACGGCAGTTGAAACTGCTTGGCCGCTGCCGCCATCTCTTGCGCACCGGGGGTCAGCGCCCATTCATAAAACTTCTTTGCAGCCTCTAAGTTGCGCGAGCCTTTGATAATGCTCATCGAACCAATCTCCGCCCCAGTGCCATCAGCAGGCGTGATGGTCTCGATCGGAAAACCGCTCATCTTCTCACCCGGGCCGTCATGCACAAAGCTGATGGACACCGTGGTCTCACCCCGCGCTGCGGCCTTGATGGGGCCGGTGCCACTGCGGGTGTATTGGCTGATGTTTTTGTGCAGTTGCTTCATGTAGTCAAAGGCTTTGTCTTCACCCATCATCTGCACTAGCGTAGCCACCATGGTGTAGGCCGTGCCGCTAGATGCGGGGTTGGCTACTTGAATTTCACCTTTGAGCGCCGGGTTCAACAAATCAGTCCAGGTTTTGGGCACAGCCAGTTTTTTCTTGGCCAGCAACTCGGTGTTGTAGCCAAAACCCAAGGGGCCCGAGTAAATGCCCACGGTTTTATAGCCCGACTGCTTGGCCTGCTCTTGCGCCCACGGGTAGAGCTGGGTCATAGCGGGGGATTTGTATTCCAGCGACAGGTTTTGCTCAGCCGCCTGCAAGTGCGGGTCGCCCGTGCCGCCAAACCAGATGTCGGTCTTGGGGTTGTCTTTCTCGGCAATCAACTGCGCCAGCGCCTCGCCCGAGCCCTTCATGCTGATGTTGACCTTGGTACCCGTGGTTTTGCCATACACGGTGCCAATCATGTTGCACCACTCGGCCTGCACCGAGCAGATGATGTTGACAGTTTGCGCCTGCGCCACTGTGCAGGCCGCAGCCAGTACCGACAAAGCGATGATTCTCTTCATACCCAACTCCTCAAAACAACTGGCAAAGCCACAGAAAATTTAAATTACCACCGCAAAAATGTACCTGCTTTGCACACCCGACTGCCAGAGGGTATGTACTATTTTGGCGCTAAGGGAGGTGCAGTGGGTTGGTAGCGAGTCAGGCTTGGAGCCTGCGTTCAAAGCTGTGTTTTTGTGTCGATGAGGCTGTAGCCCCTAATGAATCTGCGCGAAAAGCTATGGGATATATAGCAACAACTGGGCTGTTGGGAGTTTGCCACCCCCGCGCCGCGAGCTGAAAATGGCCTTTGAGAGCCCCAACAGGTGTAAACCGGTCAAACGCAATCAATTTATGGTGATACACCGTGTACCCCACTGAGTTGCTTACACGGAGCGCTACGAATTAGTGAGTAGCCGTATTCTCGGGATGCCCACCGGTTCAGCGTCAGTGCGTTGCGCCCAGTTTTTGGCTGTTTTACATAAAGTAGATATGGTTTCGCACCTACATCGCTATCCACCATGGCCAGTGGATAAACATAATGCGGCATTGCGCGTCGGTACTACTTATTCCATAGCTTATGCCGCTTTATTTTAGGCGGCTACAGGCAGTCAGCCACCTCAAAATAGCGGAAATTCAAGCAGTCAATTCACGGGTTTTGGTTGGTTCTCAAGCCGCCAGAGGCTTCGAAGCGCTCCAAACCGCGCCGCGCTACACAATATCGGTATTTCCCTGTGTACCCCACTGCCCTGCTTAGATGGAATGCTACTATTTAATGAGTAAGTGGTTTTCCAAGCGGCCCACTCGCAGGCGTGCGCTGCGAGGTTTTGGTGGGTGAGCCTCGGGCAGCGGGGGAGGGTCTTGGGTGCCGCAGACTGCGCAAACGGGGTCAGAGCCAATACTGTTCGCTTAAGCTGTGCCGTGTTGCTTATCTGGCCCGGCTTGAAGATGTCTGCCCTGGCTGGGTCACGTTGCTTCTCGGGCTTTTCAAGA
>JAYVGI010000452.1:0-13681 GCA_043772355.1 Polaromonas sp.
TCTTGAAAAGCCCGAGAAGCAACGTGACCCAGCCAGGGCAGACATCTTCAAGCCGGGCCAGATAAGCAACACGGCACAGCTTAAGCGAACAGTATTGGCCGCGGAGCTGTGCACACCAAGTGCCAGAGCGAGCACAGAACTGGAGCCAGTTTAACGCTCAATAACTACGCAAGCTGCTGCACCCGCCGTTTGCGCAACAACGCCATCACCAACGGCATCACCCACACCAGCACAGTAATCACCGCCAAAGTAGCCGCGATCGGTCTACCGACAAAGGCCATCAAATTGCCGTCCGACTTGATCATCGAGGTGATGAAGTTTTCCTCCAGCATGCCGCCCAGCACCACGCCCAAAATGGCAGGCGCAATCGGAAAGTCGTTCTCTTCCAGCACATAGGCTACTAGCCCCGCCACCAACATCACGCCGATCTCAAACAGCGAGTTGTTGATGGCAAAGGTGCCCACGACACAGAACAACAAAATGATCGGCATCAGGATATTGCGTGGAACTTTCAAGATGCGGCGAGAGGCCTTGATGCACAAAATGCCCAGCGGGATCATGATGATGTTGGCCAGGATGAAGATTAAAAATATGGCGTAAATATTCTGCGGGTTATTGGTAAACAGGGACGGTCCGGGGTTCATGTTTTTCATGTACAGCACGCCAATGACGATGGCGGTGATCGAGTCGCCCGGAATGCCAAACACCAGGGCCGGAATCCAGGCACCCGCCAGCGCGCTGTTATTGGCCGATCCTGACTCGACAATGCCCTCCACATGCCCGGTGCCAAACTTCTCCGGCTCTTTGGAAAACTTTTTGCTCATGGCGTACGACATCCAGGCCGCAATGTCGGCCCCCGCGCCGGGCAAGGCCCCTACTGCGGTGCCCAGCACGCTGCCGCGCAGTATTTGCACCGGGTATTTTTTGGCCAACGTCCATTGGCCCTTGAGCACATTGCCCACCTGCTCTACCACCAGCTCGGCTTGCGGACTGGTGTCCACCATGTAGCGGATGATCTCGGAGATGGCAAACATGCCGATCATCATCGAGATCATGCCGATGCCGCCGGTCATTTCGGTATTGCCAAAGGTAAAGCGCGGAAAGCCCGCCGGATTGCCCAGGCCTACACAGGCCACCAGCAGGCCCAGAAACAAAGTGATCAAACCCTTGAGCGGCCGGTCGGAGGTGATGAATACCGCGCAGGTCAGGCCCAGCAGCACCAGCCAAAAATACTCGAACGAGCTGAACTTGATGGCAAAGTCTGCCAGCGCCGGGGCTGCCAAAATCAGCACCAAGGTGCCAAACAGCCCGCCCACGGCAGAGAACACCAGCCCCGCGCCCAGCGCCATTTCGGCCTGGCCCTTTTTGGTCATGGCAAAGGCCTCGTCGGTGTAGGCCGCCGAGGCGGGCGTGCCCGGTATGCGCAACAGGCAGCCGGGAATATCGCCCGAAAAAATCGCCATGGCAGTGGCGGTGACGATGGCGGCGATGGCAGGCACGGGGGCCATAAAGAAAGTAACGGGTACGAGCAGCGCCGTAGCCATGGTGGCGGTAAGCCCCGGCACCGCGCCGACGAACAGGCCGTAGAAAGATGCAATCACCATCACCATCAAGGTGTAGGGTTCAAACACCATGCCAAAAGCCTGTCCTACTGCGCTCCACATGGTGTTATTTCCTTTTGATGGGGTAAACGGCGCTACCAGGCATAGTTGACCAGTACACCCCAAGGCAAGGGCACGCGCAGCAGTTTATAAAACGCAAAGTGGATGACGAGGCTGGCTATCACCGCTATCAGCACGGCACGGCCCAAAGGCACGCGCAGCACTGCGAAGAGGGCCGTCAACATCAGCGGCGCGCAGATTAAAAAACCCAAGCGATCGGCCAGCAGCATGTAGAAGACCACACTGGCTACCAACAGCGCCAAGCCCAGCACATGCCGGGGTGAGCGCACCCAGTCTTGCAACGACACCCAAGGCACCTGTGAGCGCACGCGCCAGCCCTGCACCATCAACAGCACGCCGCCGATGCACAGGCCCGTAGCAATCAAACCCGGAAACAAAGCAGGGCCCACTTGCTGCCCCGGAATGGTGGGAAACGCGCGGATGGAAAACAGGATGGCGATACCAAAAATAGTCAGCAGCAGGCCGAAGACGGCATCATTGAGTTTCATGCTGGATCACTTGGCTGTGAGATTGGCAATTTACTTGGCAAATTACTTCGCAATGCCCACAGCCTTCATGGTAGCCCCCAGCTCGGTGTCCGACTTGGCCATGAACTTGGCAAACTCTTCGGGGCCTGCATAGATCACGCCAAAACCTCGGCTGCCCATAAACTCGTTGTACTCTTTGCTGGCGGCAATTTTCTTGAGTGCTGCGCTGAGCTTGTCGCGTGCCTCAGCCGGAATGCCTTTAGGTGCCACCATGCCGCGCCAGGCCGCCATCGTCCAGTCACTGCCGATAGCAGATTTGAGCGTGGGCACATTGGGGTACAGCGCAGAAGGCTTGTCGTTCATGATAGCCAGGCTTCGCACCTTGCCAGCGTCGATCAACGAGCGCGCTTCGGGCAGCGACACGGGTGCGATGTCCACACCGCCGGCCATCATGTCTTGCAGGCCCGGTGCAGCGCCGTTGCTGGGCACCCAAGGCACAGATGCCGGGTCAATCTTTTGGTCACGCAACATGCCTGCAATAGCCAGGTGCCAGATGCCGCCCTGCCCTGTGCCCGAGGCTTTGAATTTACCGGGGCTGGCCTTGATGGCGGCCAACAACTCATTAACGGTTTTATACGGCGACTCGGTGCGCACTTGCACACCTGCGGGGTCGGCGTTAAGCAAACCTAAAGGCGTGTACGAGGCCCCGGTCAACTCCGTCAGCCCTTGCCAGTGCATCATGCCAATCTCTACCGTGGCCATGCCCAGCGTGTAGCCATCGGGTGCAGCAGAAGCAATGGCCGAATGCCCCACCACGCCGCTGCCACCCGTGCGGTTCACTACGGTGACGGGTTGGCCCAGTTCTTTTTCGAGCAAGCTGCCGACAATGCGGGCCGTGGCATCGGTACCACCACCGGCTCCCCATGGCACGATCAAAGTGATAGGCCTAGCGGGGTAGTTTTGGGCCACCACCGGCAGCGCAGTGGCCATCAAAGCCAAGCTGGCAATAGCGCAGGCGCTGCGCAACACGATGGAACGGCGTGACGAAGTAAGCATGGGTGGCTCCTGAAGATGTGAGGCAATTCAAAAATCCTCCAATCACTCTAGGGCAATTGCGCCAGCCCAGATACTAGGGTGAACCATAAGCGCATGTGCTGCACGTTACAGAGACACAGTGCCTCAGCGCCGGTCCACCAGCGCATGGGCGATGGTGCCCAGGTCTACATACTCCAGCTCGCTGCCTGCTGGCACGCCGCGAGCCAGACGGGTGACTTGCAGGCCACGGGCTTTGAGGGTTTGGGCTATGACGTGGGCGGTGGTCTCGCCTTCGGCGGTGAAGTTGGTGGCCAAGATGACTTCGCTGACGATGCCGTCGCTAGCGCGCTCCATCAAGCGGTGCAGGCCAATTTCTTTAGGGCCAATGCCGTCCAGCGGGCTGAGCTTGCCCATGAGCACAAAGTACAGTCCGCAGTAGGCGCTGGTGCGCTCCAGCGCGGACTGGTCAGCAGGGGTCTCTACCACGCACAGTTTGGTTTTATCCCGCTCTGCATCCAGGCAGGTGTGGCACACCTCGGCCTCGGTGAAGGTGTAGCAGCGCGTGCAGTGGCGCACTTTTTGCACTGCCTCGGCTAACGCGCGCGACAAGAGCTGCGCGCCCTCGCGGTCATGCTGCAACATATGAAACGCCATGCGCGCAGCCGACTTGGCACCCACGCCGGGCAGGCGGCGCAGGGCATCAATGAGGGACGAGAGATTGTGCGTGTCGGACATGGCAGCTAGGTGATGCTCTGGGGTTCAAGAGACCGTTGCGTTTGAGCGCCTGTACACCCGCCAAACTCGCAAGATCAGGTCGGTGGTGCGCTCAGCGCAGTTCACCATTTTCAGATACGTCAGAACGGCATCTTCATGCCACCAGGAAGGCTCGGCATCCCGGCAGAAATTTTGGCCATCTTCTCGCCGCTGACCGACTCGGCTTTGTTCACCGCAGCGTTGAAGGCGGCGGCCACCAGGTCTTCAAGCATGTCTTTGTCGTCGGCCAAGAGGCTGGGGTCGATCTGCACGCGTTTGACGTCGTGTTTGCAGGTCATGGTGACTTTGACCAGGCCCGCGCCAGACTCGCCGGTGACTTCCATGGTGCCCAGCTCGTCCTGGGCTTTTTTCATGTTGTCTTGCATGGCCTGGGCTTGCTTCATGAGGCCTGCGAGTTGTCCTTTGTTGAACATGGTGAAATCCTTTCAGTTAAATGGAGAATGCTTGTGATGAAGTCAAATTGCGGGGTGAGCTATAAGTTGGCTTAAAGCGCCTTGATGCTTCCAGGCACGATTTTCGCACCCCAGTGGGCCTGCAGCTCGATCACCATGGGGTCGTTCAGTATCAATTCTTCAGCAGCCTGCTGGCGGGCGGCTATTTTGGCCTGATTGCGTTTGTACCAGGAGTCGATGACAGGGCCCAGCTCTATGGTGAGCACCTCGCTGCGGCCCAAGGCGGTAAATGCGGCCTGCAGCTTGTCGCGCGCGGCATCGTTTTTGAGCGAGGGCTGCTCTACCCGCAGGCGCAGGTGCTGGGCGCCCTGCTCGACGCACTGGCTCTGCACCGCCAGCTCGCGGGTCAGTGCGGTGATGGCCTCGGCATCGAGCAACTGCTGCACGGTGGACAGCCAGGCGCTGTGCACGCTGTCTGGCAGCACGGCGGAGATGCGTTGCTCGGTGCGGCTGGTGGGCACGGCCTGTTCGCGGATGGGAACCGCTATAAGATTGCTAGCTGCTACCGCAGTATTCTTGCTGGCTAAAGGTGGATTTAGCTCTGAAAATGCAACTACAGGGATAGTCGCCGAGGGTGCTGCGGCAGGCGCATCGCCCCACAGGCCTGCGGGCTCTTCGCTGGGGTCGTCGTGCGGCTCTTCGCTGCTGTTTGCAGGTACCGGGCTTGCGATGGTTTGGGCTGCTGCGCTGTGCGCCAGGGGCTGCGCGGCAACTGCAGGCGTGGGTGCTGGAGGTGGACTGCCTGGCGTTGCTGTAGAGGCTGAAGCGGGTGCTGTAGGGTTCGGTGAAACAGGAAAAGAAGCAGAAAGAGAAGCAGGAGGTGACGAAGAAAGAGTCGGCGCAACCGGGGGAGACGCTGGCTCTGCCGCCGCAGGCTGGCTATGCACCTGGCCAGCGCTAGGTGCTGCTAAATTCAGGCTTTTTTTTTCAGCCAGCTCTGCGGATACTGACGATGGTGTTGCCGGGTTGGACTCCAAAGCAGGCACGGCGCTGGCAGGCTTTGGCAAGTTGGCAGGCTTAAAGCCCTTGGGCTTGAAGGCCAGCAAACGCAACAAGGTCATCGTCAAGCCCGCATACTCATCGGGTGCCAAGCCCAGCTCGGCGCGGCCATGGATACACAGGCTGTAGAGCAGCTGCGTCTCGTCCTCAGGCATGAGGCCAGCCAATCGGGCGGTCTCTACTGCGTCGCTGTCTGTCGCGTCGTAGGCATCAGGCACGTTGTGCACCACGGCCATGCGTTGCAACACACTGGCCATGTCTTCCAGCGTGCTGGCAGCGCTCAGGCCGTTGATGCGCAAGTCTTCAGACGTGTCGATCACCGCTTTGCCGTCGCCTTTGGCCAGCGCCTCGATCAGCCTGAACACATAGCTGCGGTCTACCGCGCCCAGCATTTGGCGCACATTGCCCTCGGCCAGCACACCGTTGCCAAAGGCAATGGCCTGGTCGGTCAGGCTCAGTGCGTCGCGCATGGAGCCGCGTGCGGCGCGCGACAGCAGGCGCAGGGACGGATCGTCGCTCTGCACGGCTTCTGCCCCAAGCACCTTGTGCAGGTGCTCGTAAATCGTCTCCGGGGCCATGGGCCGCAGGTTGAACTGCAGGCAGCGCGACAGCACGGTAACCGGCACTTTTTGCGGATCGGTGGTGGCTAAAACAAATTTCAGGTACTCGGGCGGCTCTTCCAGCGTTTTGAGCATGGCGTTGAACGCCGTGTTGGTCAGCATGTGCACTTCGTCGATCATGAAGACCTTAAAGCGCCCTTGCACCGGCTTGTACACCGCCTGCTCCAGTAGCTGCTGCACCTCGTCTACGCCCCGGTTACTGGCGGCGTCCAGCTCGGTGTAGTCGATAAACCGGCCGCTATCAATCGCCGTGCAGGCCGCGCACACCCCGCACGGAGACGCGGTGATGCCGCCTTGGCCATCGGCACCCAAACAATTGAGCGATTTGGCCAAAATGCGCGACACCGTGGTTTTGCCCACGCCCCGAGTGCCGGTAAACAGGTAAGCATGGTGCAGGCGCTGGGTGGTGAGCGCATTGCTCAAGGCCTGCACCACGTGCTCTTGCCCCACCATCTCGGTAAATGATTTTGGACGGTATTTGCGGGCGAGCACCAAGTAAGACATGCGCTGATTCTACCGACCCAGAGGCGCTGTTTCGTCCAAACCGCAGTTCCAGCACTGCATAAATCCGCCCTCCACCGTCTCACTGCAGCCTGCGCACACCCAGCGGCGCTGGGGCAGGTGCTGCAACTGGTGCAATACCTGCTTGGCCAGGGGCAATTGCGCATCTTGCATCACCCACAGCTCGGGCAGGCATTGGTCGGGCGGCATGTCGCCTGCGATGCTGCTGATAAAGTAGCGCTGCACAGTGGTTTCAATACCCTCGCCACTCAGCATATCGGCCCAGAGCTGGGCGATGACGATGTTGGGGGCATGGGCTAGGCGTTGCATGGGGTGGTGGGTGCGTGCATGCTACACCACGTCAACTGGGGTTTGAAAAGCGTTCCCGGCGTTACGGGCATCAGGCCGACAGCGCTACGTCAGCTACGCGGCTGCCCCCCGTGCTGGCCTGTAGCCAGCGACTCCTGCTTGATGGCGCTACGCTGAAGAAGCACCGCCGGCCTGATTGGGCTGGCTTGACGGGTACTTGGAAACAGCGTTACTCACTAAACCGTAGCACTCCGTCCAAGCAGAACAGTGGGGTACATGGGTAGAGGTTAAAAATAGGCCGCCAGAGGCTTCGCAACGCTCCAAACCGTACCGCACAACAAAATATGGGCGTTACCCTGTGTACCCCACTGGCCTGCTTAGACGGAGTGCTACTATTTAATGAGCAATTGGATTCCCGGGTGGTTTTCCAAGCGGCCCACGCGCAGGCGCGCGCTGCGCGGTCTGTGCGGGTGAGGCTGGGCGTGGTGAGGGTCTTTTGCGCCGCAGACTGCGCAAAAGGGGTCAGAGCAAAATTTTGTTAGAGCGTTGCGCGCTGCGAACAGGGGGGCTTCCTGAATTTTGATCTGACCCCATTTGCTTTCCCGTTGGCTATCTCCCTCACCCCGGCCAGGTCAGGTCGGTGGTGCTAATTCAGCGTAGCGCCATCAAGGAGGAGTCGCTGGCGGGTTTTGCGTCAACCCAGGCGTTCCTTGCCTTTGAGCACAAGCACTATATATTCAATAGCTACAACCCCTTTAATATTGCTGGCTAATGCGTGTTTTAAAGGATAAAACAGGTGAAACCCATGGTTTTGGCACTCCCAGCGCCGAATTTTCAGCCGTTTTGCATAAAGTACGCACGTTTTTTTGTACACGCATTTCTATCCGCAATGCCCACCGGTGCCACTGGCAAGACCTGCCTTGGGGCGATAGGGACGCGCTGATAGCCGCCCAAGCATCAACGGGATATTGGCTTTTTCCACCTCCCTAAGTAGTTTGATCCACCTGAGGCCCGATTTTCTGCGAAGGGCCAAAGTCAGTGTAAAGTCTAGTGGCTGCACACCGTAGCAGACTGACACCCTGTCATTTACAAAACTTTGGAGAAAACACCATGATGTCATTATTGGGTACTATTTTTGTCGGCTTGATCGTTGGTTTTATCGCACGCGCTGTCAAGCCTGGTGACGATAAGCTGGGCTGGATCATGACGGCAGTGCTTGGCGTGGGAGGCTCGTTTTTGGCAAAATTTGTCGGCCAGTCGATGGGCTGGTACAAAGATGGCGCTGCCGCCGGGTGGATCGCCTCTATCGTGGGCGCCATCATCTTGCTGGTGATCTACGGCTTTGTGAAAAGCAAAACGGGTGCCGCATCGGGCAGCCCGTCTGACGGCCCGTCTACCTGATCACTTTGTCCTGCAATGCCCTGCCCGCGCTGAGCCCCCATGGATATTTCCTCGTTTAGCACCAGGTCCAAGGACTCTGCCGCTGCCATGGCAGACGGCAACCCGGCCTACATCGCCGCCATCCAGCGCTCGCGCAGCATGCTGAACAAGCGTGCCCTGGTGGCGGGCTTTGCCAGCGCGGTGCCCGTGCCGGGGCTGGACTGGGCGGTGGATGCCGCCCTGCTCTCACGCCTGTTGCCCAAGATCAACGCCGAGTTTGGCCTGAGCGCCGAGCAGCTTGACCGGCTGGACCCCACGCAGCGCGAACGGGTGCAAAAAGCGGTGGCCTTGGTGGGCACCGTGCTGGTGGGCAAGTTCATCACCAAAGACTTGGTGCTCAAAGCCGCCAAAATGGTGGGCATGCGCCTGACCGCCGCGCAAGCCACCAAGTTTGTGCCGCTAGCGGGCCAGGCTATATCGGCCCTTGTGGGCTACGCCGCCATCCGCTACTTGGGTGAGCAGCACATCAAAGACTGTGTGCGGGTGGCGCAACAAGCGCAGTTGGCTTTGCCAGCGCCTGGCGCCTGACGACCTCTCTATTCGGGCAAAAGCCCAATCTCTTTGGTAGCCTGCGCCCAGCGCTGATGTTCTTCCTCTAAAAACGCCGCCAACTGCTGTGGCGTGCCACCGGGCTCGGCAATCGGGCCGATGCCCAGAATTTTCTCCTTCACCTCGCGCTCGCCAAGCACGGCATTGAGCTCTTGGTTCATGCGTGTGAGCACCGCTTGCGGAGTGCCCACGGGGGCCACCACGGCGAACCAGCCCACCATCTCAAAGCCTGGCAATACTTCTGACAGCGCGCTCACTTGCTCCCAGCCTGCGATGCGTTTACCCGCCGTCACCGCCAGCATGCGCAAACGCCCTTGGCGTACCAGTTGCGCGGTGGAGGCCACATCCGCCACCACGGCATCGGCATGACCGCCGATCACGTTTTGCACCGCCACGCCGATGGACGCATAGGACACCAGATTGGCCTGCATACTGGCGCGGGCGTTGATGAGCCTGGCGATGATGCCGCCGAAGGTGCGCGGCCCTTCGTTGGCCAGCGACACCACGCCCGGTGTGGCTTTGGATTTGGCGATCAAGTCTTGGATGGAGGCGATACCCGACTCGGCCTTGACCAGCACGGCAAACGGGCTTTTGGCCACAAAGGCTACGGGCGCAAAATCTTTTTGCGGGTTGTAGGCCATGGTTTTGAACAGGTAGCTGTTGGTCACCAGCGCTGCGGTGGTGGCAAAATAAAAACTGTAGCCATCTGCCGCAGAGCGCGCAGCCGCTTGCGCGCCAATCACGTTTTGCCCACCGGGTTTGTTCTCGATCACGATGGGCTGGCCCAGCGCTTTGCCCAGCCGCTCACTGAGCAGGCGCGCCACGTTGTCAGGCCCCGAGCCAGGGGGCTGGGACAAAATCATTTTGATGGGTTTATCGGGCCAGACCGCTTGAGCTTGCACCCACTGCGAGACGGGCAGGGTTGTGGCGGCCAAGGCTTGCATCAAGTGTCTGCGTTGCATGCTGGTTTCCTGTTTTAAATGAATCTAGGGTTCGGATTGAAACTGTATCGGTCTAATAGGCTGCGCGCAATGCATCGAGTTGCGTCACTAGTTCGTGTGCATTATTAGCAACCCCATAGACATAATTATCGGGCCTGACGATGGCGACGGCACAGGCGTGCTGGGCAAACCAGTTAGAGAGCACGCCATCGGCCTCTTGCAGTTCGGCTGCTGCCATGTGCACCAGCCTCGCATGAGGCCTCTGGGCAATGGCTGCGGCACGCAGCAAGCTATGCTCGGCCAGTGCGCTGACCACGATGCGCCAGCCTGTGCCTGTCAGTGCATCCAAGCGAACCCGTGCGTCGCCCGGCCCAATCCAGGGCTGCGGAAAAATACTGCCGCGCGCAGCATGAGCTTGTGGCGATAGCAAACCCACGGCCAGCGCAGGCTGCACATTTTGCCGGGGCACCGACTTGACCACACCACCACATTCAGCCAGCAAATGGGCATCGCGCTCACGCGCTTTGGTCACGTCCCGTTGGCCGACAATTTGGCCTACCGCCTTGATGCGGGTGGTCAGCTCAGTCACATGCATTTTTCGCTCAACACCATAGCTTGCCAGCAGCTCTGTAGAAGCTTCGCCGCGCAGCACCGCACCGAGCTTCCAGCTCAAATTCACCACATCACGAATGCCCTGGCACATGCCCTGCCCCAAGAATGGCGGCTGCTGGTGCGCGGCATCTCCCGCCACCAACACGCAGCCGCTTTGCCAGCGGTCTGCCACCAGCGCATGGAAGCGGTAGGTGGCTTGTCGCCACAGCGTGGCATCCTGCGGCGTGATCCAGCGCGACAGCAGTGCCCAAGTGCCCTCGGGCGTGGCGACTTGCTTGGGGTCTTCGCCCTGGTTCAGCGCAATCTCCCAGCGCCGGTGGTTTTGCGGGCCAATCAAAAAGGTACAGGGCCGCGTGGGCTCGCAATACTGCACGCTGGTTTTTGGCAGCTTGGGTAAACCACGCTCATTCACCAGCACATCGACCACCAGCCAGGGCTGGTCGAAGCCCAGGTCATCTAATCCTATGCCCACGGCGCTGCGTACGGTGCTGGAGGCACCGTCGCAGCCGATGACGTAGCGCGCGCGTACTTGGCGCGTGCTGCCGTCCAGATTGCGCAATTGCAGGGTGGCACCAGCCGCGTCCTGCACCAAGCCAAGCATCTCGCAACCCAGCGCCACCTCTACCGACGGCAAGCTTTGCACATGCTCGCGCAAAATGCGCTCGACAGGGGGCTGCGAGAACACCAGTGACGGCACATAGCCCAGCGGGTACGGCGGCTCCACGGTGGTAAAGCGTTTGATCAGTTGTCCGCCTACACCGAAAAACTCGGAGGGCGTGAACGGCTCGGTATGCTGTAGCACCTGCTCTGCCACACCCAGTTGCTGGAACACCCGCATGATCTCGTGGTCTAGCGAAAAAGCCCTGGGCAGCTTGTAGACATCTAGCGCCTTGTCACAGACCAACACGCGCACGCCCTGCGCGCCCAGCAGCCCGGCAGCCACGGCACCGGAGGGGCCAAACCCGACGATGGCTACGTCATACTCATTTGATTTTTTTGCTTGTGCATCTACGTTCATACTGCCCTGCATCGTGTCGGGTTGGTGGTTAAAGCTGGCTGGCAAACGCAATCTGCCTTTGCGCCTCTTTCAGCCGCGCTGAGGGCGGCTGTGAAATGCCCCAGTGGTCAAATCGACCTGCAGGCCACTTCCAGTCCTGCGGCCCACGCGCAACATAGCTGTCGTCCACCTGCTCTACGTCGGCGGTGTATTCAATGACAAAGCCCGCCGGGCCGACAAAATAGTTAAATGCATTGTCACCGGGCCCGTGACGGCCGGGGCCCCACTCAATGCTGTAGCCCGCGTCTTTCATGCGGCCACCGCCGCGCATCACCGACTCCAGGTTGGGCATCACGAATGCAATGTGGTTCAGGCAGTCGTTGTCTGCATCTGCCAGCGCAATGCTGTGGTGGTCCCCGCTGGGCTTCATGGGAATGCGAATAAAGGCCATGATGCGGGTACGGTCTGAGAGTTTGAAGCCCAGCGCATTCTCATAAAACGCCAAGCCGTTTGCCACGTTGTGGCTATTCATCACGGCGTGCGCGAGGCGTATGGGTTGGTCTGTATGCTCGGCCAGCGCAGCGTGCCGCACGTCACCCCACACAAAGCGCAATATTCTGCCTTGCGGGTCACGCACCACCACACACTCGCCGCCACCCGGCTCGTCAATCGAGGCACGCGGTGCCAGCACTGCGCCGCCATGCAAGGCCACATTGTGGGCAATCTGCTCTAGCGCCTGCGCTGAACTGGCGCGCAGGGTGACCATCTTCAGCTCAGGTACCGCGCTGGCATGCAAGCTCAGCAAATGGTGGTCACCGCCCGTGCCGCGTAAATAGACGCTGCTACCCTGGCGCGCGGCCACGCGCAGGCCCCAGGTGTGGGTATAAAACTGCTCGGCTGCCGCCACATTGGGCAGGCCAATTTCAACGCTGCGGAGTGACGCGACTAATGCTTCATGCATGGTGTTTTCCTAAAAATCTCTCCGCATTCGATTGCAACAGCATCTGCACCGTGCCGCTGTCAAAGCCCGCGTGGTCGATGCTGGCCAAGGGTGTGCTGTCGTGAAAGTTAAACGGGTAATCGGTGCCCACCATCAACTGCGAGGCCCCAAATTGCGTGACCAGGTGCTGCAAAGTGGGCGTGTCAAACACCAGGGTGTCGTAGTACAGCTTGCGCGCCTGGGCTGTGGGCGAAAGGGTGATGCTCTCTTGCAAAGCCGGGAATACTTTGCAGGCCTGCTCCAGCCGGGACAACAGCATGGCCAACGTGCCGCCACCATGGCTAAAGGCGATGCGCAGGCCGGGCCGGCGCTCTATCAAATTGGTAGTGAGCACCGAGGCCGCTGCTAACCCCACATCGCCAGGATAGGCCAGCACCTGCTGCAAAGGTGCGGGGCCCACCAGACGGTCCATGCCCGTAGGGCGCAGGGCGTGTACAAACACGGCAGCGCCCAAGGCCTCACAGGCCTCAAAAAATGCGTCGAAGCGCAGGTCGCGAATGGGCACACCGTTGATATTGCTGCCCAGTTCCACTCCCGCAAAACCAGGCGTCTGCATGATGTGGCGCAGCTCGCGCAGTGCCAAGTCCATGTCTTGCAGCGGCACAGCGCCCAAGCCCACCATACGGCCGCCCGACTCATTGACCATGGTGGCGATTTGCGCATTCAGATAATGCGTGAGTTGCGCGCCCGCATCGGGCTCCATCCAGTACGACAGCAGCTCAGGCATGGGTGAAATGGCTTGCATCTGCACACCCATGGTATCCAGATCGGTCAGGCGTTTGGCCGTGTCCCAGCATTTGTCTGACACGGTGCGGTAGAGCTTGCCCGAGATCATCACGCTGCGGTGGCAGGCCTGCGCTGGCACCATCGATGGCCAGTCTGCGGGGATGCTTGCACCGAGGTAGCTTGGGAAATTTTCTGGAATGATGTGGGCGTGGGTGTCGATGGCGCATCGACACTTTAGAAAGGATGGCATGGAAGTTTTTTAGCGCGGGTGAATCGGTCTCGTAGCGTTTTGCTTGGTGCTGCTTTTTGCCCAACTATAACTACACAAGCAAGCAAATGGCTCTACCGTAGCATGAAACAATCGCCAGCCCCTGTAGGGCGCGCTTGTGTTTTGTACGGGGATCAGGTCGGTGGCGCTACACCGCCATGCAGACACCATCTTTCCAACTGCCGGGTCTTGAACCACAGCAGACCCACCCTATTGGCTGCCCTGGCGCTTGGCTTGGACGGCGTAGCGGCATCCAGGAGGAATCGGCGGCCATAAGCCGCCATGGGGGACAGCCGCGCAGCCGTCCAA
>JAYVGI010000453.1:0-3226 GCA_043772355.1 Polaromonas sp.
CAGATACGGAATCAATCGGTCAACCATGGGGTGAATTATGTTGCACGGTTACCAAGCTCAATTGACCGGCTCCCAGCCCGTCTGGATCGACCAGCCGCCTGCGCCGGTAGCGCATCGCCGTGCATCTTAAGTTCGACACTTCCTGCACGTAAGTCTATGATTTCATTGAAAACGAAGTTTAAAACGCAGACTACAAAACGGGCTTGGCCAAGTCTGAGGGTGTCGGCAGGGCTAACTCCAAGGCAGCAAACAGCGACTTCTGCGCCGGTGTGATCTCCGTCAAACCCGTCAAGGTAGTCCCATCCGCAGCCTGTACCGTCTGCTGGTGAATACGCCGCAGTTGCTCCAGCAACATGCTGGGCGACTCAGAGCGGTGGGCCAGCCCCAAGCGCATGCGCATCACCCGGTACAGCACCAGCGCCAGGAAACACACCAGCGCATGCGCGCGGATACGCTGGGGCAAACGGTGATGCACCGGGCCGATTTCGATATCCGACTTGAGCACCCGAAAGCCCCGTTCAATATCGGCCATGCTCTTGTAGCGCTGCACCACCTCAGCCGCTGGGCAGGCCGTATTGGTCACCAGCAGCAGCTTGCCATCCAGCAGCTCCAGATAGCGCTTCTTCTCCTCGTCAATAGCGTAGCTAAACAGCTCGGCTTTTAAATCCACCTTGATCACATGCGCCAGATGGGCCTCTTTGACCGCGTTATAAAAACGCGCCTTGGTGCCCGAGTCCGACATCGGTCGCCCCTTGCCCTTCTTTCGGCCCGTGTGCGCAGCCTCCTCCTGCGCATCGAGCTTGTCGCTGCACCGCTGCGCCAGCTTGAGCAGCTGGGCAATGCTGGTGTTGCGTGCCTGGGTACGCCGAGCCGCCGCCTCAGGGTCATGCGCCACCACCAGGCGCAAGCCTTGCCACGTGGTTTCTGCGCACCATTTTTGACCTGCAACTTGCGCCAAGCTGAGCTGCTTCAAATCATCGGTAAAGTCCCCATAGCGGGCCGCAGGCACCGCCAAAATGTAGTCAATAGCAACCTCGCGCCCACCGGCTTTAAGCTGGGCTTGCAGCTTGCCCAGCTCCTCGATATTGCTGACACTGAGCAGACCCCGATCCGCAATCAGCACCACCCGCTTGAGGGAGTAGCGCTCTAACAATCCCCGAATCATCGGCAGCAGCGTCTTGGCCTCGGCGGTATTGCCTGGATGCACCTCGTGTGCGATGGGCAGACCCTCAGACGTTTGCACCAAGGAGAGCATGAACTGGCGCTCGACCAACCCGGACTTGGCCCGGCCATAGGCGCGCACATCCTCGGGCACATCCGTCTGGCCGGTCACGCCCACCGTGGTGAGGTCATAAAACACCACCGACAGATCTTGATCGATCAAGGGGCGCATGAGCGTGGCCAGTTGATTGCTCAACGCCGCGCTGTGCTTGTCGAGCACATCCATGGCGCGCAGCAACTGCTGGTGCTGGGGGCGTACGTCTTGGCCCGCAGGCAGGGCCACGGTCTCCAGCCAGCGCAGCACACCGAGTTTGCTGGCCGGATCACACAGGCGGTTAAAGACCATCAGGCGCAGACAGGCCAGGACATCAACCTCGCTCTTGGAGCGGTGCCAGGCGCTGGCCAAGCCGTCCAAACCCAGGCTGCGCCACAGCTCGGACAAGGCCCAGACATCCCCGGCGTGGCGAGCCTGTTTGAAGCACAGACCCTCCAGTGCAGGCGTAGCAGGCGAGAGGCCGCGTGCGCGTTGCAGCGCGGCAATCAAGGTGTCCACCTCGCCCCCACTCTCCAGGCGACCCAGGGTGCAGACGGTGCGCTGGCGCGGCTGGCCTTGCTCGTTGCGGAAAGATTCGACCAGTTGCGCGTAGCGCCGCTGGCCGGATTGGGTGACTTTGATGAACATGGGCGCTAGTGTAGCGCAGTTTCAAACGAATTTAACTACCTATGACGTGAAACGTGCCACTACAAACCATTTTCACTTCCGACCTGAAAAGTGGCGTAAGTGCTTGAATTCATTGATGCGCTCAGCCGGAAATATCGAAAATCGGGAGGGGAAGTGTCGAACTTGAGAGGCCCTACGCGCAGGGCAAGGGGCGCAAGACATAACGGGGGTTTGGTAAACCCGCAAGGGCGCAAGGCCTGCGGCCGCAGCGGTAGCCGCACAAACGCAGCTTTAGCGCAGTGGCTGCGGCTACTTTGCCAAACAGACCGTTATGTTAAAGCGCCCAACGGGCGATTTACCCCGCAGTCCCTGCCAGGGCGGGGCGGACTCGATGCCCGGTTCGGCCTGATTTTGATGCTATGCGCGGGACGCGCCTAGCTTTGAATCCTATGCAAACGCAACCCACTCTGAAACATCATGAATAACTTGCTGCATCCACAACCAAAAATCAGGAAACTCCTGGACAACATCAAATCCAGAATCTGTCCAACCTTGTATCTGCACCACCCCATTTGCGATTTGATTTTCATCGAAAGACACACACGCCAAGTCGTCGTTGTCTTGTCGCCTAGCAAACACAAACAGTCGCTTCGTGCTTACATCGGGCCATCGCTCTGTGGCCCAAAAGCATTGCTCAGCCGGCATGTAATGCCATGGTTGCAATTGCGTAAAGGGTTCAAAGCCGACCAAGCCACGGTCAATTAGCCACTGGTAACCCACCGGCATAGTCAAGTCATTTTCCATTGTCATAACTCCTACTTTTTTGGTGCGGGCAATTTTGGTGGCGTTGGCGTTCCATCGGCAGGAAGTGGCGGTCTTTGATTTGCCGCTCGATACGCAGCAGCTTCACCCCACGTCGTAGCGCTTCCAAACCTACCCGCCATACTCGCCGGTAAAAGATCCGTAGGCAGATGCAAAGTTGCAGGGATCGATGTAATCCCTTGTTCAAGCGCAACGGCAGCCCGCGTATGGTCAACCGTAACTATCCCGCTTGGGGTTTTCACAACATCAATCGGGGGGCCGTTGTATCCGTTTTCTGCCATGCTTGTTCGCATAGCGTCTGCTCTACCATTGCCTCCGGCGGTCGTCTGAGTCCAGCGCAACTCTGCAGGATTAACGTTAATTACTTGACCTCCCGTCGCACGCTCAGCAGTGGTCAATTGGCTAACGCTACTCGCATTTGAGACTCCCCCATTTGCCCCAACAGGTGGAGCCGACACACTTATCTCCCCCAAAGCCCGCAAACCCAGACGCGGCGCGGCTTGCAGCGGGGTGGCACCCCAG
>JAYVGI010000454.1:0-10654 GCA_043772355.1 Polaromonas sp.
CATTTCTAAATCATTACTGTCGTTGTTGCGTCGCCTTGCCGTGCTACAGCACTCTCGTAGGCTCCGCGCCTAGACATTAATGATGTAGAAATGGAATCAGCAAGCGGTGATGGAGCGTGTTTGCGATGAAAAATCTGGAGAAAGGCGCGGGGACAACCTGAAGATGACTGCCAACTAGCCCGCGTGTTTTCGTAAGATTTTTGCAGCGCAAATTCCTCCATCGCCGCAATGTGACCAAGGCAGATTAGACATCTTCAAGCCAGGCCAGAGAAGCAACACGACACGGTTTAAGCGAGCAGTATTCGGAGTGAACCGGGAGCGAATCAGGTCGCCTGCGTAAACGCCAAGCGCACATAAATCGGCGCATACACCTCGGCCTGGGTGATATCGATCAAGGTTTCTTTGGCAAGCTCTAGCAGGGCGATGAAGGTGACCACCAGCAGGGGCATGCCTTTGGCGGGGTCAAACAGGTGTTCAAACTCTACAAACTTGCGGCCTTGCAGCTGTTTGAGCACGATGCTCATGTGCTCGCGCACACTGAGCTCTTCGCGGGTGATTTTGTGGTGTTGGATGAGCTTGGCGCGCTTCAAAATATCGCGCCAGGCCTCTTGCAAATCGACCACATGCACATCAGGAAAGCGCGGCACCAGCGACTGCTCAATGATGACCTGGGCGCGCAAGTAATCGCGGCCAAACTGGGGCAGGGCGTCTAGCCGCTGCGAGGCCAGCTTCATCTGCTCGTATTCGAGCAAGCGGCGCACCAGCTCGGCGCGCGGGTCTTCGGGTTCTTTGCCGTCTTGCGTCTTTTTGGGCGGCAGCAGCATGCGTGATTTGATCTCGATCAGCATGGCGGCCATCAGCAGGTATTCAGCGGCCAGTTCGAGGTTTTTTACCCGAATCTCGTCTACATAGCTCAGGTACTGGCGCGTAACGCCGGCCATGGGGATGTCCAGAATGTTGAAGTTTTGCTTGCGAATCAGGTACAGCAGCAAGTCCAGCGGGCCCTCAAAAGCCTCTAAAAACACCTCCAGCGCGTCGGGCGGGATGTACAAATCTGTAGGCATGGCAAACAAGGGTTCGCCATACAGCCGCGCTAACGCTACTTGATCTACCACCGTGGGCAACCCCGCCATATCGCCTTGGCCTGCGTCGCCCAAGCTCCCCGCGAGCGGAGGCGGCAGCACCGCACCAAAGTTTGGCACGGCAGCAGTCAGTGTGGAGGTGTCCGTCATGTAAAGGGTGTAAGGGAAACTGTATTTAGCTGCTAATTAAGTAGCTGCTCCCGCAATGTTCTAGAGGGCTAACGAGCTAAACGGCTCCCAATTTACTTGGGCAAATTACCATACACGTAGGCTTGCTGTGCCACGCGGCCTGTTTCGTTGTCAGCCAAAGCGCTGCGGTCCACGTTTTTATCCCACAGCAGGGCGCGGCCAGCGCGCTGCTCGGCCTCCAGAGTGGGGCGGTTGCGCTTGAGGTCGTTGATGAAGTTACTGGTGTCCGAGACGTACTGCGGCTTGTAAAAAATACGGCTGATAGCGGTGAGCAGGGCTGACATGGGCGTAAACTGGTTATAGGTATGAAGGCGTGATTTTACCGGGCTGGGCGAGGTGCACCAGCCTACATTACAGAAAGAGTAAAAAATGGGCATTTTTAGCATCAAAAAGGCAGTCTTTATGGGTTTGTTTGCGTGTTTGCTGGGCTTGGCGGGCTGTGATCAGCAAGCCATTGTCAATCTGGAGGTCGGTGTGTCGGGCGAAGCGGACGTGCGCGCCAAGTTTGGCGAGCCCGAGAAAGTGTGGGATGGCGAGGCTGGTGTGCGTATTTTTGAATACAACCGCCAGCCCGCAGGCCACATCAACTACATGATCAACATTGGTGCCGACGGCAAGCTGCTGGCCATACGCCAGGTGCTTACACCCGCTAACTTTGCCAAGGTGCAACCGGGCATGATGATGGAAGACGTACGCAAACTGCTGGGCAAGCCGATGCGTGTGGTGCCCTACGATCTGAAAAAAGAGACCTACTACAACTGGCGCTATATGGAGATGCCCACTACATCGATGGTGTTCAGCGCAGTGATGGACGGCAATATGCGGGTGCTGCGCACCGAGAGCGGCTTGGATCCCGAGGCAGCGGCCGGTGGCGGTAACGCCAAGTAAGCCGAGAATAGGCCCATCACTTTGCAGGGTTGCCCGGGAACAAGTATTCAAAGTTTAACTTTGAGTTCGTCTTGTTTTTATGGCTTTGTACTGCATTACGCAGAGGGTAGTGCAGTTCGGGTTTAAAGATTAAAAGGACTGATATGCGTAATGCATCTAAGCTTTTGGCAGCCACTGCGCTGTGCATTACCGTGGGAATGCTTGCAGCTTGCGGAGGCGGTGGCGATGCAGCGCCTGCACCGGCCCCAGCGCCCACTTCTGGATTGGCGCCAGCGCCCGCTCCGCCACCAGCGCCGCCACCGGCGCCGGGGCCGGCGCCAGCACCAACGCCAGTGTCCGCTCCCGGACCAGCACCAGCACCAGCACCGGCACCGGCACCGGCTACTGTTCGGGTGGGCGGTACGCTGACGTACGATTCCGTGCCCAATAGCGCCACGACTGGGGCGTTGAACTACAGCGCTGTCTCCAACAAGCCGCTACGCGGTGTCACGGTGCAAGCCGTTTCGGGTAGCACGGTACTTGCTACGGCCCAGTCCAGCGAGCTGGGTGTCTACGCCTTGGTGCTGCCGCAGAACACGAGCTATTCCATTCGTGTGCGTGCCGAGCTGATGCAGTTGGCCGGCCCGGTCACCTGGAACGTGAGCGCCAAGGACAATACCAATGGCGATGCCTTGTGGACGGTAGAGACGGCCGCCCAATCCAGCGGCACGGCAGACGCGGCCCGCTCTTTCAATGTGCCCAGTGGCTGGAACGGTACCAGCTATGGCACTAGCCGTCCCGCCGGGCCGTTTGCCATTTTGGATAACATTTACACCAGTATGAAGCTGGTAAATACCGCCCAACCGGTGATTGCATTTCCTGCATTGAATGTCTTTTGGAGCCCGAACAACCGGCCCGCAGGAGGGAATCTGGCCATTGGCGACATTGGTACTTCGTTTTTTACTTTCCAACCCTCCACGACGGGAGCCGCTGGTGCGGGAACCCGCTCCATGTATATCCTGGGCGCAGCAGACACCGACACCGACGAGTACGACAGCTCCGTGATCGCCCATGAATACGGGCATTATTTACAAAGCGCGTTTTCTACCAACCACTCTTTGGGTGGCCCGCATGGTTCGCGCGATAAATTGGACAAAACAGTGGCTTTTGGCGAGGGTTTTGGCAATGCCTGGTCCAGCATGTCGCGCAATGACCCGCTGTATTCCGACAGCCAAGGGCCCGGGCAGAGTGTCGCCAGTTTCTTTGATGTGCGCCGGACTCCCGCCAGCCCCGGTTGGTACAGCGAAGACTCGGTGCAATCCATCATGTACCAATTTTTCGCCAGCAGCGGTTTTGCACCCATATGGACAGCCATGACCGGGCCGATGAACAAAAGCCAGGACGCGCTGGCTTCCATTTTCAGCTTTGCGGCGGCCGTGCGCAGCAGCGCCAGCAGTGCCGTCAGTAGCGCGTTGAAGGCTTTGCTCAGCGCCCACAATATCAACGGGGCTGACCAATGGGGCGCGGGAGAGACCAATAACGGCGGCAGTGCGCATACCCTGCCGGTGTATACGCAACTGAGCTTGGGCGTGCCTGCGCGGGCTTGTTTGGACTACAGCAACCAAGCCCTGAATGCCCAGTACGCCAATAAACTGGGCGCGGTAAAGTACTTTCGCTTCACGCAGGCCAGCGCGGGTAACCGCACCATCGTCGCCAGTTTCCCCGCTGGCCGCGATATTGACTTTGATGTTTACCAAAATCGCGCCTTGGTGGGGTCGGCCAATTCAACCGATGCCACCTCCGAAGGGGGGCAACTGAGCTTGAGTGCGGGCGAGGTCGTGATCCGTTTGTCGGATGCCGTGACCAGCTCTGCGCCTTCGCTGACCAATTGCGCTACCTTGCTCATTAACTAATACCAACTCTTCAATGGAACAGAAAGACCACACCATGAAAAAATCAAATTGTGTACTCATTTTGTTGGCGTTATCGGCGCTGGCTGCTGCGCCCGCATTGGCGACCCAGATGCAGTTGGATGCCTCCGGCAAGGCCGTCAAGGGCAGTGGCAAAGTCGGTAAAACCGGTTTTATTTCTATGGATACCCAAAAGAGCGGCTCCGGTGTCAGCCTGGCCTACCGCATTGACGGCTCGCCCAGTGTGGGCAGTCCATTGACGATTGTGATTCAAATGTCCAGCACCTCAGATGCGCAAGTGGTGCTGCGGGCACCGCAAGGCCTGACGCTGATGGTGCCCGGCCAAGTGTTGCAATCGACTGCGGGCCAAGTGGCCGAGCACAGGGTCACCGTGGTGCCTGATGTGCAAGGCCGCCATTACATCAGCCTGTTCTCGATTTCCAATGGTCGCCCAAGCGCTACGTCGATCCCCGTCCAGGTAGGGCGCGGTACGGTAGAGCTCAAATCAGGCGGAACGGTACAAGTCACTCCCTCGGGCGAGCGAATTATTTCTGTGCCGCTGAAGTAGAGCGTTGGCTCTGGATCGCATACTTCCCGTGGGACGGTTACGTGTTCAGGGCTTGGCTTTGAACTCAACGCCGGGCAGGCCTTGGTAGTCGATGTCTTGCGTCCACAGCATTGCGCCAAACTCCTGGGCTATGCTGTACATGACCGAGTCTGCCAGCGCCAGTTTGTGTCGTTGCCCTATTTGGGAGGCATGCACAGCGCGCACATCGGTAATGTCGATCACCGTGCCGCGCCGCATCACGTTCAGACAGTTTTGCACCACGTCATCGGGCAGCCCACGACTCAGGCGCTTATGCACTTCGTAAATAGACAATGATGGCACGATGAGGTCTGCGCTATTGGCGAGAGCGGGCGCAAAAAATGCGGCTTGAGCAGAATCTAAAAAATGCTCAATCCAGCCTGACGAGTCAACCACGATGCCCATCAGAAGCGATCCGGTTCTTTAGGAATGTCAGCAAAATCAGGGGGCAGGTTGTAGCCTTTCAAAATCCCCCGGTAGGCGCTGATAGGCAACTCTGGCGTGAGCGTAGTCTTCTTCCCGTCATAGCTAAACTTCACCTTCGACCCCTCCACCAAGCCCAGCTTGGCGCGCAGCGCGGCGGGCAGGGTGATCTGCCCCTTGCTGGTAAGGGTGGCTTCTACTTCTAAGACTGCGGGCATGGCGTACTCCTGTACATTGAATGAGGTAAGTATGCGGCATAAGTAAGGCGTTGTCAATCGCCTTACTTGTGCCGTCCTGCCTGTTATTTAAATGCGCTTACTTAAATCGCCGCAGGAATGTCAGCGCTAGTTGGCTAGCGCCTGCTCGCGCAACCTTTCTTGCAGAGGACACTGCCAGCACACACTCAATGAATCCGCATCCCCGGCTGCGCACCCGGCCAAGGGGTAAGGATGTAAATACCGGGGTTGGCCTTCTCGTCCCCATGGCTGGCGGCCAGCACCATGCCTTCGGAGAGGCCAAACTTCATCTTGCGCGGTGCCAGGTTAGCCACCATCACGGTGAGCTGGCCTACCAGTTGTTCAGGCTTGTAGGCCGAGGCAATGCCGCTGAAAACATTGCGCGTGGTCGCTTTACCCTCTGCATCGGTCTCGCCCACATCCAGCGTCAGGCGCAGCAGCTTGGTCGATCCCTCCACGGCCTCGCAGTTGACGATTTTCGCAATGCGCAGGTCGATCTTGGCAAAGTCGTCAATGCTGATGGTGGGCGCAATAACTTCACCACCGGGCTGTCCAACTCCCTCTCCCGTTACGGGAGAGGGCTGGGGTGAGGGCTTCACCGAAGAAGCTACCGTTTTAATAGCTGCTTGCGCAATACTTTCGGCAGCTGGAGCCTCAAACAATGCCTCAAGCTGCTTGGGATCAACCCGCTGCATCAAATGTTTGTACTCCCCAATCACATGCCCCGCGCCCAGCAGCTTCGCACCATCGGCAAAGGTAAACGCAGGCACTTTCAAGAAGGCTTCTACCTGCGCGGCCAGCGCGGGCATCACAGGTTTCAGGCAAATCGTCAGCAGGCGAAAGGCCTCTACACAGGTGGTGCACACCTCTTGCAGGCGTGCGTCTTGGCCTTCCTTTTTGGCCAGCTCCCAGGGCTTGTTTTGATCCACATATTCATTCACGCGGTCCGCCAGCTGCATGGTGTCGCGCAGCGCCTTGGCAAAGTCGCGTTCTTCAATCAGCTGCTTGATGCTACCAATTTGCGAGCTGATGACGCTGGTTAACGCTAGCGATTCACCCGATAGAGCACCCAGCTTGCCGTCAAAGCGCTTGGCAATAAAGCCCGCCGCGCGCGAGGCGATGTTGATGTATTTGCCCACCAGGTCGCTATTGACCCGCAGCTGAAAATCCTGCGCAATAAAGTCAATATCTTCATTGCGGCCGTTGAGCTTGGTAGCGATGTAGTAGCGCAACCACTCCGCATTCATGCCCAGCGACAGGTACTTGAGCGGGTCAATCCCCGTGCCCCGGCTCTTGCTCATCTTTTCGCCGTTCACCGTCAAATGCCCGTGTACAAAGATGTTGTCCGGCGTTTTGCGGCCGCTAAAGTGCAGCATGGCGGGCCAGAACAGGGTGTGGAAGGTGATGATGTCTTTGCCGATAAAGTGGTATTGCTCTAGCGTGGGGTCGGCCATGTAGGCCGCAAAGTCCACGCCGCGCTTGTCCAGCAGGTTTTTGAGCGACGCGAGGTAGCCCACGGGGGCGTCCAGCCACACGTAAAAGTATTTGCCCGGCGCGTCGGGAATCTCAATGCCAAAGTAAGGCGCGTCACGGCTGATGTCCCAGTCGCCCAGGCCTTCGCTGGTGCTGCCGTCGGTGTTGGTGCGCACGCTAAACCATTCTTTCACCTTGTTGGCCACCTCGGGTTGCAGCCTGCCGTCTTGGGTCCACTTTTCTAAAAACTCCACGCAGCGCGGGTCAGACAGGGTAAAGAAGAAATGCTCCGAGCTTTTCATCACCGGCGTGGCACCGCTGAAGGTGGAGTAGGGGTTAATCAAGTCCGTCGGCGCATACACCGCGCCGCACTGCTCGCAGTTGTCGCCATACTGGTCTTTGGCACCGCACTTGGGGCACTGGCCCTTGATAAAGCGGTCGGCCAAAAAGATGCCTTTTTCAGGGTCAAAAAACTGCTCTACGCTTTTGCTTTTGATCAAGCCCACTTTTTTCAAGTCCAGATAAATCTGCTTGGCCAGCGCGTGGTTCTCGGGTGCGTCGGTGCGGTGCCAGTTGTCAAAGCTGATGTGAAAGCCGTCCAGGTACTGCTTGCGCCCCGCTGCTATCTCGCCCACAAAAGCCTGCGGCGTGATGCCCTTGTTTTGCGCCGCAATCATGATGGCCGCGCCATGCGCATCGTCGGCACATACGAAGTCCACCACATGCCCGCTCATCCGCTGCGCGCGCACCCAAATATCGGCCTGGATGTACTCCATGATGTGGCCAATATGGAAGTTGCCATTGGCATAGGGCAGGGCGGTGGTGACGAAGAGTTTGCGCGGTGCAGTCATGGTAGCTATCTTGTGATTTATGAGAATTTTTCTACGGGTAAGCACGTATTTTAGAAGGCTTCGCTACACTAGCTGGGTTAGCCCCGTTTTGCGGGCTTAAGTTTTACCAGTTTTAAGCAACCCCATGGCCACCAATGACGACATTCTCGCGGCACTCAAAGCCGTGATCGACCCGAATACGGGCAAAGATTTTGTATCCACCAAATCGGTGAAGAACCTCACGGTATCAGAGGGCGATGTGGCCTTTGACGTGGAGCTGGGCTACCCGGCCAAGAGTCAGATCCCCGGCTTTCGCAAGGCGCTGATAGCGGCCGCCAAAGGCGTGCCCGGGGTAGAAAACGTGTCGTGTAACGTCACGATGAAGATCACCGCCCATGCCGCCCAGCGCGGCGTGGCGCTGATGCCTACCGTCAAAAACATCGTCGCAGTGGCATCCGGCAAGGGCGGGGTAGGCAAAAGCACCACCGCCGTCAACCTGGCCCTGGCCTTGGCCGCCGAGGGTGCCAAAGTAGGCCTGCTGGATGCTGACATTTACGGCCCCAGCCAGCCCATGATGATGGGCATCGAAGGCCGCCCCGAGAGCGAGGACGGCAAAACCATGGAAGCCATGGAAAACTACGGCGTGCAGGTGATGTCGATTGGCTTTTTGGTAGCCCAAGACGAAGCCATGGTCTGGCGCGGCCCCATGGCCACCCAGGCGCTAGAACAACTGATCCGCCAAACCAACTGGAAAGACCTGGATTATCTGATCGTCGACATGCCCCCCGGCACCGGCGACATTCAATTGACTTTGAGCCAGCGCGTGCCCATGACCGGCGCAGTCATCG
The DNA here is from genome assembly GCA_043772355.1 of Polaromonas sp. GTDB lineage: Bacteria > Pseudomonadota > Gammaproteobacteria > Burkholderiales > Burkholderiaceae_C > JAAFIP01. The sequence goes on from JAYVGI010000454.1 coordinate 8,445, forward strand.
TCACCACCCCGCAAGACATCGCCCTGCTGGATGCCAAAAAAGGCATCAAAATGTTCGAAAAAGTCGGCGTGCCGATTTTAGGCATCGTCGAAAACATGGCCGTGCATGTGTGCACCCAATGCGGCCATAGCGAACACATTTTTGGCGAAGACGGCGGCAAAAAGATGGCGGCTGAGTACAACATGGACTACCTGGGCGCACTGCCTTTGGACATGCAAATCCGCTTACAGGCGGATAACGGTCGGCCCACCGTGGTGTCTGACCCGGATGGCAAAGTGGCAGGCATCTACAAGGCTATTGCACGTCAGGTGGCGATCAAGATTGCTGCGAAGGCTAAGGATTTTTCTAGCAAGTTTCCTAGTATCAAGATTTCTAAAGACACCTGAAGTCTTTAATGCAGGGGCAGGACGCAGAGGACGCAAAAATTACGCAAAGGACGCAAAAGAAAACCAAAAAAAAATTCAAAAAATAGCTTTGAATTTTGTATTTAATTTTTGGTATTCTTTTTCTTCTCTTTTTTGCGTCCTTTGCGTAACCTTTGCGCCCTCTGCGTCCTGAATTTCCCTCTTCTCCTTTAAACCCCTACAAGATATGAAAACAAAAGCCGCAGTAGCCTGGAAAGCAGGCCAGCCCCTCACCATTGAAACCGTCGACCTGCAAGGCCCCAAGTTTGGCGAGGTGTTGGTGGAAATCAAAGCCACCGGCATTTGCCACACCGACTACTACACCCTGTCAGGTGCAGACCCCGAAGGCATTTTCCCCGCCATCCTGGGTCACGAAGGCGCAGGCATTGTGGTGGACGTAGGCCCGGGCGTGACCACTTTGCAAAAGGGCGACCACGTCATTCCGCTCTACACCCCCGAATGCCGCACTTGCAAGTTTTGCCTGAGTCGCAAGACTAATCTGTGCCAGCTCATTCGCGGCACGCAGGGCAAGGGCCTGATGCCCGACGCCACCAGCCGCTTTAGCCTGGACGGCAAGCCGATTTTTCACTACATGGGCACGTCCACGTTCAGCAACTACACCGTGGCACCCGAGATTTCGCTGGCCAAGATTCGCAAGGATGCGCCGTTTGACAAGGTCTGCTACATCGGCTGCGGCGTTACCACCGGCATTGGTGCCGTGCTGTTTACCGCCAAGGTCGAGGCCGGTGCCAACGTGGTGGTGTTTGGCCTGGGCGGCATTGGCCTGAACGTGATTCAGGGGGCCAAGATGGTGGGTGCCGACAAAATCATTGGCGTGGACATCAACCCGGCTCGGCAAGCCATGGCGCGCCAGTTTGGCATGACGCATTTCTTGAACCCCAAAGACATTGAGGCCGCTGGCGGCAACATCGTCGATGCGATTGTGCAGCTCACCGACGGCGGCGCAGACTATAGCTTTGAATGCATCGGCAACACCAAGGTCATGCGCCAGGCGCTGGAGTGCACCCACAAAGGCTGGGGCCGCTCAATCATCATCGGCGTGGCCGAGGCAGGCGCAGAGATCAGCACCCGCCCCTTCCAGTTGGTCACTGGCCGCAAGTGGGAAGGCTCGGCCTTCGGCGGCGCACGCGGCCGCACCGACGTGCCCAAAATTGTCGACTGGTACATGGAAGGCAAGATCAGCATCGACCCGTTGATTACCCACACAATGCCTCTGGAAGACATCAACAAAGGCTTTGACTTGATGAAGAGCGGGGAGTCGATTCGGGGGGTGGTGCTGTTCTAAGCACATGCTTGAGTAGCGGATAAAAACAAAAAAATTACCTCCACTAAACCCGTATGCAAAATTCAGATAAGCCCTCTGAGCCGCTGTCAAAAAAGAAACGTCTGGGCAACGCCATCACTGGTTTGTATGACAGTTCTTTGCAGCTGGGGAAAGATGGTTTATCCAAGGTGGAGGAGTTCAACTCGCGCTTGCAAAAAATGCTGGGCACCTTCATTGCAAAGCGTGTTGAGTCCTCGGTCGTAGAACAAGACCGTATTGGCATTGCCACATGGTTAGCCGTTGTGCGAGAGGTGGTGGCCGATGCATCCTTATCCGCCGCCAAATAAACCCAAGCGGTGTACCAGCTTTGCGATGTGCGGCAAACGGGCAGCATCGTAGTCCGCTCATTTACGGAAGCTTTGCGCAGCATCAAAGAGTCAGACTTGCCACTGCCGCTCAAAGTGGCCATCCCCATCACCCTTGCCGCTTCAACGGTGATAGGTGGGCATGGCGTAGGTATC
>JAYVGI010000455.1:0-1941 GCA_043772355.1 Polaromonas sp.
GCGGTGTTACTGATTGATCCGCCGAAATAGCCTATTAATACTTTTGCATTGCCTTACGTAACAGGATTGGAGCAATCAAAGCAGGAGGGGCCTGTGAAACAGGTTAAAATACGGGGTTGTTAGCAGCGCACGCGGGTAAGTGTTAGTCACTTACCCAACTATCTGCCAAACTATAACCAACCAGTAGGTGAGTCAAGCAATGGCAGTCGTAGTAAATAAGCCCCTCCCCGAATTTGAAGCCAACGCCACAGGCGGATTAAAGGTTACCAACACATCACACCACGGCCATGTCGTCATTTTGTACTTCTACCCTAAAGACAACACCCCCGGTTGCACCACCGAGGCTATGCAGTTTCGGGATAAGCACAAAGAATTCGTCAAAGCCGGTGCTACCGTGTTCGGCGTGAGCCGTGACAACATGGTCTCGCACACCGATTTCAAGGCCAAACTGGAGCTGCCGTTTGAGCTGATTGCCGATACCGAAGAGAAAATGTGCCACGGCTTTGGCGTGGTCAAAAACAAGATCATGTACGGCAAAAAGGTCAAAGGCATCGAGCGCAGCACCTTTTTGATCGGCGCTGACGGCATTTTGAAAGAAGAATGGCGCGGCCTGAAGGTGCCTGGCCACGTAGAAGATGTGCTTAAAGCCGTCAAGGCGCTGAAAAAAGCAGCTTGAACGCTGGCAAAAAGCCCATTTCTGCCTCGCATTTATTGGCGTGAGAGATTTATTTGCAATATTCACAAATATTTCATTGACGCGGGGTGTGCGGGGTGTATAGTGATGCTATGCATTTGATACCGACAGCGTTCACCGCGCGTCACATCACCGCCAAAGACGATCAAGCCACCCGGCCTGCTGGGTGGCTTTTTTACTTTTGGAATCTGGCTTTCTTTTCTTTCCCAACCCCCACCCTTCCAATAGGTGTTCTTCCCTATGCCACTGCCTCCCGCCCCCACCCAACGAGCCGCCACCCTGTCCCCCGACGCTTACGACGCGCCAGCGCGCCACAGCACCTCCAAGGCAGCTCGAAAACCCTCCGGGCGCAGCGCCACGTTTGATGACGAAGTTAGCAGCAAACCGCAAGCTCTAGACCTGTTTGACCGCACGGGCGGCGCAGGCCTTGGCGCTACCGATGACAGCGCTTACGACCACAACACCTCGGCGCTGCTGCAGCGCCCCGCAGGCAAATCGAAAGCCAAATCAGGCCCCAGCCAGCAAGAATACAGCGCAAGCAGCTACGATACCAATAGCAACAAGCCTGCCGCACGCAGCGCCCCTGCGCCCGTCCAGGTGCAAACCCAGCCCAGGCCACAGCCTGCTGCCCCAGCTAAAAAAATCAAAACCACCGGCCCCACCAAGCTCTTCGTGCTCGACACCAATGTGCTGATGCACGACCCGATGAGCCTGTTCCGCTTTGAAGAACACGACATCTTCTTGCCCATGATCGTGCTGGAAGAACTAGACGGCCACAAAAAAGGCATGACCGAGGTGGCCCGCAACGCCCGCCAGGTCAGTCGCACGCTGGACGCGCTGGCTGGCGCACCCGGTGCCGACATGTCCAAAGGCCTCAAGCTGGACGGCACCGGGCACCGGGGCGCAGGCGGCAGGCTGTTCTTCCAAACCCAGCCGCTCAACTACACCCTGCCCTCCAGCCTGCCCCAAGGCAAGGCCGACAACCAGATTTTGGGTGTCGTAGGCGCACTGGGCGAGGCCAAGAAGCCGCAAGAAGTGGTGCTGGTGTCCAAAGACATCAATATGCGCGTCAAAGCCCGCGCCCTGGGCCTGCCCACCGACGACTACCAAAACGACAAAACCCTGGAAGACGGCGACCTGCTGTACTCTGGTGCGATGGCCCTGCCCCTGGATTTTTGGGACAAGCACGGCAAAACGGTGGAGAGCTGGCAGCAAGGCACCCACACTTTCTACCGCGTTACGGGCCC
>JAYVGI010000456.1:0-2641 GCA_043772355.1 Polaromonas sp.
TGCCCCACGGCCAGATGAGCGGGCTGATTGAGGCCGACATGGTGCTCAAGCGGGTGGAGGGCATTGCCCACACCCGCTTTAACAGTGGCGACGTGGTGCGCCACCCCCGGGTGGCGCGCAATGTGGATGCGTATGATGCAGCGAAGAAGTGAAAATGTGGGATGGGGATGTAACGCTAAAAGCGCAAAAAGAACGCGAAAAACGCTAAAAATTCAATGAGAAAATAAATTGAAAACTTCTTCTTTAGCGCTTTTTGCGTATTTTTTGCGCTTTTAGCGTTACCTGTTCTTTATCAATACGCTACATATATAGTAGCTGCTTACGCAATATTTTAATGGGCTAGCGCCTTATTTTATGATTAAAACACCAATAAGAACGACCGTGGGCGTGCAGTTTGGCAGCTTTCCCAACGCCCCAGCGCTGCGCAAGATGCTCACCCGCGCCCGCGTGCAAGCCTGGGTGCTCCACGCCCTGAAAAGCCCTGGAGAAATCACCGTGCGCATCGAGAGCGAGGCCGAAGCCCAGCGCCTGAACATGCTGTACCGCCAAAAAAACTACCCCACCAATGTGCTGACCTTTGACTACGCGCAAGAGCCTGTGGTAATGGCCGATCTGGTGCTGTGCGCCGAGGTGGTAGCGCGCGAGGCAGCCGAACAAGGCAAAAGCCTGGAGGCGCACTACGCCCACCTCATCGTACATGGCACCTTGCATGCACAGGGCTACGACCATGAAGGCAGCCAGAAGGATGCGTTTGAAATGGAGGCGCTGGAGATTTTGCTGCTGGGCGCTTTAGGCTACGCCAACCCGTATTAACGCCAGCGCCAGCCTTGCGCGCTGAACCCAAAACGCCACACCAACCGCAACACCAAGCGCCGCGCTAACGCACACCCATCGCCATGGCCCGCCCCCAATCCGCCGACCACCACCTCAAGCGCGATGAGATTTTGGACGCGGCCGCCCAGTGCTTTGCCCAGCAGAGCTATACCGCCGCCAGCATGGCCACGGTGGCGGCCAAGGTGGGTGCCAGCAAGGCGCGCATTTACCATTACTACGACAGCAAAGAGGCGTTGCTGTTCGACTTGCTAGACCGCTACACCCAGCGCCTGCTGGCCGTGATCGGCGAGACCGAGGCGCAGGCGCAGCGCAAAAAGCTCGACGACCGCGCTGCGTTGCACGAGTTGGTGCGCAACTTTTTGCAAGAGTACGAAACCAGTGCTACCCGCCATGTGGCCCTGCTGAACAACACCCAGTTTTTAAGTGCCGAGGTAGATGGCGAGCGCAAAGTATCGCAGCGCGAGCTGATCCTGCAACGCCAACGCGACATCGTCAGCGCCTTCACCCGCTTCCTGCGCCGCGCCTACCCCGAGCGCCTGACGGATGCGAACCAAACCGCTTTGACGATGATGCTGTTTGGCATGATCAACTGGACTTTTACCTGGCTGCGCCCCGGCGGCGCGATGAGCTATGCAGACTTTGCCAATGAGGTGATAGCGACCTTGGAGCGTGGTTTTACCAGCTAAATCACCCTCACCCCAACCGTCTCCCTGAGGGAGAGGGTGTTTCAGGCATGTGCATAGCCAACAAAAATCAGGTTGCAGGCCAATGAATATTGGTGCAAGCAGCTAGTAAATCAGTAGCATGTACCTTGTCGTAAGTCATGGTGGCGACTGGCTCTGTACAAGCCGGGTATAGAATTTCCGACGGCTAGGCAACCGTCTAGCCAACTCACCATGGAAGATCAGCGCTATGTTCACCACCCCCAGTTTTCGACTCGACGGTCGCCGCGCCTTGGTCACCGGCGCCAGCAAAGGCCTGGGCTTGGCGGCAGCTTGCGCGCTGGCGCAGGCCGGTGCGCAGGTGTTGGTAGTGGCGCGAAATGCTACTGAACTGATAGCTGCTTGCGCGAGTATTGACGGCGCTTGCGGCAATAAAGACCTGAAAAGCAGCTACGCAGTGCTCAACGTGCAAGTCAGCGCAGCGGTGGATGCCCTGTTTGCCCAGCACGGCCCGTTTGACGTGGTGGTGAACAACGCAGGCACCAGTCGTCCCCGCTTGCTGGCCGAGGCGACTAACGACGACTTGGACGTGATTTTGGACTTGAACATCAAGGCCGCTTTCTACGTGGCGCGCGCCGCTGCCCGCAGCATGCTGGCCGCCGTAGCGCAGGGCAAAAAGGGTGGCAGCATCATCAATATGTCGTCGCAGATGGGGCATATCGGCGCAGCCAAGCGCACGGCCTACTGTGCCAGCAAGCACGCGGTGGAAGGCATGAGCAAGGCACTGGCCTGGGAGCTGGGGTCGCACAACATCCGCGTCAACACCATTTGCCCCACCTACATCGAAACCCCCATGACCGCGCCCTTATTGGCCAGCAAAGAGTTTATGGACTGGGCCGTGCCCAAGATCGCCCTGGGCCGCATCGGCCAGCCCGAAGAAGTGATGGGCGCGATTGTGTTTTTAGCCAGCGATGCGTCTAGCTTGATGACGGGCAGTGCGCTGATGCTCGACGGCGGCTGGACCGCGGCTTGATAGACTGCACGCCAAGCCAAGCCAAGTTAAGCCCTCCAGCAATCAACACATCCCGCCAACAAACCCACCCAGAAAATTACGCCATTTCCAGAGCTCACACCCTATGACATCC
>JAYVGI010000457.1:0-3635 GCA_043772355.1 Polaromonas sp.
GTCTATGCAGGCCAGTGGGGTACACAGGATAAGTCCCATAATGGGTCGGTTTACAGCAGCAGCGGCGCTCCAAGGCGTTTTAACCGCCAGAACCACGACCACCCGCTCCCCCGTGAGCACCTGCCCGCTATGTATTGCGTAGCTGCCAAGGTATATTTATTGCTGGCTAACAGCCAATAGATACCAAAAACAGCTCAAAATCGCCGTTTTCAAGCCTTCGGGAAGCTCTGGGAGCCTGAGAATCGGCTGGAGACTGAAAATTGACCGGTTTGAACGCTGTTTTTAAATCTTATCGCGCTGTAGTCAGCAAAAAACATGCGGGAGCCGCTATGGAATAGGGAGTGCCTGTTTTGCAGGACATGGTCGCTGGACGGTCTGCGGGGAGGGCCCTGCGCGCTGCCGACTGCGCAGGATATGCCCACTACAAATCACATAGAGCCTAAAAAAAAAGGCAAAAAAAAGCCAAGTCTTGCGACTTGGCTTTGAAGTGGATCCCTGTACCGCGATGGGTATCGAAAGGACCCGAGGAGACAACCTTCACTGCATCTATAACGAACCAGCCAGCGTTTGGCTGACAGGTTCTTAGAGGATGCACTCAAAAAATATGGGAACTAAATTCCAGATTTCAAGAAGAGATGTGTAACCGGGTCAACTATCGCGCATTCGCAAGCAAAGGGTCGCTAGTGAATTAACGCTTCTTGGCAGCGGTTTTAGCGGTAGCGGCTACGTTGTTGAAGTTCTGCTCGGCCATGTCGCTGGCTTGTTTGACGGCTTTTTGTACCGAGTCAAATGCGTTGTTGGCAGCAGACACGGCGCTTTTCATCATCGCTACTGCGGACTCAGAGCCAGCGGGTGCGTTTTTGGACACGCCGTCGATCATGGACATGAACTTCTTTTGGCCTTCAGCGGTTTGGGCTTCGAGCGCGGCACCGAACTCAGCACCCGTGCTGGAGGCGATGTCGTACAGGTGGCGGCTGTAAGAAGCGGTTTTCTCGGCCAAAGGCTGGAACAGGCCAGCTTGCAGGGCCAACAGCTCTTGTGCGTCTTTCACGCTCAGGGCGGCTTTGGCATTGTCAGATGCCTCGGACAGTGCGGCTTTGGAAGCGTGGATGTTCAGTTCCATCAGCTTTTCTACGCCTGCGAAGGCTTTGTTGGTCAGGCCAAACAGGGTTTCCACGTTGGTCTTCTGTGCGGCGAGGATTTGGTCTACGGTCATCATGGTGTTTTCTCCAAAAGTTAAGTGAGGGTAATAACTGCTCTGACTCGAATTTGTTGCAGTGCAGCATAAGACGAATTATAGGGTTATCCCGTGGCAGTGCAAGGCATTTTTGCTGCATTGCAGCAAAAAAAATGCATTCTAGAGTGTGTTTTCTAATTTGACGCTTGCAGCCCAGCGCGTCATACCCTTGCCACCAACGTAGCTGGCTAAAACAAGCTGCGTACCCGCTGTAGGTCTTCTGGCGTGTCTACGCCCGCTCCTGGGGCGTGGGCGGTGACGTGCACGGCGATGCGGTGGCCGTGCCACAGGGCGCGCAGTTGCTCCAGCTGCTCGCTCACCTCAATGGGTGCTTGGGGCAGCGTGGGAAACTGCTTGAGAAAACCCACACGGTAGCTGTAGATGCCCACATGGCGCAGGGGCAGGGGCGCGAGGGGATGCGCGTCGCGGTTGTAGGGAATGAGGCTGCGGCTGAAGTACAGCGCGTGGCTGGTGGCATCCAGCACCACCTTCACCACATTGGGGTTGGCCAGGTCTGCTTCTGATTCAATAGCGTGCGCCGCTGTGCCCATGCTGGCATCCGGCAAATCCTTCAATATCTGGGCGACTGAGTTGATCAACCCGGGGTCGATCAAAGGCTCGTCGCCCTGCACGTTGACGACGAGCTCGCCCTCTTGCAGGCCCAGCAGCTCGCAGGCCTGTGCCAAGCGGTCAGAGCCCGAGGGGTGGTCGGCTTGGGTCAGCACAGCAGCAATACCGTGCTGCGCGCAGGCATCGGCGATCTGCTGGCTGTCGCAGGCCACCACCACCCGGGCTGCGCCCGAGAGCAGGGCGCGCTGCGCGACCCGCACGATCATGGGCAGGCCACCGATGTCGGCCAGCGGCTTGTTGGGCAGGCGGGTAGAGGCCAGGCGGGCGGGGATAAGAACCGTGAAGGTCATGGCGTGGTGGTTTGAAACGTGGAGTTCAGATCCGATGGGCGCGAGCTGCTGGCGTGCAGCGCGTCGATCTCGTCGTCGGTCAGGGGGCGGGCCTCGCTCTCCAGCAAGATGGGGATGCCGTCGCGCACCGGGTAGGCCAGGCGGGCGCTGCGCGAGGTCAGCTCACGCTTCTCGCGGTCGTAGCTTAAAGGGCCCTTGGTAACGGGGCAGACCAGCAGTGCAAGTAGTTTGGTGTCCATGGGGTAGGTGTGTGATGGGGCGCAGGGTGGCGGTACAAACTAGCTGTGCCCGGGCAGGGATGATAACTTTTCGAGCAAGGCGGTGAAGAACGCGGCCGGTATATCCACTACCAAGGGCACGGCCAGCGCCTGGGGGTGGCTGGGCCATAGCTTGGCAGCGTCTTTTTGGGTGCAAATTAAGGTATAGCCAGCAATATCATTGCGGAGCCAGCTATTGAAATCATAGTGGTCTGGCAGGCTGATGGCCTCTTGCAGCGTGACACCTTGGGCCCGCAGCATGGCAAAAAACGCCTCTGGTTGCGCGATGCCCGCGACCGCCACCACCTTGTGACCGGCTAAATCAGCCAGCGGCAGTGGGGTGCCATCGGCGCGCAGGGCAAAGAGTGCGAGGTGACGCTGAATTTGGAAGCTGGCAGTGGCGGGCAGCGGTTTGGGGCCGGCTTGTGCGTGGCCTTGGCCGCTGGTCTGTGGTGCTGATGGTGCTGATAGTGCCGATAACGTGGCCGCTTGCCCAGCCACTATGGGCTGGGTTTGCAGCACAAAATCCACCGCACGCGGCCAGGGCTCGCGCAGCGGCCCGGCGGGCAGCAGCCAGCCATTGCCTATGCCCCGCTCGTCCATCACGCACACCTCGATGTCGCGCTGCAAAGCCAAGTGCTGCAAGCCGTCGTCACACACGAGCACGTTCACACCGGGGTGTGCCTTCAGCAGGGCGCGCGCGGCATCCCGTCGCCTTCTGGCTACAAATACCGGCGCGCCTGTGGTTTGCTGGATCAGCATGGGCTCGTCACCTGCTGCGGACACGGCAGTGTTGGCACGCACCTCCAGCGCCACCCAGGTATTGCCGCGTTCCACCACGCGCCCGTACCCGCGCGAGACCACGCCGGGCTGCCAGCCTTGCGCCTTGAGATAGCGCACGATCTCGATCACCACCGGCGTTTTGCCTGCGCCCCCCGCCACCACATTGCCCACTACGATGACCGGCACCGGTACGCGGTAGCTTTTCAAAACACCCCGCGCATACAAAAAGCGGCGCAATGCTACCAAGCCCCGGTAGGCCCAGGAGATGTCCAGTAGGGCAAAAGCCAGCCAGTCGCGCTGCACCCAGCTGCGCTGTAGCCGGGCAGCCAACCGCGCACGCAGGGTGGCCGCTGTGGGTGCCTGCACAGGTGCTGGTGCTGGCACCTGTACTGACATAGGGGGTTATTTCGCCCCAGCCTGCGCGCTGGACTGGGTAGC
>JAYVGI010000458.1:0-6956 GCA_043772355.1 Polaromonas sp.
ATCAACCCGATCGCCATGGAAGAAGGTCTGCGTTTTGCTATCCGCGAAGGTGGCAAGACGGTGGGCGCTGGCGTTGTGGCCAAGATTTTGGCTTAAGCCTGGAAGGAAACATCATGGCAACCAAGCAAAAAATCCGCATCCGTCTCAAAGCGTTTGACTACAAACTCATCGACCAGTCGGCCGCCGAGATCGTAGACACCGCCAAGCGCACTGGCGCGATTGTCAAGGGCCCCGTGCCTTTGCCTACGCGTTTGAAGCGTTTCGACATTCTGCGCTCGCCGCACGTCAACAAGACCAGCCGCGACCAGTTTGAAATCCGCACCCACCAGCGTTTGATGGACATCGTTGACCCTACAGACAAGACTGTAGACGCACTGATGAAGCTCGACCTGCCAGCAGGCGTGGACGTAGAGATCAAGTTGCAGTAATCTGCGCTTATTCTTGGGTTTCGACCTCAAGCCTCTGAAAGCGCAAGTTTTCAGAGGCTTTTTAGCTTCTGGCCCTTTAAAATACAGCAAAAGGAGCTATTGAAAAAGTAGTGAAAAGAGTTGACCGTGCCGATGTGATGCGCTATGCGCGTGAGAAGTCGTCGCCCCAAACCCCGTACCCCAGCCCTGAAGATACCGGCGGCTTGTTACCAAGTTGCCACCAATACCGGTATCCAAGTCTCTCAAACCGGGTTATAATCTAAGGCTCTGCGCATTGTGCGTAGAGTATTAATCATTCTTTCACATCCAAACGTCTGTTGCCAATTGCAGTGACAGCGGTGAGAGTTACGGAGAAAACAATGAGTCAAAGCACCCGTTTGGGTCTGCTGGGACGCAAGGTGGGCATGATGCGTGTGTTCACTGATGATGGGGATTCAATCCCGGTCACAGTGATCGATGTGTCTAACAACCGCGTTACCCAGGTCAAGACCGTAGAGAACGATGGCTATGTGTCCTTACAGGTCACATTCGGGGCGCGTCGTGCGTCCCGCGTCACCAAGCCAATGGCCGGTCACCTTGCGAAAGCAGGCGTTGAAGCTGGCGAAATCATCAAAGAATTCTTGGTAACCCAAGAGACCGCCGCCCTGTACCAGGCCGGTGGCGTGATTGCCGCTAACGTGGTGTTCACTGTAGGCCAAAAGGTTGACGTGCAAGGCACGACGATCGGCAAGGGCTTTCAGGGCACCATCAAGCGTCACCACTTCAAGTCGCAGCGCGCGTCGCACGGTAACAGCCGTTCGCACAACGTGCCCGGCTCGATCTCGATGGCGCAAGATCCCGGTCGTGTATTCCCTGGCAAGCGCATGTCTGGCCACTTGGGCGACGACACGGTCACCACGCAAAACCTGGACGTGATTCGCATCGACGAAGCCCGTCAGTTGCTGATGATCAAGGGCGCTATCCCTGGCTCCAAGGGCGGTTTTGTCACCGTCCATCCGGCGGTCAAAGCCAAAACCGAAGTGAAAGGTGCTAAATAATGCAACTCGACCTTCTTAATGACCAAGGTCAGGCTTCGTCCAAAATGGATGCCCCTGAGACCGTGTTTGGTCGCGATTACAACGAAGCGCTGATTCACCAAATCGTCGTAGCCTTCCAGGCTAACGCACGCCAAGGTACCCGCGCACAGAAAGACCGTGAGCAGGTCAAGCACTCGACCAAGAAGCCTTTTAAACAAAAAGGTACGGGTCGCGCTCGTGCAGGTATGACTTCTTCGCCCCTGTGGCGCGGAGGCGGTCGTATTTTCCCGAACATGCCTGACGAAAACTTCACGCAGAAAATCAACAAGAAGATGTACCGCGCCGGCATGGCCAGCATCTTCTCGCAATTGGCCCGCGAAGGCCGCATTTGTGTTGTGGACTCGATGAAAGTCGATAGCCCCAAGACCAAGGCGTTTGCTGCCAAGTTGAAAGCCATGAACCTGCAATCCGTGATGGTGATTGCCGATGAGGTCGATGAAAATCTGTACCTCGCATCGCGCAATATCCCGAACGTGTTGGTGGTTGAGCCCCGCTATGCTGACCCCGTGTCACTGGTGCACTACAAAAAGATCTTGGTCACCAAGGCTGCTGTAGAAAAACTCAAGGAGATGTTCGCATGAGCGCCTCTAAAGTAACTAACGTTGTGAAATTCGACGAAGGCCGTTTGATGCAGGTTCTGGTCGCTCCTATCGTGTCTGAAAAGGCAACGATGGTGGCCGAGTCCAGCAACGCCGTCACCTTCAAAGTGCTGCAAGATGCCACCAAGCCCGAGATCAAAGCCGCTGTAGAGCTGATGTTCAAGGTCGAGGTCAAAGGCGTCTCCGTGGTCAACATCAAGGGTAAAACCAAGCGTTTTGGCAAATCCACAGGTCGTCGTGACAACCTGCGCAAAGCCTATGTGCGTTTGATGCCCGGTCAAGAACTGAACCTCTCTGGGGAGGCTGCGTAATCATGGCTGTCATTAAAATGAAACCGACCAGCCCCGGCCAACGTGCCGTGGTCAAGGTCACGCGTGACCACCTGTACAAGGGCGAGCCCTTTGCAGCGTTGCTCGAGCCGCAAATTCAAAAAGCGGGTCGCAACAACAACGGTCACATCACCACCCGCCATAAAGGCGGCGGTCATAAGCACCACTACCGTGTCGTGGACTTTGTGCGCAACAAGGACGGCATTCCGGCCAAAGTTGAACGCATTGAGTACGATCCTAACCGTTCGGCCCACATCGCTTTGATCTGCTACGCTGACGGCTCACGCGCTTACATCATCGCCCCTCGCGGCGTTGAGCCAGGCGCTACGCTGATGAACGGTGCCGAGGCTCCGATCCGCGCTGGTAACTGCTTGCCGGTGCGTAATATCCCAGTGGGTTCCACCATCCACTGCATCGAGCTCAAAGTGGGCAAGGGTGCGCAGATGGTTCGCTCGGCGGGTACATCGGCTACCTTGCTGGCCCGCGAAGGCACGTACGCTCAGGTGCGTATGCGTTCAGGCGAAGTGCGCAAGGTGCACATCGACTGCCGCGCTACCTTGGGTGAAGTGGCCAACGAAGAGCATAGCCTGCGCCGTTTAGGCAAGGCCGGTGTCAAGCGCTGGATGGGCATTCGTCCTACCGTTCGCGGTGTGGCAATGAACCCGGTTGACCACCCACACGGCGGCGGCGAAGGCCGTACCGGTGAAGGTCGCCATGCAGTCGATCCATGGGGTAACCTGACCAAGGGCTACCGTACCCGTAACAACAAACGCACGCAAGTCATGATCGTCTCGCGTCGCAAGAAATAAAGGGGAACCACCATGACACGTTCCTTGAAAAAAGGCCCCTTTGTTGACCATCACCTGATGGCCAAGGTTGACAAAGCGATTGCTACCAAAGACAAAAAGCCAGTGAAAACCTGGTCCCGTCGCTCGATGATCCTGCCCGATTTTATTGGCCTGACCATCGCAGTGCACAACGGCAAACAGCACATTCCTGTGTACGTGACCGACCAGATGGTTGGCCACAAATTGGGTGAGTTTGCCCTGACCCGCACTTTTAAAGGCCACCCGGCCGATAAAAAAGTGGTGAAGAAGTAAGGAGCCGCACATGGAAACTAAAGCATCTCTGCGCGGTGTGCGCCTCTCGGTCGACAAAGGCCGTTTGGTAGCTGACCTGATTCGCGGCAAAAAAGTGGACCAAGCCCTCAATATTCTCAATTTCACGCAGAAAAAAGCTGCTGGCATTGTGAAGAAGGTGGTTGAGTCCGCTATCGCTAACGCTGAACACAACGACGGCGCTGATATTGACGATTTGTCGGTGAAAACCATCTACGTCGAACAAGGCACCACGCTCAAGCGTTTTACCGCCAACGCCAAAGGCCGCGGCAACCGTATCAGCAAGCCTACCTGCCACATTTATGTGGTTGTTGGTAACTGAAAGGACTGAAATACTATGGGACAAAAAATCCACCCAACCGGTTTCCGTCTGTCGGTGAGCCGTAATTGGTCTAGCCGTTGGTACGCCAACAACAATGACTTCGCTGGCATGCTGGCCGAAGACATCAAGGTGCGCGAGTACCTCAAAGCCAAGCTGAAAAACGCCTCCGTATCACGCGTGTTGATCGAGCGTCCTGCTAAAAATGCCCGCATCACGATTTACTCGGCACGTCCGGGCGTGGTGATCGGCAAAAAAGGCGAAGACATCGAGAACTTGAAGCGCGATTTGGCTGCCAAGTTGGGCGTGCCAGTGGCAGTGAACATCGAAGAAGTGCGCAAGCCCGAGATCGATGCCAAGCTGATCGCTGACAGCATTACCCAGCAGCTGGAAAAACGCATCATGTTCCGCCGTGCCATGAAGCGCGCCATGCAAAACGCGATGCGTTTGGGCGCACTTGGTATCAAGATCATGTCTTCCGGTCGCTTGAACGGTATTGAAATCGCGCGTTGCGAATGGTACCGCGAAGGTCGCGTGCCACTTCACACCCTGCGCGCTGATATCGACTACGGCACCTCAGAAGCCTCCACCACTTACGGCATTATTGGCGTGAAGGTGTGGGTCTATAAGGGTGACACTTTGGGTCGCAACGATCTGCCAGCCGTGGTGGAACCCCGCGCCGAAGAAGAGCGTCGCCCACGCGGCCCACGCCGTGATGGCCCTGGTGGTCGTCCATCGGGTGACCGTCCAGCCGGTGACCGTCCACCTGCACGCGGCCCACGCCGCGCACCAGGCACTAACACCGCCCCGACGGACGGCAGCGACAAGCCTGCTGAAGCCGTTACTACCACCGTTAAGCGCGTACGTAAAGTCGCGCCGGCCGCAACAGCCGACGGAAAAGGAGAATAAATATGCTGCAACCCGCTCGTCGGAAATTCCGCAAAGAGCAAAAGGGCCGTAACACCGGTGTCGCCACCCGTGGTGCGACCGTTGCTTTTGGTGATTTTGGTCTCAAGTCCACTGATCGCGGCCGCCTCACGGCGCGCCAGATCGAAGCTGCACGTCGCGCGATTTCGCGCCATGTCAAGCGTGGTGGCCGTATCTGGATCCGTGTCTTCCCAGACAAGCCAATCTCCCACAAGCCTGCTGAAGTGCGCATGGGTAACGGTAAAGGTAACCCAGAGTACTACGTGGCTGAGATTCAGCCAGGTAAAGTGCTGTACGAAATCGTCGGTGTGCCAGAAGCCCTGGCACGCGAAGCGTTCACCTTGGCAGCGGCCAAGCTGCCCCTGCGTACCACCTTTGTGGCCCGCTTGCTTGGCCAATAATTCAGGAGAAACAAGAAATGAATGCTACTGAACTACGCCAAAAAGACGCTGCTGGCCTGCAAACCGAGATCAAAGAGCTGCAAAAAGCCCACTTTGGTATGCGCATGCAAAAAGCCACGCAACAGCTGAACAATACTTCACAACTCAAGGTAGTGAAACGCAGTATTGCCCGTGTGAAAACCATTCTTGCTCAACAGCAAGCCACCAAATAAGGAGCACCCAGATGACTGAATCTATATCTCTGAAGCGCACCATGATTGGTAAAGTGGTGAGCGACAAGCGTTCCAAAACCGTCACGGTGTTGGTCGAGCGTCGCGTCAAGCACGAGCTGTACGGCAAAATCGTTGGTAAATCCAGCAAGTACCACGCCCACGACGAAAAGGGCGAGTACAAAATGGGCGACACCATCGAGATCACCGAAAGCCGTCCCATCTCCAAAACCAAAAACTGGGTGGTGACCCGTTTGGTTCAAAAAGCCGACTTGGTTTAAGTTTTTTTAGACCTCGGCCTGTAAGGCTCCCAAAAACGGCTCACAATGTGGGCCGTTTCTACTTTTAAAAAAGGAAAATTACCATGATCAAAATCGGCGACACTATTCCCGCAGGCACCTTGATGGAGTTCTCAGAGGTGGAGGGCAATGGTTGCAGTATCGGCCCCAATGCCGTTGACGTGGCCAAAGCCAGCGCTGGCAAGACCATTGCCCTGTTTGCCCTGCCCGGCGCCTATACCCCTACGTGCTCGGCCAAGCATGTGCCCAGCTATGTAGATAAATTCGACGACCTGAAGGCCGCTGGCGTGGACGAGATTTGGTGCGTGAGCGTGAACGACGCTTTTGTGATGGGAGCTTGGGCGCGCGAGCAAAAAACCGGTGCCAAAGTGCGTATGCTGGCCGATGGCAGCGCTGACTTTACCAAAGCCACGGGCTTGACCCTGGATTTGACTTCACGCGGTATGGGCCTGCGTTCTAACCGCTACTCCATGTTGATCAAAGATGGCAAAGTGGCTACCTTGAACATCGAAGGCCCAGGCAAATTTGAAGTCAGCGATGCTGGCACCATGCTGGCGCAAGCCAAGGCCTAAATCACTACCACTGGTTTGAACAAGCTCCGTTTGGGGCAGCTAAAGTTAGCCTGTAGCATCGCAGCTGGTGCTACGGGCTTTATTGTTTAGTGTCGTCGGTTGGTTGCGATGGCGGTTCGCCATTTTTTCGACCCGAGAACATCGTCCACCAGACGATAAAAACGAGTAACGCGAGCGCGCCCAGCGCCTCTAGCACGAGAAGGGTCATGATGCGGTTCCTGTTGCAATTGCTGATTGTAGGCACCTTGTCGGGCTGCGCATCGCCGCCAGTGCAAGGCCCGCCTTTGCCCAGTGGCACGCCTCAGCCTTCGGCGCCTGGTATCCCAGCTGGCGGACAGCCCAACGCCCAACCCCGCCCTGCGCCCGTGCCACAGCCGACCATGGCAGCGGACGACCCAGCCCCCGGCCCCAGCATCCTGCAAGCCAAAAGCCGCTGGATACCCGCACTCTGGGCCGATCTGCCCGGTTGGGAACAAGACCAGCTGCACCAAGCCTGGAATGCTTGGCTGCAAAGCTGCGAGCGCCCCGGTACTGCTCTGGCTAGGCTGTGCCCCGAGCTGCGCCGCCTGAGCCTGGCCAGCGGCAGCGAACAGCGGGCATGGATACAACAGCGCTTGCAACCATACCGTGTCGAACCATTAAGCGGAGTGAGCGAGGGCTTACTTACCGGCTACTACGA
>JAYVGI010000459.1:0-1599 GCA_043772355.1 Polaromonas sp.
GCAGCGCTGCCGTTTTTGGGCACAAAGGCATACACCGTAGGCAGCGCCAGCGCCTTGCGCACCACGTCGGGCGAGGAGTAGGCCGAGACAATGACCAACGGCAGCTGCGGGTGCGCCTTGACAATGGCCTGCAGCCCATCGCCCTGCTCCGAACCCGGCATATGCAGATCCACCACGGCGGCGGCCAGCTGGGGGTGCGCCAAGAGCTGCGCGCGCAGGCTGGCGTAGTCTTTGGCCTCGACAAACGACAGCCCAGGGTCTAGCTGGCCTATCAGCAGCTTGAGCCCTTCGCGTACCAACTGGTGGTCATCAGCAATTAGAATTTTCATAGTTCCGCCACCTGGTTAAGCGGCCCGCGCCTGGTGCAGCTCCATCTCACTACGCCACAAGCCGCGCGCCATATCTATCGACATAGCCCCTATCGTAGACCCTTGGCGCATGCCGCACCAGTTGTCTTTAGTCATGTATTTTGGGATAGGCTGCTGCGCGGCAGCCCGATGGTCGCAGAAAAAAGCCCGGCCAAGCGGCCGGGCTGTTGTGCAAGTGGCTTTAAAAGCCAGAGGGCATCAGTTGATCTTCAGCAGTGTGGCCTGCAGCAATTGTGCCCCAGTGCCATCGCCCACCTTGGCCGTCAAGCCGCGCACAGGGCCGCTGGCAACGACCCATCCGATGGAGGAGTCCGTCGTCGGGCTGCTACCGGCCTGGGTGGTGGTGGTCGTGGCGCTGAACCGGCAGGTTTGGAAAGTACCCGCAGCGACCGTGATGGTCTCAAGAGCTACAAACTTCCATACCTGGGTTTCTGTACGAAGCGTTGTGGTGGGCGCAGGAGTCGGGATACCCGCCGCAGCGGCACCGGACAGGGTGATGACATTGGTAGTGCGCACGTCATAGGTTTGGGTGATCACCTCGCCCACTCTCGCGTTGATCGGAAAGCGAATGGCAGGGGTATTAATGGTAGTGGAAACCACCGTTTGGGTAATTCCGCCCGCAGCCGCTGTGATGGTGCTTTTCTGACCGTATTGAAGTAAGTCAGTGCCCACCACGTTGTCGTAGTGAAGGGAGCGGGTTGCCGTCGGGTTGGCTGAGGCGCCCAAGGGGGTGCTGTCAACCTGCGTTTCAACGGCACTGACCCCGTTAAACACCCCCGTACCCAGCACGCTGGAACGGTTTTGAAAACCCGAGCCGCCGCCAAAGTCCAAGTCTTCCTGGTAGGTGGTGCCCGGTGTCAGCAACACAGGGTTGTAGAGGCAGTCTCCGGTAGAGGCGCCAGCCGGAGCCGGAGCTGGGGTGGCCGCAGGTGCAGGTGCAGGTGCAGGTGCAGGTGCAGGGGTGGGCGTGGCCGCAGGCGCCGGGGCCGGTGTCGCGGCAGGCGCGGGTGCTGGCGTAGCCGCAGGTGCCGGGGCCGGTGTCGCGGCGCTGGGAGCGGGCGCAGCGCTGGGAGCGGGCGCAGCGCTGGGAGCGGGCGCAGCGCTGGGAGCGGGAGCGGCGCTGGGAGCGGGAGCGGCACTGTCGCCGCCGCCGCATGCGCTGAGCACGGCTACGGTGCCCATCATCAATGTGATGGCTTTGAGTGAGTGAAAAGTACGATGTTTCATGCGA
>JAYVGI010000460.1:0-29197 GCA_043772355.1 Polaromonas sp.
CGCGGCTCGCGCCAGAGCGTGTGCCATGGGCATGCGCCCCGGACGTCGGCCCCTTCGGGGGAGCCTGTGCAGTACTCAAAATTGGGGTCTGGCTTGTGACCGCTTGATCCAAGGGATGTACCCAATTTTTCCGTGCTTCCAGCCCGCCGTCCTGATTGGGGCGCCTACCCATGGCACACGCTCTGGCGCGAGTATGCGGGGGTTTTGCAGGCTACTGTGACGTGCTGAGCTTGCGGGCGGACTGGCGGGCCGTTCTGACCGCCTGTAAGTGTCCGCAAACGCCCAGATGCCCCCCGCAGGCACCTGTAGAGGCATTTCAACGCGCTACACATACAGGAGCTGCTATCGCATCATTCTAAAGGGCTGCAGAGCGATTAGTATCTTAAAAAGGGCCAAAAATCGTGGTTTTCAGCACTTTTTCGTGACTCGAAGGCCGTTGGCGAGCCTGCGAAGTACACTAAATTATGCGGATTTGTGTACCTTGACAAAACGTGGACAATTCACATCTTGTTTTGATAGTTTTGTAGTGACATCTACCGTCAAAATTTAATTCAGTAGTGAAAAACTCGGTTTTTTTGCTTTTATAAAGTGATGCAATTATGCGTACTTGTCAAAAGTTACCTTACCTAAGCAGCGTCAGTTGCAGCCACTGGCCGCCCTGCATCTCCCCGTGCTCGCCCCGCAGACTACGCAAAAGGGATCCGAGCAAAATTTCGTTATCGCGTCGCACGCTCCGAACCGAGGGTTTTCCTGAATTTTCATCTGACCCCATTTGCTTCGTCTGACCGCGTTTGCTTCTAAGCCGGGTCAACCCACTACAAACCCTACAGAGCCATAATTTTTCACAAACTCGGCGGTAGACTGCCAATTTTTCGTTAAGTAAGTCACTAATTTGCCTGCCAATGCAGCGAGGTACATAAATTCGCATAATTTAAGGGTTTTCAGAAGGCTGTGAGCAGCATGCAGAGGAAGAAAAAGTCTCAAAACCGGCTGTTTGGAGCCGTTTTTAAGATATCAATCTGGCTGCAGCCCTTTAGAGTAATGCGGTAGCAGCTACTGTATATGTAGCTCTCTGAATTGGGTATGCACTCGTTCAGGTGCGCACTGGGTGCTTGCCAGCGGCCAACTTACCTGAGCCCAGCTCGCGCGTGGTCTTGGGATCGGATGGCCACTGTGTGCGCCTGTGGGACGCGGCGACCCAGAAGTGTCTGCGCATGCGCTGGGCCCACAATGCCCAAGGCCCCAGCAGCCATGCCGCGTGGGACTGCCCCGGCCCCGGCTTTGCAGGCCAAGTACCCCGCGCCAGCGGCGCTGCGTGGCGCTATGTGGCCTGGCCAAGCACGGAACCACTCCAGCGCCCCTGGCCGAAAATTTAGTCACCCACCTTACAAACCAGCGGGAAAACCCGCTCGCCTAGTGAGGCCCGATGACCTATCCTGAAAATAGTGGTCTTTCAAAAATTTGATCACTTCAATGTTTGCTAATTTCTATCCTATGGAGACTGTTTATGCGTCCTAAAAATTTAATTTGGCTAGCGGCTCTCGCGGGCAGCGCTTTGCTGTCTGCTTGCGGTGGCGGGAGTGACTCCACTCCAGCGCCGGTTGTCAAAGCACCAGAAGAATCTCGTCCGCACGATGCCCGCACGTTTACATATACGGTCTCGCCAACAGGTACTTTCCCCGCCATGGCAACAGCCACGGGCGACGTGACCAACGTCGCAACCACCAGCCGCTGGACCGGCGTGTTGGGCAAAGCTGGCTACCAAATTGAGGTGCCGGCCACCTGGAACGGCAAGCTGGTGATGTATGCCCACGGGTTCGCTGGCAATCAGCCTACCCTGAGCGTCAATGCGCCGTCTATCCGGCGCTTTTTAATTGACAACGGCTATGCTTGGGCGGCATCGAGCTACAGCACTAATTACTACGATGTGCGCGCCGGTGTGGAAGACACCAATGCGCTGGCTTTGGAGTTCAACAAAATCGCCGCCGCCAACGCGCGCCCGTTGGCCGCACCGAGCAAATACTACATTACAGGCATTTCCATGGGCGGGCATATCGCCGGGGCTGCTATCGAGGCTGAGGCAGCTGCAACAGCGAAAAACAAGGTGGCGTATCAAGGCGCAGTGCCGATGTGCGGGGTGATGGGTGACGCAGAGCTGTTCAATACCTTTGCAGCCATGCAGGTGGCGGCGCAGTCCGTGGCTGGTCTGCCCAGCTACCCCACAGACAAGTGGTCTGAAATAGCCGGTTTGGTCACGGGCACTTTGTTCTCCAGCTTCCCGTCTGCGGCCAGCCCGACCGCGCAAATTGTGCCCACCGCAACCGGAGCAAAATACGTCTCTGTGCTAAAAAACCTCACCGGTGGCGAACGCCCCCTGTTCGGCATGGGTTTGGCCTTTGGCGGCAGCTTCCCCTTTGCCTACGGCACCTTTGGCGGTGACGGTACCGTCAACGGTATTTTGACCAAAAACACTTTGGACACTAACTCCTACACCTACACCATCGACGGGGATGCAGCAGGATCGGCCGCATTGAATGCGTCTGCGCCCAAGCTCAATGCAGTGGCCGATGCGAACCGCTTGCGCACCGATGGGCTGCGCTGGATTCCGAAAATCAATGGCGAATACAAAATCCCAGTGGTGTCCATCCACACCTTGGGCGACCTGTTTGTTCCGTTCAATATGCAGCAGGTGTACCAAAAGCGCACCGCTGCCAAGGGCAACAGCACTTGGCTGGTGCAGCGTGCAATCCGGGGTGCGAGCCACTGTGACTTTACTGTTGCCGAACAGGTGGATGCATTTGATGCCATGATCAAATGGGAGCGCGATGGCATCAAACCCGCTGGCGATGATGTGGTTACCCCAGCGACGGTCGCGGCACCTACCTATGGCTGCACCCACACCAAAAACACCTTGGGCCCAGACGAATCTGGCACCACACGGGCTTTGCGTCCGACCATCGCGGCCCTGGCTGCCTGCCCAGCGCAGTAGCCCCAGCAAGCGAACTGCAAAAACCCCGCGCGCCCGCCTGGCACGCGGGGTTTTTTACGCCGGCCTTGCTTTCACTATTCGTAGCGCAAGGCCTGAATCGGCAGCAGCTTGGATGCCCTTCGCGCTGGGTAAAAACCAAAGAACACGCCCACTACGGCAGAGAACACCGTGGACAGCACGATAGAGGCGATCGTCATGCTCACTTCCCAGCCTGCAAACTTGCCTACCGCCCAAGTGGCCACTGCACCGATCAGCACGCCTATCGCACCGCCAATCAAGCTCAAAGTCACGGCTTCGATAAGAAACTGCGCCAGGATGTCTTTGCCCCGCGCGCCCACCGCCATGCGCAGGCCGATCTCGCGGGTGCGCTCGGTGACGCTGACCAGCATGATGTTCATGATGCCAATGCCACCAATGATCAGGCTGATGCCGGCCACGGCGGCCAGCAGCATCGTCATGATGCGGCTGGATGCTTCTTGGGCTTGCAAAATTTCGGTGAGATTGCGAGTGCTAAAAGGCTCTTCCGCACCGGGCTGCACTTTGAGGCGCTGGCGCAGCAGGTCTTTGATACCCTCTTCTGCGGCTTTCATACTCTGGCCTTCTTTCACTTTGACGCTGACAACGCCAATGCGTTTGAGCTTGCCGCCACTGCCACCCTGAATACGGTTGCGGTAGGTGCTGATGGGCACGATGATGATGTCGTCCTGGTCTTGGCCCATGGAGTTTTGGCCTTTTTTCTCCAGCACGCCAATGATGGTGACGGGGATTTTTTTTACCCGCACCACTTGGTCCATGGGGTCGGCCTCGCCAAACAGTTGCTGCGCCGTGGTTTGCCCAATGATGGCCACCTTGGCCGAGCCTTGCATCTCTGCGGCTTCAAAGCTGCGGCCACTGCTGAGCGGCCATTCGCGCGCCTCCATATAGTCGTTGGTGGTGCCCAGCACGGAGGTGCTCCAGTTGCTGTTGCCTGCTACCACCTGCGCGCCCGTGCGCATGCTGGGTGCGGCCACCTGCACTTCGGGAATGTCTTTGGCAATGGCCAGCGCGTCGTCTTCTGTGAGCGCTTGGCCGGTTTGCGCGCCCAGGCGCACGCCGCCCGCCGTGACGCCGCCGGGCAGCACCAGCATGATGTTGCTGCCCAAGCCCTTCATCTGCTCTTGCACCCGGTTGGTAGCACCCTGGCCCACAGCGATCATGGTGATGACGGCGGCCACGCCGATGATGATGCCCAGCATGGTGAGGATGCTGCGCAGAGTGTTGGCGGCGAGGGCTCTGAGGGCTGAGCGCAGGGCGGCGAGGAAATTCATGGGGTCGCGCCCACGTTTGCAACGTAGTGTGCTGCGCTGCCTGCCGAGGGGGCGCTCGTTTTCTCCTGCACCGGCAAAGAAGTGGGGTCAGAGCCCAATTTCGTTATGGTGCTACGCGCTTCGGAGGCATTACTTTCCTGAATTGGGATCTGACCCCATTTCTTTGCCTCTTCACTCTCCGGCGTGGGGATTTGCTCCCTTAGCTTTTGCTCATCTCGTTCGCCCTCGATAGTACGCACCACGTCCTCCACAATATGCCCGTCCTTGAACACGATTTTGCGGCGTGCCCATGCGGCTATGTCGGCTTCGTGGGTCACGAGTACGACGGTCATGCCTTGCGCGTTCAACTCGGTCAGCAGGTGCATGATGTCTTCGCTGGTTTGCGAGTCCAGGGCGCCTGTGGGTTCGTCGGCCAAGATGAGTTGCGGGCTGTTGACCAAGGCGCGGGCGATGGCTACGCGCTGTTGCTGGCCGCCGGACAGCTCGGACGGGGTATGGTCCATGCGCTGGCCCAGGCCTACTTTGGCCAAGGCGGCGCTGGCTTTGACGCGCCGCTCGGCAGACTTGATGCCGCTGTACACCATGGGCAGCTCGACGTTTTCTAGCGCACTGGTGCGCGGCAGCAGGTTGAACTGCTGGAACACAAAACCTATGCGGCGGTTGCGGATGGAGGCCAGCTGGTCGCTCTCCATGCCTTGCACCGCCTCACCTGCCAAACGGTATTCACCCTCAGTGGGCAAATCCAGGCAACCCAAGATATTCATCAACGTACTTTTACCCGAGCCCGATGCACCCATGATGGCGACAAAATCGCCTTCTTCGATGTCCAGCGACACGCCGCGCAGCGCGTGCACGGTTTGGTCGCCCATGGTGTAGACCTTGGTGAGCTGGCGGGCTTCGATAAGGGCCATGATGTGCTGTTCCGGCTTAGAAAGGCATGCGCGGGCCGCTGGACCGCTGCGCACCACCGGCCGCCGAGCCTGCTCCCGCTCCGGCTGCCCCTGCTGAATTGGTGCCAATAATCACCAGCCCGCCTTCTTTGAACACGTCGGCATTGGGCGAGTTGGGCGACACCATCAGCTCAGTGCTGGTACCGTCGGTAATGCCCAGGCGCACGTTGTAGGCGGCGGGCTTGCCGTCGGCACCCATCATGTAGATGCGGCCCCGGGTGGCGGTGCGGCTGGCCGCCTCGGCCTGAATCACGGCGTATTTGGCTTTCTGCTCGGGAGTCAAGAGATCGCCAATTTTGGCGCGCATGTCCGCTGTGATGCGATCGCGCGCTTTGCCGCGCTCTTCGGGTGCCAGGTCACGCAGCGTGCCGTATTTGGGCCGCGTGTCGGCAATGATGGCATCGACCTTGGCGATCTGGTCTGCGCTGAGCTGCAAATCGGCCAGCAGGCGGCTGCGCATCTCTCCCAGCGGCCCGCCGCCTTGGCCACCACCTGCTGCAGGTGCTGCCCCGCCTGCGGATGGTGGCGTAGCCGTTGCACCGCCCGCATTGGGAGGCGTTGCAAGCCCAGGCGCTGCATTGGCCGTGGGCGCTGTAGCAGCGGCTCCAGCGGCTGCGGTTGCGGCTGGCACCGCATTTTTAACAGGTTTTGGTGCATTAGCCCCCTCTTTCATTGCGGGAGAAGCTACTGAATTAGTAGCGTTAGATGGATTGACCGCTGGCTTGGTTTCACCGCCAAGTGCGGCAGTTGCAGCAGTACTTGGCGCAGAGCTACCCGCCGCGCCACCTGCACCACCACCTGCACCACCACCGGCTCCCCGCGCGCTAGCCGCATTGGCGACGATCTCTAGGTACTTCGTGCGCTGGGTGGGGGTCAGCATAGCGCTGATCTTTTGGCGCATCTGCGCTGTCACCTTCTCGCGTGCTGCCGCGCGCTCGCCATCGGGCATGTCGCGCATGGCGGCAAACTGCGGGCGCAGCTCGGCCTGGATGGCATCGAGCTGGGTTTGCTGCTCGGCACTCAAGCCCAGCTCGGTCACCAAGCGCTCGCGCTGCGCGGCAAAACCACCGCCACCGGCTTGCTGGGCCACGGCCTCGCTCATCCAACTGAACCGCGCCACTTTTGCACCTGCATCTGCGCCCACACTGCCCGTGCTGCTACCCGTTGCCGCACCCGACGCCCCCCGCGCCGGGCCCGAGGTACCTTGTGCCGGGCCCGAGGCGCCTTGCGCCGGGCCTGAAGCGCCCTGCCCCGCAGGCTCCACGCCCGCCACACGCACGCGTAGCGCAGCGTTGGGAATCTTCAGCACGTTCTCACGCAGGTCGGTCACCAGGCGCACATTGGCTGTCATGCCGGGCAAGAGCTTGTCGCCCACATTGGTAAAGCCCACCACTGCCACGTAGGTCACCACGTTGGCCACGTTTTGCGCGGCCTTGCGTACCTGCCTGACTTCGCCCTCAAAGGTCTGGCCGGGGTACGCGTCCACGGTAAAGCTGGCTTTTTGCCCGGTGCGGATGCGCCCCACATCGCTCTCGTCAATGCTGGCATCTACCTGCATGTCGGAGAGGTTTTGCGCAATCACAAACAGCTCGGGCGAGGACAAACTGGCCGCCACGGTTTGGCCTTTCTCAATCGCACGCTTGATGACGATACCGTTCACCGGCGAAGTAATTTTGGTGCGCGACAGGTCAATACGGGCCTGCGCCAACGACGACTCGCGTTGCGCCACATTAGCCTGCGCGCTCTTGATCTGCGCCTGCGTCACCGCAAGTTGCGCCTCGGCGGCTTTGATCGACTCGCTGCTGGACGCCACCAAGGCACGCGCCTTGTCAGCCACGTTTTGCGCTACAAACTGTTTGTCCACCAGCATTTGCTGGCGCTCCAGGTCTCGCTGGGCTTCCACCGAATCCACCTTGGCGCGCGACACCGCCGCATTGCTGGCGGCGATATTGGCCTGCGCCGTCAGCACCGCTGCACGGGCCGAGTCCACATCAGCCTGAGCCGAGCGCACGCGGTACTCAAAGGTCTCAGGGTCGATCAAGGCGATCAGTTGCCCGGCCTTGACCTCAGAGTTAAAGTCCACATACAGCTCTTTGATCTGCCCGCTGATCTGCGTGCCCACCGACACCTGGGTGACGGGGTTCACCGCGCCGCTGGCCGACACCGTGGCCTGCAAGTTGCCGCGCTCTATTTTGGCCGTGCGGTAGCTCACGTCTTCGGCTTTGGCCCGCTGCGTCCACCACCATGCGCCGCCGCCCGCCAAAGCGAGCACCACGGCTCCTGCTATCCAAGTCACTTTTTTCATACTTTGCATTGTATGAATCTGCCAGAGCACTGGCGTGTCTGGCATGTAAATAGGCCCCAAAAAAGCATTTGGCTCCACCAAACCGGCGTTTTGTCGCAAAGCGCTGGTTGACTGGCGGGCCTTTACCTACAGTTCAAGGCGTTGAAGCATTCAAGGAGATTATCTTGCTCACACAAATCATCCACAGCACACCCGTATGGGTTTGGGCCCTTTTGGCGGCATTGGTAGCCTTGGGCTACAGCCAAAGTCGCAGCCGCAGTGTCGGTCTGCGGCGCTTGCTCGTCATCCCAATGATCATGATATTTCTGTCTTTGTTCGGCACGGTATCTGCCTTTGGCCCTTCGCCCGCAGTGCTGGGCGTATGGCTTGCAGCGTGCGCTATGGTCGTTAGCTTGATGGTGTTGCGCCCTGCTCCGTTGGGAGCGGCATACGACAGCACACTGCGCCGCTATGCCATTCCCGGCAGCTGGCTGCCACTGTTCGTCATTCTGGGTATCTTCTGTACCAAATACGCAGTGGGCGTGACGCTAGCCATGCAGCCCGGCATGGCACAGCAAGCGGTGTTTGCCACCCTGGTGAGCATGCTGTATGGCCTGTTCAGCGGCTTTTTTGCAGGGCGTGCCCTGCGGCTGTGGCGCTTGGCTTTACCTTTTGCAGCACACTGATTTACCCCAAGGAACATCTATGACGCCCGAGAACATTGACCGCCTCGCCCGCAAACGCGCCAACGCCAAACTGGGCTGGTTCATGCACGCCAGCGTTTACGTGATTGTTAACGCGTTTTTAATCGCCCTTTCGCTATGGCATGGCAAAGTGTGGGCGGCATTCCCTTTGCTGGGTTGGGGGCTGGGACTGGCTATCCATGGCGTAGCAGTGTGGTTTGCTGGGGCTGGCAGTGCTCTGCGTGAAACTATGGTGCAGCGAGAGCGTGCGCGACTGGTGGCGCAGCGCGATCCTTGGTGAGGAATCTGCCATGAAGAGACTCCTCACTTTCTTATTGCTTTGCCTCGCGGCATATGGGTCACAAGCTGCCGTCGGGCTCACCGTGCTGCCAGGCACCGACCAGCGCGGCCCTGTCACCATGTTCTATCCCAGCAGCAGCCCCGCTGCGGCCCTGGCGCGTGGGCCTTTCACGCTCAACGTGGCGATGGATGGCAGCCCCAGCCCAGGCAACCGTCGCTTGGTGATCTTTTCCCACGGCTCGGGCGGCTCGCCATGGCCGATGGCAGATTTTGCGGCCAGCTTGGTGGATGCCGGTTTTATCGTCGCCATGCCAGAGCATGCGGGCGATAACCACAAAGACCATAGCAAGGTAGGCCCCGCAACATGGAAGCTGAGGCCGCATGAAGTGTCGCAAGCCATCGATGCGGTGCAAGCTGATATACGTTTTGCGGCGCTGGTGGACTTTACCCAAGTAGGCGTGTACGGCACCTCGGCAGGTGGCCTGACAGCGCTGACCCTCGCGGGAGCACGTTGGTCGCCCGCCACTTTCAAGCGCCACTGCTTGGCGCATATGCAAGAGGACTTTCCTGCCTGCGTAGGCTTGATTACCAGCCTGAAAGGCAATTGGCTCGACCCTGTCAAACTTACGGTGGCCCGCTGGGCGCACAGCCTGCTTTTTAATGACGAAGCACTTCAAAGCCATACCGATCCACGCATCAAGGCAGTGATCGCATCCGTGCCCATCGCCGCGTATATCGACATGGCATCTATCGCCCAACCACGCATTGCTGTGGGCCTGGTGCATTCAGAGTTTGACCCGTGGTTGGCACCCCGGTTTCACAGCAAAAAGCTACAGTCTGCGTGCGCAAGCTGTGTGGACATTCCCAACCTACCCAATTCTGGCCACGGCACGCTGATGTCCCCTTGGCCCCAGGCGCTCGCGCAGAGTATCTCGCCTTTGCTGGTAGACCCACCGGGCTTTGATCGCAAGCAACTACCCGCCGTCTATGGTCGAATGATGGCGTTTTTCAACACCCAGCTTTCCATTGCACAATAGCCAGCATGCCAGCACCTGCCTCCCTCATTAACCCGCCTGCCCCGCTCATCACGCTGCGCGGGCACCTGCCTATGCTGGTCAACCATGCGCTCAAGGTAGCCGTGTTTTGCGTGCTGATAGCGCTCGGCCTGTGGTGGTTCCGACCGGGTGTGGCGCTGCACATTCAACTGGTGTACTCATTGTCGGGCGGCATGCTCACTTGGGCAATCATCGATTTGGGTCGGTTTTTTATCGACATCAGCTCGCCCTACCATTTCCCGCGCGGCTGGCGCGCTATCGCCTTGGTCGTGGCGGGCTGCGCGATAGGTCATGTGCTCGGCACCCTCATTGGCGATGCGTACAGCGGCCACTCTAGCTGGGAGTTCTTCCAGGACAGACCCCGCATGCTGGTGAATTTCTTTTTGCTCAGCATTGTCTCGGGTGCGGTGGTCAGTTTCTTTTTCTACGCCACCGGCAAAAGCCACTTCCTCTATGCCGAGCTACAAGCCTCGCAGCGCCAAGCTACCGAAGCGCAGCTGCAGCTTTTGCAAAGCCAGCTAGACCCGCACATGCTGTTCAACACGCTGGCCAATCTGCGCGCCTTGATAGCCACCGACCCACCGCGCGCCACCCACATGCTAGACCGCCTGAACGACTACCTGCGCAGCACCCTCAGCGCCTCGCGCGCTACCGAGCACCCCTTGAGCGCCGAGTTTGAGCGCCTGCGCGACTACCTGGAGTTGATGCAAATTCGCATGGGGCCGCGCCTGGCCTACACGCTGGACTTGCCCGATGCACTGGCCAACGTGCTCGTACCGCCGCTGATCCTGCAAAGCCTGGTAGAGAACAGCATCGTGCATGGACTGGAGCCGCAGGTAGCCGGCGGCAGCATCACCGTCAGTGCGCAAATGGAGGGCAACACCTTGGTGCTGCAAGTGGCTGACACGGGCGCGGGTTTTAATGCCGCCCATACGCCTGAAGGCTTTGGCATACACCAGGTACGCGAACGTCTGGCAACCCGGTACAGCAACCAGGCTACTCTTGATTTCGTAGCTGCTTACGCTATTAAACAGGGCGCTGCAGGTCAAAAAGGCATACAAAATGCGCCTGCCAGTGGCACCACGGCCCTACTGCGCATCCCACTGACCCGTTGAACACGCCATGCCCGCTACCACCCGCCGCCCCACCGCCCTGATCGCCGAAGACGAGCCACTGCTCGCGCAAGCCCTGGCACGCGAGCTGGCCGCTGCCTGGCCCGAGCTGCACATCGTCGCCACCGTGGGTGACGGCCTTAGCGCGGTGCGTGAAGCCCTGCGCCTGCAGCCAGACCTGCTGTTTTTTGATGTGCGCATGCCCGGTTTGAGTGGTCTGGATGCCGCCGCCGACATTGCCGACCAATGGCCTGCACAGCGCGCCTTGCCGCTCTTGGTCTTTATCACCGCCTATGATGAATACGCCGTACAGGCCTTTGAACGCGCTGCCGTGGACTACCTGCTTAAACCGCTGCAAAGCGTCCGTTTGCAGCAATCTTTAGAACGAATTAAGCCCTTAGCCAGCAAAAATATTGCGCAAGCAGCTATTTATACCGTAGCACACGGTATTCAGAAAAATACCCCACCCGACCGTGAACGCGACCGTGAATCCGAGCCTTCACAAGCGGCACTCGACCAACTGCGCAGCTTGCTGACCGGCCCCGCGCCGCGCCCTGCCCCACCACTTCTGCAGCGCCTGCAAGTAGGCGTAGGCAGCAGCATCACCCTGGTGCCGGTGGACGAGGTGCAGTATTTTGAAGCCGCCGACAAATACGTGCGCGTGGTCACCGCCAGCAAAGAGTATCTGATCCGCACCCCCATCAAAGACCTGCTGCCCCAGCTAGACACGCAGGTGTTTTGGCAAATCCACCGCAGCACCGTAGTGCGCGCAAGCGCCATAGAGGCCGTGCGCCGCGATGAGGCTGGCAAACTGCGCGTCACCCTGCGCGCCAGTGCCAGCGGACACAGCGAATCGCTGGCAGTGAGCCGCTTGTTCGCCCATGTCTTCAAGGCGATGTGACGTGATCTGCGCTCCTTGGTTTTTACAAGCTTGCGATTAAAAGGACGCTTGACATGTACGGCGCATGTACGGACAATTGTGTTTTTTAAAAGTTGATCGAGTATGAACACATCTACCCGCGCAGAGCGCATTGAAATTCGCGCCGCAGCTGAAATCAAATCCAGCCTGGAGCAAGCTGCAGCTCTGCAAAACCAGTCGCTCAGCAGTTTTATGCTGGACGCATCGCGCGATGCCGCTGCCCGCGTGCTGGGTGACCAAACGCGCTTTGTGCTTTCAGCGCCTCAAATGACGGCACTTCACCAAGCGCTGGATGCACCCGCCCGCAAAATCCCCGCACTGAAAAATTTGTTTGCAAATCCCAGCGTGTTTGCCTAATGGCAAGCCCTGCCGATAGAGCGGTGGTGTTGTCCCACCCCGAGCTTTTTACCGCTTTGCACCACACAGACCAGTTTGACTGTGGCACACCGGCGCTCAACGCGTTTTTGCAGCGTTACGCGCTGACCAACCAGGCTAATGGCAGCGCACGCACCTACGTGACGGTGGCAACCGGTGCAGCCAATCAACCTGTGATGGGCTACTACAGCCTGGCCGCAGCATCGGCAGAGCCTGCGAGCACCACGGCGCGCGTCAGCAAAGGATTGGCAAAGCAGCCGATTCCGATGCTGTTGCTCGCGCGCTTGGCGGTAGATCACACCGCGCAGGGGATGGGTGTAGGCCGCTCACTATTGCAGAGTGCTTTGCAAAAGTACCTGCAAGCTGCCGAGGTGATTGGTTGCAGGGCGCTGATGGTGCATGCCAAAGATGCGGCTGCCGTAGCCTTCTATCAGCACTACGGATTCGAGCCCTCAGCCGTAGATGCATTGCATTTGTATTTGCTGACCAAGGACATCAAAAAGACTTTGACCCGTTAAGGGCGGAGCAAGGCAGCGCGTGATCAGCACACGCTCATCACCCCCGCAGCCGAACAGCACGGGCTCCCGGTATTGCGATACGCCCGAGAGGCAATCGGGTTGGCGTCTCCGTATTGCCATATTTGATTAGGATTGGCATCACCCGTCAAGGTACAGCAATTAGTCCAGGTCAGGTTGATAAATCACCGTTTGGGGGCATTGCGGCGGCTCATGACACCGCCCATAGCGCTTGCATGGTTGCCACATAGCGCTGCGCAATCGCGTCTTTGGCCATATGCTTGCCTTGGTGCACTACCTGTTTGCCTGCTACATACACCGCGTCGATGGCATCGCCGTCGGTGGCAAACACCAATGCGTCCAGGCTGTAGTCTGCGGGTACGCCCAGCAGGCCGGGGCACTGCCCGTTCAGCACCACCATGTCTGCCCGCGCGCCGACTATCAAGCCTTGCTTGCCCAAACCCGCTGCCCGGCCCCCGCCTGCCAGCGCCGCGTCAAACAGGCGTTGTGCGGTGGATTGCGCGCCCAAGGCAGGTGCCGCGCATACGTTGCGCTGCTGCAAGTGCAGGCGCTGGCCGTAGTCGAGCCAGCGCAGCTCTTCGCGCCAGGTGCGGCACACATGGCTGTCTGAGCCGATGGCCGTGCTTATGCCTGCTGCGAGCCAACGGGGTACATCGGTGAGGCCGTCGCCCAAGTTGGCTTCAGTGCCAGGGCAGATCACCAACTGTGCGCCTGTCGCGGCTACGGCATCTATTTCTTGCGCGGTGCTATGTGTGGCGTGGACTAGATGCCAACGCTCGTCGAGCAGGCCTTGCGCACACAGCCACTGCACTGGGCGCTGGCCGGTGCTGGCAAGGCAATCGGCGACCTCGGCGGTTTGCTCGGCTACGTGAATATGCAAGGGACAGTTGGTCTCTGCCAAGAGTTTTTTAAGTTGGCGAATGGACTCTGGGGTTGCGGCACGCAGGGAGTGGATGGCCGCGCCTGCATTGACCAGCGGCGCGCCTGAGGCGGTCACTGCTTTGATCAGCTTGGCCACCCACGCAGCGTCGGTAGCAAAGCGTTGTTGATCATTACGCAATGCAGGCAATGCAAACCCGGCCCGCTCATACAAGGTGGGCAATACCGTCAGGCCTAGCCCGGCTTGGCTTGCTGCCTGCGTTAAGGCCCATGTCATGGCATACGGGTCGGCATAGGGCTGGCCACCCGGCGCATGGTGCAGGTAATGGAACTCGCACACCTGGGTATAGCCGCCCTCCAGCAGCTCGGCATACAGCTGTGCGGCGATGGCTTGCAACTGCGCGGGAGTCACGCGATTAGCTACGCCATACATGCGCTCGCGCCATGACCAAAAGTTATCCTCAGCACTGTGCCTGCGCTCGGCCATGCCCGCAAAGGCGCGCTGAAACGCGTGGCTGTGGGCGTTGACCAAGCCGGGCAAGACAGGCGCTTTCAAAATCGTAGCGCCTTGCGCAGGTGCTGCAAAACCTATTTGTATGTCAGACCAGCATCCCGAAGCATCTACCCTGAGCAACACGTCACGCTGCCAAGCCCCAGCTACCCACGCCTGCGGAGTCCAAAACGCTCGCTGCACATCAGCCATGCGGCACCACACTGGCCAGCAGGCTGGTCAAACTCTGCAACAAGGGATGGATGCGCGCTTGGCGCTGCGCGTCCAGCACATAGGGCGGCGACTCGTGCATGTAGGTGCTCCAGCACATCTCTAGCTGCACGGCGTGGATGCCCTGCTCTGGCCGCCCGTACTGCCGCGTGATGTAGCCGCCCTTGAAGCGGCCATCCATCACATGGCTAAAGTCGCTCTGCCCCGCCAGTAACTGCGCTACGCCTTCGCGCAGATTGACCGCACAGCTTGCGCCATTAGCGGTGCCGATGTTCAGGTCTGGCAGTAGCCCATCAAACAACCAAGGCACTTGTGACTTGATGCTGTGGCCGTCAAACAGCACGGCGTAGCCGTGCAGCGCCTTGATGCGCGCCAGCTCGCTGGCCAGCGCCGCGTGGTAAGGCTGCCAATACTGGGCGATACGCTGGGCCACTTGCTGCGCATCGGGCGCGCAACCCGGCTTGTAAATGCTGTCGCCATAAAAATCGGTCACTGGGCACAGCCCTGTGTTGTTGGCGTCGGGGTACATGGCCGCGCCATCGGGCGGGCGGTTCAGGTCAATCACATAGCGTGAATGTTGGGGCACCAACAGGCTGGCGTTTTGCGTTTTCACGTAGTCGTACAGCACGCCAAGATGCCAGTCGGTGTCGGCTACTTGCAGCGCTTTGGTGGTGAGCAAGCTGCGCATGCCATCGGGGATATGTGTACCCGCATGGGGCACGCTCACCAGCAAAGGGCTGGTGCCTTGGTGCAGTGTAAAAACTTCACTCATACGGGGTATTCCTTTCCTGCCACCACCCGCGCACTGCACGGGTTGCGGCCAAACCAATAGGCTAATTCTCTGGGGTGCGCCACTTGCCACACGGCAAAATCTGCGCGCTGGCCTGCCACTAGCTGACCACGACCCTTCAATCCTAGCGCCTTTGCAGCATGCACCGTCATGCCGCGTACAGCCTCCAACGGAGTCATTCTGAACAGCGTGCAGGCCATGTTCAGCATGAGCAGGGGCGACAAGGTGGGCGACGAGCCGGGGTTGTGGTCAGTTGCAATAGCTATCGGCACACCCGCATCGCGCAAGGCTTGCACAGGCGGCAGCTTGGTCTCACGCAAAAAGTAGTACGCCCCCGGCAGCAGCACGGCCACCGTGCCCGATTGCGCCATGGCGGCAATGCCTTGGCTGCTCAGGTGCTCCAAGTGGTCACATGACAGCGCGCCGTAGCTGGCGGCCAGCGCCGCGCCATCCTGGTCGCTCAGTTGCTCGGCATGCAGCTTCACGGGCAGGCCCAGCGCGCGCGCGGCCACAAACACCCGCTGGGTTTGCTCCCGGGTAAAGCCAATGGTGTCGCAAAATACATCCACCGCGTCCATCAAACCTTCTGCATGCAAATGGGGCAGCCATGCGCACACCGCGTCGATATAGTCGTCCGCCCGTCCTGCATATTCGGGCGGCAGGGCGTGGGCCGACAAGCAGCTAGTTTGCACGGTGAGCGCCAATTGCTGGCCCAATTGCCTCGCCACCCGCAGGCAGCGTGCCTCATGCTCCAGGCTCAGGCCGTAGCCGGATTTGATCTCTACCGTACACACGCCCTCACGCATCAGCGCCAGTGCGCGCTCGGTGGCGCTGGCTAGCAGTTGCACGTCGCTGCTGTCCCGCGTGGCAGCCACCGTGGAGCGAATGCCGCCCCCCGCGCGTGCGATATCTTCGTAGCTGGCACCTTGCAAGCGCAGCTCAAACTCGTGCGCGCGGTGGCCACCATAGACCAAGTGGGTGTGGCAGTCGAGCAAGCCCGGCGTGAGTAGCGCGCCTTGCAGGTCATGTTCTTCGGATACCTGGGCGCGCAAATCAGAGGGCACGGCGGCGCGTTCGCCCACCCACACCATACGCTCGCCATGGGTAAGCACGGCACCGTCGGGGATAAAGCCCCACTCGGCTGCGTCGCTCTTGCCTGTAGATGGCCCTGCCGCGCTGCACAGGGTCGCCACGCTGGCGTACTGCCATAAAGCCAGTGTCATAAAGTCTCCTTGCGCACCTGCGCGCCCAGCCACCACGCGCCTGTCAGCGGCGTTGGCGGTGCATCGGCTGGCGCGTCACAGATAAACCGCCAAGCCGACCCCGTTGCATTGGCGGTCCACAAAAAATCATACGCTGCCAACCGCTGCTCGTGAAAGTCATCACACCATACCCCAGCAGCGGTGGTGAACAAAGCCCGCAGTGGCTTGCAGCTTTGCCATGCCACACCAGGGCTTACTGGCTGCATGCAGCCTTGTGCAGCATCACTGCCCCGCAGCATCAAGTTCATATCTTGTGTAGCGCCCTCCAGCAAGCGGCAAAAAGGTGCGGCAGCGCCATCAAACTGCAAGGCCTCGCTCGCGAGCGTCTGCATCACCTGCTGGTCCGCAAACTGCAGCCCTACCCCCGCGCCCTGCACTACGCCAAACCAGCGCTGCACATCGGGGAATGCCGAGAACGCGCCGTCTTGCACAATGTCGGCCAGGCTGATGCGCACCAGCCAGCTCTGAGCTGATGGCCAGGCCAACAGCTCGCGCGTGATGCCCCCGCCATTGCGCCAGGGCTGGGGCGGCACATCGAGGGCGTGAATGATGGAGACGGTCATGGCTTGAACTGCCCCTGCAAACTGTAGCGCCCGCCGGGGTGCACCAGGCGGGCAAAGGTGATGGGCGTGTTGCGGCTCACGGTACGGCGCTGCACGATCAGGCAGGGCTCGGTGGCGGCAATACCCAGCAGTTTGGCTTCTTTCTTGGTTGGCGCGGCAGCGTCAATCGAATACTGCGCTTGCCACAGGGGAGCTACTTGCAGCAGATATTGCGTAGGCGTTATTTGTGTGAAATCCACTTCCAAATAGCCCGGTGCGCGCGCCGGGTTCACATAGCGGTCTTCACATTGCAAGGCCACCCCGTTGTCAAAATGCACGATGAGGGTGTGGAACACCGGCGCGCCCTCGGGCAGGCCGATGCGCGGCGCCAAAGCGCTGGCTACCGTCTCGGCACGCTGCAAGTGCACCACGGCGTGGTGGTGGTGGCCGCGCGACTCGATCTCTTCATGTAAATCGCGGATCGTCAGGCTCGACGACAACCGGTTCATTGGCGCTGCAAAAGTGCCCACACCTTGCACCCGGTTGACCATGCCAGCGTCGTTCAGCTCACGTAATGCGCGGTTCACCGTCATGCGGCTCACACCAAACTGCGCCACCAGCACCGCCTCAGAGGGCATCAACGCGCCGGGCACATAGCGGCCCTGCTCCATGGCTTGCACCAAATAGTCTTTCACTTTTTGGTATTGGGCGCGCGGCGGCAGGTGGGCAGCGGCGCTATGGGGCGCAGCAGCAGGCACGGTTTTGGGCATGGTGGGTACACATCAAACTAGGGTTTATCTTACTTGACCTTACTTGTATGTACAAGTACATTGGGTGGGA
Source organism: Polaromonas sp. (assembly GCA_043772355.1). Lineage (GTDB taxonomy): Bacteria > Pseudomonadota > Gammaproteobacteria > Burkholderiales > Burkholderiaceae_C > JAAFIP01. The sequence goes on from JAYVGI010000460.1 coordinate 17,545, forward strand.
GTTTTTTTAAAGCTAGCAGGTCACCATGAGCAACCTCAATCAGCCTTTCACCTCCGCCCCCGTCACCGCCCAACCCCGCGAGGTGCGCTCGCCCACCGGCACCACTCTGCACTGCAAAAGCTGGCAAACCGAGGCGGCCTACCGCATGCTGCAAAACAACCTCGACCCTGCGGTGGCTGAAAACCCCACCGCGCTGGTGGTGTACGGCGGCATCGGCAAAGCAGCGCGCAATTGGGATTGTTTTGAAGAAATATTGGTGCAACTGCGCAAGCTGGAGAGCGACGAGACGCTGCTTATCCAGTCTGGCAAACCCGTGGGCGTGTTCCGCACCCACGCCAATGCCCCGCGCGTGCTGATAGCCAACTCCAACCTGGTGCCCAAGTGGGCCACGTGGGAGCATTTCTCCGAGCTGGACCGCAAGGGCCTGATGATGTACGGCCAGATGACTGCGGGATCGTGGATCTACATCGGCACCCAAGGAATTGTGCAGGGCACCTATGAGACGTTTATGGAGGCTGGGCGGCAGCACTACGCTGGCGACTGGGCAGGCCGCTGGATACTTACGGCAGGCCTTGGCGGCATGGGCGGCGCGCAGCCACTGGCGGCCAGTTTTGCCGGGGCCAGCTCGCTGCATATCGAGTGCCAGCAAAGCCGCATCGACTTTCGCCGGAAAACCAAATACCTGGACGAACAGGCCACCGATTTAGACGATGCGCTGGCGCGCATGAAGTGCTACACCGCAGAGAAAAAAGCCATCTCGGTGGGCGTGTGTGGCAACGCCGCCGAATTGCTGCCCGAGCTGGTGCGCCGCGCACAGTCCAGCGGCTTCAAACCCGATTTGGTTACCGACCAAACCTCGGCGCATGATCTGGTCAACGGCTACCTGCCCCCCGGCTGGAGCGTGGCGCAGTGGCAAGCCGCGCAAGCGGACCACACCCAACACGCCGCGTTGCGCGCGGCTGCCAGCCAAGGCTGCGCCACCCAAGTGCAAGCCATGCTGGCCTTTCAGTCCATGGGCATCCCCACGGTGGACTACGGTAACAACATCCGCCAAGTGGCGCTGGACGCAGGTGTGAAAAACGCCTTTGACTTTCCCGGCTTTGTGCCTGCCTATATTCGTCCGCTGTTTTGCAGCGGCACGGGGCCCTTCCGCTGGGTGGCGCTCAGTGGCGACCCCGAAGACATTCGCAAAACCGATGCCAAGCTCAAAGAGCTTTTCCCGGCCAAAAAGGCCTTGCACCGCTGGCTGGACATGGCGGGCGAGCGTATCGCCTTCCAGGGCCTGCCCGCGCGCATCTGCTGGATCGGCCTGGGCGAGCGGCATTTGGCAGGCCTGGCCTTTAACGAGATGGTCAAAAGCGGCGAGCTCAAAGCCCCCATCGTGATTGGCCGCGACCATCTGGACAGCGGCTCGGTGGCCTCGCCCAACCGCGAAACCGAGGCCATGCAAGACGGCTCTGACGCGGTAAGCGACTGGCCGCTGCTCAACGCCCTGCTCAATACCGCTGGCGGTGCCACCTGGGTGTCGCTGCACCACGGAGGTGGTGTGGGCATGGGTTACTCGCAGCATGCGGGCGTAGTGATTGTGTGCGACGGCACGCCAGAGGCCGCACAGCGCATTGACCGCGTGCTGTGGAATGACCCCGCTACGGGCGTGATGCGCCATGCCGATGCAGGCTATGCGTCCGCCATCCAGTGCGCGCATGATCACCAACTTAACCTGCCCATGCTCAAGGCCTGAGCGTGCAACTCACCACGCGACTACCATGCGACTAACCCCCGGCCAGCTCACGCTAGAGCAATTGCAAAGCATCCATGCAGAGGGCGTGCCGCTAGAGCTTGCACCCGAGGCACGCACGCAAATCCGCGCCAGCGCCCTGGTAGTGCAGCGCGCTGCCGATGGTGATGCCCCGGTGTACGGCGTGAACACTGGCTTTGGCAAGCTGGCCCACCAGCGCATCAGCAAAGCGCAGCTAGCCACCTTGCAGCTCAACCTCATCCGCTCGCACAGCGCAGGTGTGGGCGCGCCCCTGGCAGCGCCCGTGGTGCGCCTGATGCTGGCCACCAAGGCCGCCAGCCTGGCACGCGGCTACTCTGGCGTGCGCGAGGTAGTGATAGACACCCTGCTGGCCGTGTACAACGCTGGTTTGGTGCCTTATGTGCCTTCGCAAGGCTCGGTCGGTGCATCGGGCGACTTGGCACCGCTGGCGCACATGACGCTGGCCTTGATCGGTGAAGGCGAGATGCTGGTGGACGGCCAACGCATCAGCGCGGCGAACGCGTTACAACAAGCAGGCATTGCACCGCTTACGCTGCAAGCCAAAGAAGGCCTGGCGCTCATCAACGGCACCCAAACTTCGACCGCGCTCGCCCTACACGCTTTCCTGATTTTTGAGCCTGTACTCGAAGCCGCACTGGTGATCGGCGCACTCACGGTCGATGCCGCACGAGGCAGCGACGGCCCATTTGACCCGCGCATCCACGCCGTGCGCGGCCAGCCCGGCCAGATCGACGTGGCGCAGTACTACCGGGCCCTGCTCGCAGGCAGCGCCATCCGCCAGTCGCACCTGCGGGGGGACGACCGCGTGCAAGACCCGTACTGCCTGCGCTGCCAGCCGCAAGTAGTAGGCGCCTGCCTGGACCAGTTGCGCCACGCCAGCCTGGTGCTGCTGCGCGAGGCCAACGCCGTCACCGACAACCCGCTGGTGTTTGCAGGTGACGGCGCGATGGTCTCGGGCGGCAACTTCCATGCCGAGCCGGTAGCCCTGGCCGCCGACGGCATGGCGCTGGCCATTGCCGAGGTGGGTGCGATAGCCGAGCGGCGCATTGCCATGCTGATCGATAGCGGCGTCTCACTCCTGCCGCCCTTCCTTACCCAGGACGCGGGGCTGAACAGCGGATTCATGATTGCGCATGTCACCGCCGCCTCGCTCGCCTCAGAAAACAAGTCCCTCGCTCACCCAGCCAGTGTGGACAGCCTGCCCACCAGCGCCAATCAGGAAGACCATGTCTCCATGGCCACCTTTGCCGCGCGGCGCTTGCAGCCGATGGTGGCCAACACGGCACATATCTTGGGCATTGAGCTATTGGCCGCAGCGCAGGGCATCGATTTTTTGCGCCCCCTGCAAAGCTCGGCACCGCTCGAAGCCGTGCATGCTTTGCTGCGCCGCACCGTAGCCACCATGGCACAAGACCGCTACCTGGCCCCTGACATCGGAAAGGCCACTGCCTTGGTGCAAGATGGTTCATTAGCGAACATCTTGCACGGGTTACCCCGATTGCCCAAGCTATGGGTTCCCATCTAGCATTCGCCCGCTGTGTTCTTTTTTATCCCCCTTAGGAGTTGTCCATGAAAGTATCTCGTTTGTTAAAACCCTTGTGCATTGCCATCGCTGCTACGTCCTTTGCTGCTGGCGCGTTGGCCCAAGAAACTAAAGTCGCCGTGGGCCTCTCAGGCTGGACCGGCTTTGCGCCGCTGACGTTGGCCAAAGAAGCGGGCCTGTTTAAAAAGCATGGCCTGGACGTATCGCTCAAAAAAATTCCCCAAAAAGACCGCCACCTGGCCATCGCCTCCGGTGACATTCAGTGCGCCGCCACTACGGTAGAAACCTGGGTCGCCTGGAACGCCAACGGCGTGCCCACCACGCAAATCTTCCAGCTCGACAAAAGCTATGGCGCTGACGGCATGGTGGTCAAGCCCGGCATCACCAAGATTACGGATCTGAAGGGCAAAACCGTCGCCTCCAGCGCGCCCGGCACCGCCCCCTACTTTGCGCTGGCCTGGATGCTCAAGAAAAACGGCATGAGCGTGAAAGACGTGACCGTCGTTAACCTGGAACCCCAAGCCGCTGCCAACGCCATCATCGCAGGCACTGCGGGCGTAGACGCCGCCATGACCTATGAGCCCTACTTGTCGGCTGTGCGCGCCAAACCAGAGGCAGGCAAGATCATCGCCACCACACTCGACTACCCGATGGTGATGGACACCTTTGGCTGCACGCCGAAGTTTTTAAGCGAGAACCCCAAGGCCGCCAAGGCCCTGGCTGACGCGTATTTTGATGCCATCGCCATGATCAAAGCCGAGCCAAAGAAGAGCTTTGAAATCATGGGTGCCGACATTAAGCAAACGGGTGAAGCCTTTGAGAAAAGCCAGGCTTACCTGCGCTGGCAAGACCGCGATGCGAATGCCAAGTTCTTTGCCGGTGAGCATGCGGCGTTCAGCAAAGAGGCGGCTGATTTGCTGCTCGAAGCTGGCATTATCAAAGCCATTCCTGATTTGAGCAAGCTGGCCGATACGCGCTTTTTGAAGTAACGTTATCGCCTGCTTTAGGTAACGCGAAAAACGCAAAAATAACGCAAAAAACGCAGAAAAAAAGTCCGCTGCAATTTTGGCGTTACCTGTACTTCGAACCTCTATTCATGAAACCACTCACACCTGTTGCACCCGCCACCCGCATCTGGCTTGGGGTTTCGTTTTTTATCGTCTTCGTAGCGGCGTGGGCGTTCGCCACGCTGGGCGGTTTTGTCAGCAAAACCTTTTTAGCCGACCCGATCACCATGGTGCAGTCGGGCTACACCCTCATCACGCAAATGGGCTTTATGAAAGACATTGGCATGACGGTGTGGCGCGTGGTGGGCGGCTTCGTCATCGCGGCTTTCTTCGCTATTCCGCTGGGCGTAGCCATGGGCACCTACAAGCCGATTGAGGCGTTTTTTGAGCCCTTTGTGTCCTTTGCCCGCTATCTGCCAGCCAGCGCCTTCATCCCCCTGCTCATCTTGTGGGTCGGTATCGGCGAGGCGCAAAAACTCTCGGTCATCATCATTGGCAGCTTCTTCCAACTGGTGCTGATGATCGCCGTGGTGGTGGGCAACACCCGGCGTGATTTGGTAGAGGCCGCCTACACCCTGGGCAGCACCGATGCCAGCCTGGTTAGGCGCGTGCTCATCCCCGGCGCAGCGCCCGAGATTGCCGAAATATTGCGCATGGTGCTGGGCTGGGCCTGGACGTATGTCATCGTGGCCGAGCTGATCGGCGCGTCGTCGGGCATTGGCCACATGATCACCGACAGCCAGGCGCTGATGGCCACTGACCAGATCATCTTCGGCATCATCGTCATCGGCCTGATTGGGCTGGCCAGCGACTTGGCTTTCAAGTGGTTCAACCGCGGCCAGTTTGCGTGGGCGCAGCTGGGGCGCTGAGTTGAGATTCAGAAATACAGGTAACGCATGATCCATCCAAAGAAAGACCTTACGTGGGAATATTGACCGTGCGCGGCATCAGCCGCAGTTTTGCTTCCAACGTCTCTGGCGGCGCACCCACTGTGGCGCTGCAAGCCACCGATTTGGACGTGGCCGAAAACGACTTCATCACCATCCTGGGCCCCTCGGGCTGCGGCAAGAGCACCCTGCTGCGCATCGTAGCCGGGCTGGACCAGCAAACCTCGGGCCAAGTATTGCTTGAGGGCAAAAACATCACCGACGCGGGCGCAGACCGTGGCATGGTGTTCCAAAGCTACACCCTCTTCCCCTGGCTCAACGTGCTGGACAACGTCTGCTTTGGCCTGCGCGAGCGCGGGATGGCGCGGCCCCAGCAACTAGAGATTGCGCACAGCTTTATTCAAAAAGTAGGCCTCACGGGTTTTGAAAACCACTTCCCCAAACAGCTCTCGGGTGGCATGCAGCAGCGCACGGCCATAGCCCGCGCCCTGGCCAACAACCCGCGCATTTTGCTGATGGACGAGCCCTTTGGCGCGCTAGACCACCAAACCCGCGAGCTGATGCAGGAACTGCTGCTAGGCATTTGGGAGGCCGAGCGCAAAACGGTTTTATTTGTCACCCACGACATCGACGAAGCCGTCTTCATGGGCACCCGCGTCGTGGTGATGAGCGCGCGGCCCGGCCGCATCAAGCTCGACCGCGTGGTGCCGCTAGCCCACCCGCGCCACTACTCCGTCAAAACCACGCCCGAGTTCACGGCACTCAAGGCCGAGCTGACCGAGCAGGTGCGGGTAGAAGTACGGGCCGCGCAGGCCGCGATGCATCTGCCCCTGCGGGTTAGCAGGTAGCCTTGACAACACGGACACTCACTAAATAGTAGCACTCTATCTATGTAGGACAGTGGGGTACACAGGTAGGAGCTGAAAATTTGGTATTTTTCAGAAGATGGAGCCGCTTTTTGCGTGCACGCGGCTGGGCGCACCCTGCACAGCGCATGTTCACCATCCAAGTCACTACTAATTCCATAGCTTTTCCCGCATTATTCCAGGGCTCTGCAGCGTGATAGACACTTTAAAAGCAGTTTCCAAACCGGCAAACCTGCGGTTTCCAGCCGCTGCGCCAGCCTCCAGAGGCTTTTAACCGCTCCAAAACCGCATTTTTGAGTGACTTTCAAATGAAATCATCTGTTAGCCAGCAGAAAACATGCCGTAGCAGCTACGCAATGTATAGCGGGTGTGCTCAAATGATGCGGGAGAAGCTATGATTGACATAACATATTGGCGACATACTCGCCAATCGCCAAGCTGCTGGTCAGCCCGGGCGACTCGATGCCGAAGAGGTTGACCAGGCCCGCCACGCCATGCAGGGCTGGCCCGTCGATGCGAAAGTCAGGGGCTTTCATGGCAGGGCTGTGGATCTTGGGCCGCACGCCGCTGTAGCTGGGCTGCAGCGCGCCGTCAGGCAAGTCTGGCCAATACTGGCGCACGGCAGCATAGAAACCCTCTGCACGCTGGGGATCGACCGTGTAATCAATCGCCTCTGGTGCCAGCACGTCCAACCACTCAATATCGGGGCCAAACTTGGCTTGCCCACCCAGGTCCAGGGTGATGTGCACGCCCTGCCAATGGTCGTTGGGAATGGGGTAAATCAAATGGCTAAAGGGTGCCTTGCCAGTCAGGCTGTAGTAGTTGCCTTTGGCGAAGTATTCGCGTGGAATGTAATGCGCGTCCAAACCCTCAAAACACCGGGCCAGCGCGCAGGCGTGCAAGCTGGCGGCGTTGACCACCGCGCTGGCCTGCAGGCTGTACGCTTCATTTTCAGTAGCTGCTTGCGCTGTAATGACATGGGCTGCGCGCTGCCCAGGCATGTGCAGCTGAACGGACTTGACCCGGGTGGCCAGCGCCACCATGCCGCCTGCGTGTTCCAGGTCGCCTTGCAGCGCCAACATCAGGCCATGGCTGTCCACAATGCCGGTGCTGGGCGAATGCAGCGCGGCGGTGCAGCGCAGCGCGGGCTCCATGGCTTGCGCCTGCGCAGCACTGAGCCAGTGGGTTGGCACCCCATTGGCGCTGGCTTTGGTTTGCACCGCACGCAGGGCGTCCAGTTGATGCACATCCGTGGCCACCAGCAGCTTGCCGCAGTGGGCAAAGCCTACCCCCCGCGCTGCGCAGTAGGCATAGAGCCTGGCTTTGCCTTGCACCGACAGGCGGGCCTTGAGCGAGCCGGGCGTGTACTGCAGGCCGGCGTGGATCACCTCGCTATTGCGCGAACTGACGCCTTGGCCTATGGCGTTTTCTTTCTCAATCACGATCACCTCGCGCCCTTGCAGCGCCAGCGCGCGCGCCACCGCCAGCCCCACCACCCCGGCACCGATGACCACCACATCTACTTTATCCATGCATTTTTCCCTTCACACTGGCACAAAACCGTCCATGACATTGGGCTCACCAGCCACCCGAAATCATCATAGCCCAGCGTTTTGCCAAAGCAGATGTGGTAAATGTCTCGTGCCAGCCGGTTTTATCGCTTGGTTTTTCTCTACAGTGGGACTGCCAGCGCACATTCAGGTGACAATGGAGTGTTTACTGTAAATTTGACTGCTTTCGACCTATCCCATGCCCACCCCCCCAACTAGCGACGCCCCCGTCGAAAAGCCAGCTACCGCTTGGCGCCTGCGCAGCATACTGGTCTGCAGCCTGCTGGTGTTTGCGCTGCTGCCCGCAGGCTTGGTCGGTGGGCTGATGTACAAAAGCACACTGCAAAACGTAGACAAACTGTCCAACAAAATCATCTCCGACGTGGCTTACCGCGTTCAGCTGGATACCGAAAACCACCTGCTCCAGGCCCACTCCCTGCTCAATGGCTTGTTGCGTCCAGAGCCGACGCCCGAGCAGACGCTCAATGTTCAAAAACTCATGGGCGCGCCAGAGGCCTTTGAGTCCTTGGCTTTCTCGCTCACCCGCATGCTGCCGGATGTCTCGTTTTTGTATTTTGGCGACGCCCAAGGGGCTTTTTACGGTGTGCAACAAATGGTGGGCGATACCCAGCAGCGCGCCAAAGTACACACCAAAGCCCCTGATGCGACGGGCCGACGCTACTATACCGCCCTGCAAGCCATGGACCGCAGCCAAGAGCTACCCGCCGAAACGCAAGCCTTCGACCCCCGCAAGCGCCCTTGGTATGAGAGCTCGCTGGCTAAAAAAGGGCGCGCCTTTACTACCGTCTACCCGTCTGCGTCGTCTGGCCAACTGCTCATTACCTTGGCCCAGCCGGTCGTTGACCAAACCGGTGCTACCGTGGGCGTGGTGGGCGCAGACCTGTTCCTCAAGGCGCTCACGCAGCGCCTGCAAGCGCAAAAAATCAGTGACCACGGCGTAGCCATGCTGGTCGATGAGCAAGGCTACCTGGTGGCAACCTCGACGGCTGAAGATTTGTTCAAAACCCAGGCGGGCAAACTCCAGCGGCTCAAACCCAGCGAGAGCACCAACCCCACCATGCGCCAGGCCTACGCGGCACTGCTGGAGCTGCAGGCGCATCCAACCACCAGATCCGACAACGATGCTGTGGACCTACAGCAATACCTCAGCACTGCCCAAGGCGACAAATTGATCGCTGCGCTGCGGCCCTTTGGCCAGTCGCAAGGCCTGCAGTGGACTTTGCTGGTTGCCGCGCCAGACAGCGACTTTGCGGGAGAAACCCGCAGGTCGATTCAGCAATCGGTGTATGTGACGATTGGCGTGCTGGTGCTGGGCGCACTGGCTGCCACCTTGTTTGCCTACAGCCTGAGCCGCCGCTTTGCCCGCCTGACCCAAGCGGCGGCCGATTTGGGCCGGGGTGAGATCCCTAAAGTGCAACGCACAGCCAAGATCGTCGAAGTGCGAACGCTCTCGATGGCCATGCACAACAGTGCAGTGGAAATCCAATCGAAACGCTCCGAGATAGAGCAGCAGGCCCTGGCCTTGCGCGATGCCAATGAGCACCTGGAAGAACGTGTGGAGCTGCGCACCAGGGAGTTGGAGGCCTCACGCGAGGATGCGCTGGCAGCGGCCAGGGCCAAAGCCTCTTTTTTGGCCACCATGAGCCACGAGATTCGCACGCCATTGAATGGCGTGGTAGGCATGACCAGCCTGCTGGCCGATACACCGCTGAACGCGGAGCAGCGCGATTTCTTGCACACTATGCGCGTCTCCAGCGACCAGTTGCTGGGGGTGATCAACGACGTGCTGGATTTCTCCAAAATTGAGTCGGGCAAGCTGGAATTGGAAAACGAGCCGCTCAGTGTGCGCACCACGGTAGAAGAAGCCTGCGACATCGCCTCCACCCGTGCCCGCGAGAAAAACCTGGCACTGCTGGTAGACATCAGTGACGACGTGCCCGCCTGGGTGCGCGGCGACGTGACCCGACTGCGCCAGGTGCTGCTGAACTTTATCAATAACGCCATCAAATTTACCGAGCAAGGCCAGATTGTGGTGTCGGTCAATGTACTGCGTGATTTTGAGGGCAACCAGCCCGCCAGCATCGAGTTTCGCGTGAAAGACACTGGCATCGGTATCCCGCTGGAGCGCCAGTCTGCCCTGTTCCAGTCGTTCACCCAGGTGGATGCCGCCACGGCCCGCATGTATGGCGGCACAGGCCTGGGCCTGGCTATTTGCAAGCGCTTGGCCGAGATCATGGGTGGCAAGGTTGGCCTGGAGTCAGCCCCAGGTCAGGGCTCTACCTTTTGGTTCACCGCGCAGTTGGGCTACGCAGATGCCGTGGAGCCTTCGGATTCAGCATCGTTCCAGATGGCCAGCCTCACTGGTAAGAGCGCCTTGCTGGTCGACGATAACCCGCTCAACTTGCGTATTTTGAACAAGCAAGTCAAACACTGGGGCATACAGACCGTGCAGTTCGAGCGGGCGCAACCTGCACTCGATTGGCTGGCCCACGACAAGGTAGACATGGTGATCGTGGATATGCATATGCCCGATATGAACGGCGACGACTTCACCCAAACCCTGCGCCTGACCCAGCCCAACGCCTTTATCGTGCTGCTCACCTCGGGCGCTGCGCCCACGAGCGACATGGCCAAGGTGTTTGATGCGGTGTTGCTCAAACCCTACCGTCAAGCCCAGCTGTTTGATGCCCTGATACGGTCTAACCATCTGCATGCGGCGCAGACGCCCACCACGGCCAAAGCCCCTGTTGCAGCAAAAAATCTGCGTATTCTCGTGGCCGATGACAATCCCGTGAACCTGAAGGTGACGGTCGCCATGCTCACCAGGCTGGGCTACCAGGCGGCTACCGCACACAATGGCCGCGAAGCCGTGGATTTGGTGGACGCATCACTGCAAGCACCCGCCAGCGCACCAGCGTTTGCGGCCATTTTGATGGATGCCAATATGCCCGTCATGGACGGCTATGCTGCGGCCAGGCAGATCGTGTCGAGCCACGGCCGCGCAGCGCCGCCCATTATCGCCCTGACCGCATCGGTGATGGAGGAAGACCGCCAACGCTGCCGCGATGCTGGCATGCTGGGCTTTCTACCCAAGCCCATACGCATTGATGAGCTGGCCGATGTGCTGCGGCAATACGCTGTCCACACGCAAAGCCACGCGCTGCCTGCGGATACAACGCCCGCTCCTGCCAGCCCAGCAACCACTGCGCCTGAGGCCTCTGAGTTGATGGATTGGAGCCGTCTGGCGCAGTTTAGAGAGTTTGACGATGATGCCCTGAGCATGACGCGGGAGATCATTGCTTTATTCACCCATGATATGCCCCAGCGGGTGCAACACATTAGGCAAGCGCTGCACACTTGCGACAGCGCCGCACTCTCACTGGCAGCGCATGCGTTGAAGGGCTCGGCCTCCAACGTAGGGGCCAAAAGCTTGGCCTTGGCCTGCTTTACCCTGGAGCAATCGTGTTTGCAAGGCGCCTGGCCCCAAGACGCTGCCAAGCAAGTGGCCAAGATCGTGGCATGCGCCAGCCAAACCCTTGGCGTGCTGCAAGATGTCAAGCTCTAAGCAAGCAGGCCTACCTCGTCTCAACAATGCGCGTGAGGCGCAGGATACAGCGCCGCATAGCAGGTAAAGCGCTCACGCAACAGCGCAGACTCGGCCGCAACGGGATCTGTGAACGACGACCTGAAACCGCTACGATGGCCGCCTGCGCAATACGGAGGTTGCCTGCGCTACCGAAGGCGTTAAATTCCGACAGCCCGCCGCCGATGGCCCCTCCAATGGCGGCCAGGGCGATGCCTTTCCATTTAAAGTCGTCTTGCAGGCCGATGCCGATAGCCACCGCCTGGCTGGCGATGGCACCGGCTGCGCCAGCGACTGCTCCGGCGGTAATGGTGGCACCTAAGGGCTTGTTAATAAATAACTTGTTCAAATATGCGTAATCGGATATTCTCCGATGCATGATAAATGAGTTTTCAATTGCACAGCGGTGGGAAGTC
>JAYVGI010000461.1:0-6660 GCA_043772355.1 Polaromonas sp.
CGCCCATTCGGGTGAGCCGATTTTTTTGCCCATCAGGTCTTTCACGCTTTTGATGCCGCTTTTCTTGTTGACATAAAACGAGCTGAAGCGAAACAGGCGCGAGCAGATGACGGGCAGGCCAATGATGTCGCTGTCAGGCCGGGTGACCTGCGTAGAGAACTTGGCAAACGACAGCTCGGACAGATCGAACTCCCGGTTAGCCGTAAAGCGGGCAAAGCACTCGTGGTGGCCCAGGTTCAGCCAGTTCAGGTCGATGCCCTCGGCCTTGACCACACCCGAGCGAAAGTCGCGGAAGTGGTCGTAGTCGGTGGTGGCGATAGTCAGTTGCAGTTGCGACATGGATGCGGTTTCGATCAATTTGGAAATAACGAGGGGGCCGGAGATGCCCTGGATTTACTCCCTCTCCCTCAGGAGAGGGTTGGGGTGAGGGTGTTTGAGGGGTGCATCTAAGCAGGTTTGATTATCTGGCAGATGTCAAGCCAGTCGCTAGAGTTTTCCTCATGCCTGCGCCCACTAAATGCGGCACTGTGCGGAGCCTGGCGCGACATTGCCAAGGTAAACCCGAGTGCCTAAAGCGCTTGCTGGCACAATAATCATCCGCAACTTCAACCTGCAAAGTACGCCATGAAACGATTCCACTTTAAAACAATGTCTCTCGTGTTGTCCGCGTTGACCTTGTCCAGCGCCGCCATGGCGCAAGACGGCACCAAACCCGAGGCCAGCAACATGCGCCTGGTCGGGTACCACGACCTGCAGGCGCGCACGGCCTACCAGCCCACCATCCAAAAGCAGGGCAACCGCTGGATCGCCTACATCGGCCACCATGGCGACAAAAAGCTCAACCCGCTGACGGGACAGCAGGAACACAACGGCACCACCATCATCGACGTGACCGACCCCAAGCAGCCTAAAACGTTGACGCACATCCCCGGCGAAGAAGGCAAGGCCGAGCAAGGCGGCGCGCAGATGGTGCGCGTGTGCGCCGGGGCCGATTTGCCCAAGGCTGACAAGAGTAAGTTTTACATGCTGCGCGTGTTTGGTAACCAGGCGCACGAGGTGTGGGACGTGACCGAACCCGCCAAACCCACCCTGCTCACCACCATTGGCAAAGGCCTGAAGGGCACGCATAAAAACTTTTGGGAGTGCGACACTGGCATTGCCTATTTGGTCTCGGGCAACCCGCAGTGGCGCACCAACCGCATGACGCAAATTTACGATTTGGCAGACCCGGCCAAGCCCGCCTTCATTCGCGACTTTGGCCTGGTCGGCCAGCAGCCCGGCGCGGGAGGCGCAGTGCCTATGCAATTGCATGGCGCCATATCCACCGGCCCCAAAGGCAACCGCGTGTATTTTGGCTACGGCACCAATACCGAGGGCGCACTGCAAATTGTGGACCGCGAGAAATTATTGAACGGTGCCAAAGACCCGACACCCGAAAACCTGCTGTCGCCCCAAGTGGCGCGGATGGATTTGCCGCCCATGCACGGCGCACACACCGTGTTTCCGCTACTGGGCATGGACGTGCCAGAGTTTGCCAAAAACCTGCTGGGCAAGAAGCGCGACTTTATTGTGGTGACCGACGAGGCCATCCAAAAAGAATGCCTGGAAGGCCGCCAGATGGTGTGGATTGTGGACGTGACCACCGAAACCAAACCCTTTGGTGTATCGAACTGGACGGTGCCCGAGAAGAGCGGCAACTTCTGCTCGCGTGGTGGCCGCTTTGGCACCCATTCGTCCAACGAAAATACCACTCCCATTTACCACAAACGCATCATGTTCTTTGCGCACTTTAACGCAGGCGTGCGCGCCGTGGACATCCGCGAGCCGCTGGCCCCGAAAGAGATTGCCTATTACATTCCCGCCATGAACGCCAACACCGTGGTGCTGGAAACGCCCGCTACACAAATGGGCAAACTGCCGTTTACCGAAGCGTCCAACAAGCTCGCCATCCAGACCAATAACGTCGAGGTGGATGAGCGGGGCTATGTCTACATCGTGGATCGTGCGAATACCGGCATGCACATCCTGGAGCTGACGGGTGCGGCGCGGGAGATTGGCAATTGGGCGGCGGCGGTTAAATAAGTCTTTGCCACTCTCAAACTTTTAGCGCACTGACAGACCATGCGGGTGCTCATGCCACGGCTGGTGCGACTGGGCTCGCTGGCTATCGCACTGCTGTTTGTCAGTCCGTTCGCGCTGGCCCAGTTGCAACCGCCTCTTGCTAAAGCGTCGGCTGCAAAGTCATCTGATGAAGCTGAGCAGGGCTTGGATTTGTCCATCGTCGATGGCGCATTGCCCGCAGAGCAGCGTTTGATCAAAGTGCAAAAGGGCCAGCGCCTGCGCTGGCGCATCAGCAGCAACCAGGCCGGAGAGTTACATTTGCATGCCTACCGCTTGCATGCCGCTGTGAAACCCGGGCACACGGCCGAGCTGGCTTTTACGGTGCATGCGACGGGCAAGTTTCGCCTGGAGTGGCATGGTGCGCAGGATAAGGCATCACCCAAAGAGGCAGCGCCCAGCCACCACCATGCCGCACCGCTGGCCACCTTGGAAGTGCGCCCGCGTTGAAGTCCGCACTCTTTTTAGTTCTGGCTGGCATTGCATCCGCTAGCGCGCATGCGCATGGGTTTGAAGAACGCTACGACCTGCCGGTCCCCTTAGCCTATGTCATAGCGGGGGCCTGCGCTACCGTGCTGCTGACCTTTGTAGTGGCGGTATTTTTTATGCGCCAGAGTGCACCTGAGTCAACGACTGCAGACTCAGTACCTGCGCCAGGCCCCAAACCCTCGGTGGTGATTTCATCAGACTCTTCATCCACTTCAGGCAACTCCAAAACAATGTGGATAGTCAGAGGCGTGGGTTGGCTTGTGTTCGCACTCACCTTGGCCTCGGCCCTGTGGGGTTCGTCCGATCCGTTGATGAACTTGGCACCCACGCTGGTGTGGATTGTGTGGTGGGTAGGCCTGTCGTTTGCCGTAGTGTTGCTGGGCAATGTCTGGCCCGCACTGGACCCCTGGAGCACCACGTTTGATGTGATCACCGCCTGCGCCAAACGCCTGGGCTTGGCAAGCGGCCTGTCGCTGGGCTGGGCTTGGCCCGCCTGGCTAGGTGCCTGGCCCGCAGCGGCCTTGCTGCTGGCCTGGTGCTGGCTGGAGGTGGTGTACCCGATTGCCACCGCGCCCTTCAAACTGGGCTGGGCCGCCCTGCTGTGGACGGCGGTGAATCTAGGCGGCATGGTCTGCTTTGGCAAAGAGGTGTGGCAGCGCCATGCCGATGTGTTTGCGCTGTATTTTGCCAGCTTGGCGCGCATGGCACCTGTGCGCTGGAATGCGGGCAAGCCTATTGTTCAACTGCGCTCCATGGGCACGGGCTTGATCGACACACCCGCATTGCGCAGCGCAGGCCAAGTCGGCTTTGTCATGGCCATGCTGTCTACTGTATTGTTTGACGGCCTGCACAGCGGCGCGGCGTGGCTGGTGTTTGAGCAAGGCCTGAAGAAAGTGGCGCGGCGCTGGATGGACATCAACGGCTACTTCGCGGGCAGCATGGGGTTAATTACCGTGTGGCTGGTTTTCTTGCTGGCCTATGTGCTGACTTGCTTCGTGTGCGCCAGACTCATGGCGCGCCCCGTGCATTCAAATCACAGTGCACCCAGCGCCACACAGATAGCCACCCTATTCGCCCCTACCCTCATCCCCATTGCAGCGGCCTACAACATTGCGCACAACTTCTCCAACCTGCTGATTCAGGGGCAAACGATTTTGCAATTATTGTCCGACCCGTTTGGCAGACAGTGGAATTTATTGGGCACCGCCAAGTGGTACCCCGACATCAGCATCGTCGATGCCAAGCTCACTTGGTACGTAGCGGTGATTGCCATTGTGCTGGGCCATGTGGTATCCATCTGGCTATCGCACCGGGTGGCATTGCGCCAGGGCCTGTCGCCCCGCCGCACGGCAGTGGCTACCCTGCCACTCACGCTGTTGATGATGGCCTATACCGCTATCAGTTTGCTAGTGATTGCGGAACCGATGGTGAACCCTGCGCCCTAGCAGCCTCGCGCTGGGGCTGCTACTGAATGCCTCGCGTGGCAATAGCCTCAGTCCGGTTTGGCGCCCGACTCTTTCACCACTTTGGCCCATTTGGTGGTCTCTGCTTGAATATGTTGCGCCAGTGCTTCGGGTGTGCCGGGGGCTACATCCAGGCCCAGCGCAGTGAGCTTCTCTCGCACATCGGGCAAGTTCATCACACGCACGGTCTCAGCGTTGATCTTGGCCAGCACGTCTTTGGGCAAGCCCGCCGGGGCCATCAAGGCGAACCACGAAGTGGCCTCAAAGCCGGGCAAGCCTGACTCGGCCAGGGTGGGGATAGTCGGCGCAGCAGGCGAGCGGGTAGCGCTAGTGACTGCCAGGGCACGCACATCGCCCGACTTCACCAAGGGCAGCGCCGAAGGCATGTTGTCAAAAATCATGGTGATACGGCCACCCAGCAGGTCGGGCACGGCCTGCGCGCGGCCTTTGTAGGGGATGTGCTGCATCTGCACCCCCGCCAGCGTGTTGAACAACTCACCCGAGAGGTGGATCGACGTGCCGCTACCAGAGGAGCCAAAAGTGAGCGGCGTTTTACCGGCCAAGGCGATCAACTCTTTGACGGTTTTAGCAGGCACGTCTTTGTTCAGCACCAGCAGGTTGGGCGTGGCCGCCAGAAAGCTCACCGGCGTGAAGTCTTTGATGTTGTCGTACGGCATCTTGGCATACAGCGCCGGGTTGATGGCGTGGGTGCCCACGGTGGAGATGAGCAGCGTGGTGCCATCGCCCGCGCTTTTGGCCACAAAGTCGGCCCCGATATTGCCGCCCGCGCCCGCCTTGTTGTCCACCGTAAAGGTCTGCCCCAGCGCCTGACCCCACTTGTCGGCCAGCACCCGCGCCAAAGTATCAGGCGCGCCTCCTGGCGGAAAGGTCACCACGATCTTTACTGGCTTGGTGGGCCAGACACTGGTTTGCGCTTGGGCGCTGGTGGACACACAGACCAACCCGAACAAGGCCGTAGCCACGCCGGCGATGCGGGCAAACCGACTAAAGGGTTGGGAGGGAGAACGCAGTGGCAAAGACGGCATGGCGTGGAGTCGTAAGAATTGAAGGGGACGCAGCGCTGGCAATGGCTGAGCCTGCGCTGCTGGGCTAAGGCCATTGTGGTGTGGCCAGCTTGCCGCTCTACAGAGGGCTTTCCCCAGCCATGTCACTAGGGCGATAGATGCAATGAACATGCATAGTGGTGCGGCTGGCGGGGATCGAACCCACGACCCTTGGCTTCGGAGGCCAATACTCTATCCACTGAGCTACAGCCGCACTGAGGGCTTGATTGTAGTGCGGATGACCGGCAGTCAAGGGTTTGCACGCACCGCCGGGCTATAATTGTGGGCTATTTTGACCGAGAACCCCATGAGCAGCTCTGACCAACACGACGACCACCACGAAGGCCCTATCAAAACGCCAGGCCAATTGTTGGCTACAGTACTTTTTTCATTCATCGCGCCCGTGTTCATCATCATTGCCTTGGTGTACTACGTAACTTCGGCAGCCAAACCTGCTGGTGATGCCGCCATTGTGAGCCAGGCTGG
The DNA here is from genome assembly GCA_043772355.1 of Polaromonas sp. Classification (GTDB taxonomy): domain Bacteria; phylum Pseudomonadota; class Gammaproteobacteria; order Burkholderiales; family Burkholderiaceae_C; genus JAAFIP01. The sequence continues at coordinate 5,621 of JAYVGI010000461.1, forward strand.
CCTGACTGCCCAAGAACTGCAAAAAAGCGTAGCTAGCCGGATCCAAAAGGTTGGCATGGTGGAGATTCGGGATGCCAACCGCCCACTAAAGGCGGGTGAAGACGTTTACAAAGCCCAGTGCGCAGCCTGCCATGCTGCAGGTGTGGCGGGCGCCCCTAAGCTGGGTGATGCCCCTGCTTGGGCCACACGCATTGCGACCGGCTATGACGCTTTGCTTACCTCGGCCCTCAAAGGCAAGGGTGCGATGGGCGCGCAAGGCGGTGGTGATTTTGAAGACACAGAGATTGGACGCGCGGTGGTGTACATGACGGCCGCTGCGGGTGGCAAGTTCCCCGTGCCTGAGCGCGCTGCGGCAGCACCTGTGGCTGGTACTGAGCCAGCAGCTGCACCGGCTGCTGCTGCACCGGCTGTGGCCGCATCAGGCGCGGTGGCTGCCAAGTAGGCTGCGTTGACTTAAACTCCAACGCCTTTCGAACCAACCGCCCGTGATGGGCGGTTTTTTTTATGCTTTTTTTCCCTGCGGGCTGCGCACATAGCCGTAGCGCGCGGGCAGTTCGCTGGCTAGCACCTGTTGCGGTACCCACAGGCCTTGCTCTACGGCATCAGCGGCCAAGCCCACGTCTTGGGTATGCACCAGGCCAAAGCCCGCATCGGCCTCCATGTAGACGCGGCCTTGCTCGTCCACGATGCAGCGCTGTGCACGCACGGCCATGCCGGTGTGGGCCAGCAGGCTAAAGTCGTTTTGTACCCGCCAGACATAAGGCGTGGCTTGCAGCTCGACATACACGCGTTGCGGGCCGTTTTGAAAAAACCACTGGCCAGCTTTGTCGCAGGCGTAGTTGCGATGGATGAAGTCGATCAGTTTTTCATGGCTCAGCAGTGATCCTTTGGTTCCGGGCACACCGCTGCTAAAGCTACCCAGCGCCTGCACGCGGTCGTCGCGCATCCACCATTGCCCACGCGCGTCCAGGCCCAGCCAGCCGTAGCAGTCTGGTACGTTGGGCCATTTGGCGATGGCTTTGAGAACAATGTCGTCCATA
>JAYVGI010000462.1:0-4344 GCA_043772355.1 Polaromonas sp.
CAACTGGCACCCGACAGCGCTGGTTTTACGCTAGAACAAATGGACGCGCTGGTGTACCTGGACGCTGCTATCCAGGAGGCTATGCGGCTCAAACCCGTGGGGCCGTTCATGCCACTGGAGGCGATTGTGGAGACCACCGTCGAAGACGTTCATGTACCCAAAGGCAGCCTGGTGTGGTGCGTGATGCGCCACGACAGTGTGGACGAGAGCCACTTCCCCAACGCCCAAACCTTTACGCCAGAGCGCTGGCTTGCGCAGACTGTAGACAAACAGGCCTCCATGCCCTTTGGCTCAGGCCCCCGTACCTGCCCTGGGCGCTATTTGGCTTTGCTAGAAATTAAAGTCGCGGTGGCCATGCTGTTAGCCCGCTTTGAGATTGACAGCGTAGACACGGCCGATGGCCAAGAACCACAAGAGTTGATGGCGTTTGTGATGTCGCCTGTGGGCCTGCGCATGCAACTGAATTTGAAGCCTAATCAGGCTGTAGCCCCATAAAATATTGCGGGAGAAGCTATATAAATAGTAGCGTATGCAAGGACACTGAAAGGCACGCTAACCCGCCGCAGCGGGCAAATGCCGCAGCTGGCGCACATCTGACAAGCTGATGATGGCGGCCTGCACTACAAAGCCCGCCAAAGCCAGCACCAGGCAGGCGGCCTCGCCCCACGTAGCACCCACAAAGCCACCCAAGGCCGCACCCACGGGCCTGGCACCCATATTGACCGTGAGAAACATGGACGACACCCGCCCCAGCATGGCGGCGGGCGTGACGGTTTGGCGCAGGGTGGTGGAAGTGATGGTCCACACAATCGGGCCTGAGCCAAAGAAGAAAAATGCCAAGGCCGCCAGCAACGCCTCTGGCCACACCAAGGTAGCCACCATCGTGGCCGCAGCCAGCACCGAGAATGCAGGCCCCACGATGATGGCCAGGCCAAAGGGTATACGCGCCACAATGCGCGGTGCCAACAGCGCCCCCACCACCATACCCACGCCATAGGTGGCCAGGGTAAAACCCACCATGTTCGGGCTCATGCCCAGTAGGCGCACGGCATACGGTATGTAAGCGGCCTGCAATACAAACCACGACAGATTCCAGGCAATAGCCGTGAACAAAATAGGCCGCAGCAAGCGGTGCCTCGCCACAAAGCGCGCGCCGTCTTGCAGCTCTAGCCAAGGGTGGCGCGGTGCGGCTTGCACGCGCGCTGTTTCCTTCAAACGCCACAGCAGTGCTGCTGCGCAGGCCGAGAGCATGGCCGCCAACGCAAACGCGCTAGAAGCCCCCGCCCACGACACCAGCGCGCCCGCCAGCGCAGGCCCTGCGGCAAAGGCCGCGCTGCGCGCCAGCTCCAAGCGGCCATTGGCCCGGGCCAAGGCCTCGCGCGGCACCAGCGAGGGCACCAAGGCAGGCGCAGCGACACTGAAGCCCACAGTCCCCACCGCACCCAGAAAGCCCAACACCGCCAGCACCGGGATGGACAATTGCGCCAGCAGCACGCAGGCCAACAAACCCAGCAAAGAAATCGCCCGCAACACCTCGCACACCACCATCAGTTGTTTGCGCGAAGTGCGGTCCGCCAGCAAACCAAAAGGAATCGACAGCAGCAAAAACGGCAGCGTTTGCGCCGTGGCCAGCAGCCCAATCTCCCCCGGCCCCGCCCCCAGCGCTACCACGGCTATCAGTGGCGCGGCCGCCAAACTCAGTTGCTCGGCAGACTGGGCGGCCAGGTTGGCACCGGCCAGGCGGTTGAAGGATGTTGGTAATGCAGTGTTCATACGGAAGATTGCCCTGAGGTTGAACAATCACTCAGGATTGCGCATCGCATCTTATGCTGAAACGATTCAAACCTATCGCCATTTTCGGACGTGTGAAGATGGCCGCATACAGGTTGTGTTTGTACGCCCAGATTACAGGGTGGTTTGTACGCCCAGGCGCTTGGCTTGGACGGCGAATAGGGTGGGTATGCTGCGGCGTAAGACACGCTGTGCCACAGAGATAGTGTCTGCACTGAGGTTGAAACACCCGCCACGCTGGCAAGATCAGGTCGGTGGTGCACTTAGCGCAGCGGCATCAAGGAGGAGGCAGCGGCCCTAGACCGCAACGGGGGACAGCCGCGGAGCTAAGTGCACCGCCGACCTGATCCCGTACAAAAGCAAAAGCACAAACAACCAAGCCCAAAGCAGCCAAGCTCACTCACCCCAGGGCAACATCAAAGTCACCATCGACAACTTGGCAAACTCGGGGACAAACTCGTCGATGATGGCTTGCGGGTGGGGGCACAGGCCTGCGTCGGTGATCAGGCCAAACTGCACGCCACCGCCGTAGCTCAAGATGCTCACGCCCAGGCCCACATCGCCACTTTGGGGTACCCAAAAAATGTTTTCTTCAATGGTAGAGCCGCAAAACTGCAGCTTCTCGCGCGGGCCGGGCACATTGGTCATCACCGCCGTGGTCTTTTTGCCAAACATATGCAGCATGGCATCTTGCGCGGGCTTGATCAGCAGGCCCGCCACCGCCAGCAAACTGAAGGCCAGCAACGGCTGGTAGCTGCCCTTCATCTGCGCCATGCGTTTGCGCACCTCGTACACGCGCTCGACCGGGTTGTCGATGCCAATGGGCAGCACCAGCGGTGCCAGGCCAAAGCGGTTGCCCAGCTTGTAGGCTTGGTCTAGCGGGCGCAGGTTGACGGGCACCATGGCGCGGATTTCCTGACCCGTGGGGTCGTCGCCCTGGGCTTTGAGATACTCGCCAATCGCACCGCCCACGCAACTGAGTAATACGTCGTTGATAGAGCAGCCCAGCGCCTTGCCCACGGCCTTGACTTCTTCCAGCGGAATCGGTTGGCACCAGGCTACTTTTTTGGTGGTACCGGGTTTGCCTTTAAGGCGGGTTTTGGAGTCGTCGGGCATCATGGCAAATGCGGCCAAATCGCTGACCAACTGCATGCCTATCTTGGCGATGTCCATGGACTCCATCATGCCTTTTTGCGGGTCACTGAGCAGGTGCAATGACTTGGCTGCGCCCTCGCCCGCCATGCCCAGTGCTTTGACAGTCAGGTCGGTAAAGGGTTTGAGAAAACTTTGCGTGATCCAGTCCTGCGCACCTTCTGGCGCATCCTTGTGCTTGCGCTCGGGCGGCGGCAGGCCACCGTCTACCAGCGAGGTGGTGACCGATATCAGCGCGATGCCGTCCGCTATGCAGTGGTGGATGCGCACCATCATGGCGCTGCCTTTAGTGCCATCGGGCAAGGTGTAGTTCTCGACCAGATGAAACTGCCACAGCGGGCGGCTGTGGTCCAGCGGCGTGGTGGTAAGCTCGGCCACGCGGTCTTGCAAAGCGTCTTGCAGGGTGTGGCCTTTTTGTGCTTTCAGGGTTTCGGTCACCACATGGTTATGGATGTCGAATTTTTTATCATCCACCCAAGTCGCACCCGCTGCGTCTTCCACCACACGCTGGCCAAAGCGGTGGTATTTCAGCAGGCGGCTCTCTATGCGTTCGCACAGCGCCGCACGGGTAATGCCGGGCCGCAGCACCCATATACCGACAATCATCATCAGGTTTTGCGGGCTGTCCATGCGCAGCCAGGCGGTGTCCACCTTGGTCATGCGCTCGCCTGAGAGGCCCAGGGTGCCTGCCACCGCACGCTCGACATTTTTCTGCATGGCTTTGGCGGCATCTTGTGCGCTGTGGGCTGCTGCTTTGGCGGCGCTGGCCGTAGTACTGGCGGCGTTTTGGGCCATGATGCGGGTAACCATCCGATACTCTCCTGGTGCTGCAAGCTGTTAGATTGCTATGCTTGTTGGGGTTTGCTCCCTATTTTGGCGGGTTTTGCGCCATTAAGATACACAGCGCTTTCCCTTAATTTTCGATTCATCATTATTCATTCACCATTTTTTCAAGGAGCTCTCCCCATGGCCAATCTCAAAGCCCAATTTGAAGCTGCAATGGCAGATTCCAAAAACCTCTCCGAGCGTCCAGACAACGCGACCTTGCTGAAAATTTATTCGCTGTACAAGCAAGGCAGCGCGGGTGACAACACCGAGAAGAAACCCGGCTTTACCGACATGGTGGGCCGCGCCAAGTGGGACGCATGGAATGGTTTGAAGGGCACATCCACCGACGACGCTATGCAGCAGTATGTGGAGTTGATTGACTCGTTGAAGTAATAAGACTCACCATGCTGGAACGGCGGTGCCTGGACTAACGGCAGAGCGCCCACCACACTGGCAAGATCAGGTCGGCGGTGCACTTAGGGAGGCAGAAAAAGCCAATATCCCATTTTTGGCCGCCCTTGCGGGTGCATTGCGGCGTTGCTCCTCGCTTGTGTGGCTCGCCACACGGCGCTC
>JAYVGI010000463.1:0-2758 GCA_043772355.1 Polaromonas sp.
GCCATCCGCACCGAGGCCAGCAATCCAGACGAAGCGCTTCGCACCAAACATCTGGAGAAGCTGGCGGTGCGCCTTGAATCGCTGGCGCACGGCATTAACCACCACATTGATTTGCAAATGTTCAATGCCAGGTTGATGCAATTGCCGCCCGCAAAGCAACTTATTTCTGCTGTGGCATTGGTCAACTCTGTCATTAAAAGCTATCCCTATGGATCGCCCAGTGAACAACAATGCATTGAAGTTATCGCACACAAAGACTTTCACTTTATGGGCTCGGATCGACAATTTACCCAGGTGCTGAATAACCTGCTGAAAAACGCGTTTTACTCTCTGCACGCGGCCCAGTCGCGGCGCAATGTGGGCGATTTACGCATAGAGATTGGACGAAAATCCGGGGTAGGAAAAATCATCGTCAAGGACAAAGGCATGGGTATCAGCCCTGGAAACCAGCAGCGTATTTTTGAGCCTTTCTTTTCTACCTCACATGACACAGGGCACGGCCTGGGCTTGGCCTATTGCAAACAAGTGGTGCAGAATGCAGGGGGGTTTATCCGGGTTAAATCTGAGGCCATGTTTGGCGCTACATTTACCATAGACCTTCCCGCCCAAAACATCGCACCAACCTACAAGTCAAGCCATGCCATTTCCTCTCTACCATCGCCCTAATGCTGTTGTTTTTTTAGACGATGATGTTCGCTACCTGGACATGCTGGCTGATGTGATGCCCCAGGACTGGTGTGTGCGGCTCTTCACCCATACGGGCGACTGCATTGAGCACCTGCATCAGCAACATCCAAAATGGCAACGCGATGTAGACGCGCATTTGCAAATTACCGAGAACTGGAGAGCCGGGGTGTCATTAGTGCCCCAGCTACTACAGTATTGGCGAACCCAACCCCAGCGCTATGCATTGGCCAACGTACTGGTAGTGGACTATTCCATGCCCGCCATGACCGGGCTGGACGTGTTGAAGGCGCTGCCCCAGTGGCCCGCCCAGCGGGTGCTGCTCACGGGCCAGGCAGACGAGTCTTTGGCGGTAAAGGCTTTTAACCAACGCCTTATCAACCAGTTTGTGCCCAAGCAGCACCCCCAGATTGGCCAGTACCTGGCGCAGGTCGTGCGCGAACTCAATGCATCCCCATTGCCTGTACACGACAGCATTTGGCGCAATGCATTGAAAAAAGAGCAACACGCCGTTTTGCAGATCGATACCGTGCAGCACGCACTGGCCGCACTGGTACAAGAACGCGTCTGGGTGGAATATTGCGTATTGGCAGAGCCCTTTGGTATTTTGGGCCTCAACGCCCAGGCCGCGCCGCAATGGTTGCAACTGGAGCCAACCCATGATTTGGCTGATGCTGCCGAATTGGCAGAGTCCGCTGGGCACAGCAGCCAAGAGGCGCACAAAATTCGCCTGGGTACGCACCTGACGAGTGCGGAGTTGGCCTTGGCCCTGAGCGGCGATGTGCCATTGGCTTTGGCACCGGCTTTCCCTATCGGCCAGCTGGGCGTTTTGCTTGGCGCATTTTTTGACTTGCCTGCTACCGGCTTGGCAGGCATTGGCTATAGCGAATTCCTTCATTCTCTACCGCCTCGCACTGTTGCCTAAGCCATCGCCAGCTCTTTAGACGCATTACGCCGCGCAATAGGCCACTGCTGCGGATTGACTAACGGGGCAATGTCTTGCGCCACCTGCTCTACATGGTCTACCTCTGCATCAGTGAGCGCACTACTCAAGGTCAAGCGCACCATGGTGCGGTTGCGGCTGGTGGCTGGGGCGCAAAAAACGGCACCGAAAACGTCTCGCTCTTCCAACGCATCGCGCAGCACCATGGTGGCAGGCTCAGTGCCCGATTCGAGTGCAATGATTTGCTCCGTACCCTGGTGCACCGGATAGCCTATATCACTCAAGCTGGCTCGCAGGCGGCGTGATAAACGCATCAAGCGCTCGCGCTGGGTATCGCATTTTTTAATCACTTCTAATGTCGCGCTCAGGCCCGCAATTTCGTGCGGCAGAAGGCAGGAGCTAAACACATTGGGAAAACTAGAACTGAGCACATAGTTGCGTATGGCAGCCGGTACTGTAAAGTAGCCCGCACGTCCCGCAAAAGCTTTTGCAAGACTGGCGGATATGAAATGCACTCTGTCAGAGAGGCCCAGTTCAGCGCAAAGACCTGCACCGCGTGGCCCGTGTGTGCCTAGCGAGTGCGATTCGTCTACCAAAATCATGCTGTCATGTTGGTGCGCAACATCTACCATGTCAGCCAAAGGACACATGGCCCCAGTAGTGCTGTAAACAGAATCAACAACGACCAGTCCCGGGCCATGCCGTGCCATAGTACGGCTCAGGTGCGCGGTATCGTTGTGTCGAAATACGAAAGCGGGCGCACGGGCTGCGCGGGCACCTTCCCACAATGAAGTGTGCGCTAATGCATCCAAATACACGGGGGTTTTTTCATCAGCAACCGTTTGCAGCAGCCCTACATTGGCTGAGTAACCGGATTGGCAGATAAGTCCGTCTTCTTTGCCCATCCAGCTAGCAAGGCCTCGCTCCAAGTCCCTGATAGGGTGGTGCTTATGTAGAAAGATGCTGGACTGGATGACGAAGTCAGCATCATGTTTGAGCGCCTCAGTTTGCGCTCGAACAATATCCGGGTGCCCCGTTAAACCAAGGTAATCGTTCCCGTTCAAGCGCACGGCATTGCTACTAGGCGTGCGACCATGCAAAAGTGATCGTCCACCCCATAGATTGTCCCAG
>JAYVGI010000464.1:0-5612 GCA_043772355.1 Polaromonas sp.
GCGCTGCCTGCCGCTTGGGCCGTATACCAAGGCTTTCGCGCGCTGCCGATGATCGACCTGCTGGCCGAACCGCCCGATGTGGATACGCACATTGAAACCCTGCTGGCCACCCAAGGCGCATTGCCGCACCGGCTGTGGACGGACGCGTATTTGGCTGCGCTGGCGCAAAACAGTGGCATGCGTCTTGTCACCTTCGACCGCGACTTTGAACGTTTTAATCTGCCACGCTGCACTGTGCTGCTTGGGTAAAATACGCCTTGAAACAGCGCCAAACGCCCCTATGTAGGGGCGTTGTTCTTTGATAAATTAATCTGATTGCCATGACCAAAAAAACCCTCTCCTTTCAAGCCGAAGTAGCCCAGCTACTGCACCTCGTCACCCATTCCCTCTACAGTAACAAAGAAATCTTTGTCCGTGAGCTGGTGTCTAACGCGTCAGACGCGTGCGACAAACTGCGCTTTGAGGCCATCAACACGCCCGCTTTGTACGAAGACGCGCCCAATCTGGAGGTGCGCATCAGCTACGACAAAGAAGCCAAAACGCTCACCATTACCGACAACGGCATTGGCATGACGCAGCAAGAGGCCATTGACCACCTGGGCACGATTGCCAAGAGCGGCACCAAAGACTTTATGGGCAAGCTGGCGGATGCACAAAAGTCCGATGCCAAAGACCAGGGCGCCCCCATTCCTGATCTTGTTGGCCAGTTTGGCGTGGGCTTTTACTCAGGCTTTATGGTGGCCGACAAGATTACCGTGGAGTCGCGCCGCGCGGGCCTCAAAGCCCACGAAGGTGTGCGCTGGGTGAGCGGTGGCACCGGCGAGTTTGAGGTAGAGGCCATTACCCACCCCGCGCGCGGAACCAGCATCACCCTGCACCTGCGTGACGACGCGCTGGAGTATGCCAACACCTACAAGCTCAAAGGCATCATCAGCAAATACTCCGACCACATCAGCCTGCCGATCTTGATGGAAAAGGAAGAGTGGAAAGAAGGCGAAGCCATTGACGCTAACGATGCATCTAAAGGCACCAAAGGCGGTGGTATGCAAAAAACCGGCGAGTGGGAGCAGGCCAACGCGGCAGCTGCGCTTTGGAGCCGCCCCAAGAAAGACATCACCAAAGAACACTACGACGACTTCTACAAACAGATCAGCCACGACCAAGAGGCACCACTGGCCTACACCCACAACCGCGTGGAAGGCAGCACTGAGTACACCCAGCTGCTGTACATCCCCGGCACCGCCCCGTTTGACTTGTGGAACCGCGACAAAAAAGCCGGTATCAAGCTCTACGTCAAACGCGTTTTCATCATGGACGATGCCGAGGCCCTGATGCCCACCTACCTGCGCTTTGTCAAAGGCATTGTCGATAGCGCCGACTTGCCGCTGAACGTCAGCCGTGAGCTGCTGCAAGAAAGCCGCGACGTCAAAGCCATCCGCGAAGGCTGCACCAAGCGCGTGCTGGGCATGCTGGAAGACCTGGCCAAATACGACAAAGCCCCTGTCGCTGAAAAGCCGTCCGCCAACAGCGCGGGCGATGTAGCGGCAGATGCAGCGGCAGATGCAGCGGCGAATGCAGCGGCGAATGCAGTAACCGATGTACTGTCAGACGAAGACCAAGCCAAGCAAGGCCAATACACCAAGTTCTATACCGAGTTCGGAGCCGTCCTCAAAGAAGGCCTAGGCGAGGACTTCACCAACAAAGACCGCTTGGCCAAACTGCTGCGCTACGCCAGCACCACCACCGACGGTGTCACCGTCAGCCTGGCCGACTACAAAGAGCGCATGAAAGAAGGCCAGGAAGCCATCTACTACATCACCGCCGACACCTTGGCCGCTGCCAAAAACAGCCCACACATCGAAGTCTTTAAAAAGAAAGGCATCGAAGTACTGTGCATGACCGACAAGGTAGACGAGTGGAGCCTGAACTACCTGCACGACTTTGACGGCACGCCCATGCAATCCGTAGCCAAAGGCGCAGTTGACCTGGGCAGCCTGCAAGACGAGGCCGAAAAGAAAGCTGCCGAGACAGCCGCCGAAGGCAGCAAAGAACTCATCGCCAAGCTCAAAGAAGCCTTGAAAGACAAAGCCCAAGACGTGCGCGTCACCACCCGCCTGGTGGGTAGCGCCGCCTGCCTGGTAGTGCAAGACCACGGCATGAGCACCCAGCTGGCCCGCATGCTCAAGCAAGCCGGTCAGGCTGCACCCGATGTGAAGCCGATTTTGGAAATCAACGCCGAGCACGCGTTGATCAAAAAACTCAACACAGACGCAGTGCACTTCAACGACCTGGCCCACATCGTCTTCGACCAGGCGCTGCTGGCCGAAGGCGGTTTGCCGGAAGACCCGGCGGCTTACGTCAAGCGGGTGAATGCGTTGTTGGTTTGACGGCATCGACAGCGACGTATACACAATTGCTATACAATGGCACTTACACACAGCACCGAACTTGCCGTGTGTAAGCCACCATGCGAGATATTGCCATCAACCTACGCGCCCAGGCATCCCAGCGCGACCTGATTGACCGTGCTGCTAACCAGCTTGGGCGCAACCGCTCCGACTTTTTGTTGGAGGCGGCTTGCGAGAAGGCGCAAAACGTTCTGCTAGACCAGACGTTTTTTACGCTGGATGAAAAAGCCTTTGCCCGGTTTGCCGCTTTGTGTGATGCACCCGCCAAGCCTAACCCCGCATTGGCACGCCTCATGGCCAGCATAAGCCCCTGGGATAAGCCAGTTCAAGTGGCTGCCAAGGTGCCAACCAAATCAACGGTTAAAACTTTGCGCACTGCAAAGCCAAGTTCAGCGCCGCGCAATACGCCACGCACACCCTCTGCCCGCGTTGTAGCCACCGCATAAGCGCGTAACCCTGTGCGTGCACCCGAGCCCATTAACCCAGCGCACGAGCTGAGCGCGTTTGACTGCGGCAACCCCGTCCTGAACGATTGGCTAAAGCGCCGCGCGCTGGCCAACCACGTCAGCGCTGCCTCGCGGTGTTACGTGATGTGCAACGCCAACCAGGTGCTCGCCTACTATGCACTGTCGGCAGGCGCGTTGGCCGCAAGCCAAGCCACCGGCAACGTTAGGCGCAATATGCCTGACCCCATCCCTGTTCTGGTATTGGCACGCTTGGCCATTGATATCCACCACCAAGGCAAAGGTTTGGGCAAAGCGCTGCTCAAAGATGCTGTGCTGCGCGCGCAGCGCGTAGCGCAAGAAGTGGGGGTACGGGCCCTCCTGGTGCATGCCATTGACGATGCGGCCAAGGCTTTTTATCTCCAGCACGGTTTTAGCCAGTCACCCATTGCAACCTTAACCTTGATGCTGCGCATCACAGCAAACCAAGCCAGTTGATAGCTGCATTACAGCCGGGAGTTGACGCGCTCTGGAGCTCAACGCCTAGCGAAACACCAGCACCGGAATTTTGGAGTGGGTAAGCACTTTTTGGGTCTCACTACCCCAAATCAAAGCGCTCACGCCCCGACGGCCATGCGACGCCTGAAAGATCACATCGCAGTGCTGGCTCTCGGCGGTTTTGACGATCTCTTCGTAGGGATGGTCGCTGGTGCAATGCACCAGGTCATAGTCCACGCCCGCTTTGCTGGCCTCGTCTTTCAACACCGCCAGGTTCCGCTGTGCCATCAACTTGGCCTCGGCACCATACTGCTCCATGGAATCGCTCACCTGCAAGGCATCACGCCCTGAGTAGTGGAACGGCGGCGTCACGGTAATGCAGGTAATCTTGGCGTGGGCTTCCTTGGCAAACTGCACGCCATTTTGAATCGCCATTTTCGACAATTCAGAGCCATCGGTAGGTATCAGGATATGTTTGAACATGGCAATCTCCATCACAGGTAATTGCAGAAGTCACCCAACCATCGCTTGACTTAGCGCGACCCCTGTCGCAGCCCCACAAACACCAGACTTCCGAGAGCGGTATTTGCCCACTGCGATATGTGAAACCATGGCCGCGTTGCCAAGCGATAGGTCATTCTAGGCCGATGCTGGGGTGAACGCAAATCACCTATGTTGGCACGCGGTCAAGTGCTTCCGTCAAATCAAATTCGGCCCTCGCTGTCAGCTTCTTCATCCGTTTTGCCAGTGCTGCTTGCATGGTACCCAAGCGCGCTGGATGCGCAGTAATATCGTGGGCCAAGAAATCCAAAAATGCACCCGTGACCGGGTCACAGCTCTCACTGGCGTCTAGCAGCGTGGCTTGGTCGTGGTTTGTGGGTGTGGACTCAACTCTGTAGACGGCCGGCATGGGGCAGATTAAATGAAGTAAGTGGAGTAAATGGAGTAAATGGAGTAAATGGAGTGTGAATGCAAATGCATTGTGACTACAGGCGGGATGGGAAGTGCATTTCCGGCTCCCTCTCCCGCACTGCGGGAGAGGGTTGGGGTGAGGGCGCTAGCAAGCGGGGAAAGCAAATGGGGTCAGATCAAAATTCAGGAGCACCCTCTGTTCGGAGCGCGCAACGCCCCAACGAAATTTTGCTCTGACCCCTTTTGCGCACTCTGCGGCGCACCAGCCCCTGCCTCGCTGCCCGAGCGTCACCCGCACAGACTTCGCAGCGCCCGCCAGCAAACGGACTACCTGGAAATACACGCACTCATTAAATAGTAGCACTCCGTCTAAGCAGGCCAGTAGGGTACACAGGCAAACGCCCATATTTTGTCGCACGGCGCGGTTTTGGGCATGTCGACGCCTCAGGCGGCTTGAGAGCCTGCCAAAAACCGTGAATGTGCTGCCTGGAGAGCCACCGTTTTAGAGGATTATCCGCCTGTAGCCCTCTAGAATAAAGTGGAGGAAGCTATGAAATAAGTAGTGCCATCTGGGCCGAAAATGCGCTGCAAAAAGCCCTTCTGCCTGACTTTCGGCAACCAGCGGTTACCCACCCTACAGGGGGGGGCAATTTTTAACCTTTACCCATTTACCCCACTGGTCTACATAGATAGTGTGCTACTATTTAGTGAGTAACAATGTTTCCAGGCGCCCCGCTAGCTCAGACCAGTAGATGCATCTGGATGCACCGATCAAACTGAAGCCGTCAACCGGCTGATGCGCACATCACGGGATGTTAGCGGCGGCGTAAAAGCGCCCAAAGATGGCTGTCTGAGCGCGGTTTTGATGTCAGGGTATGGGCCCAATCACCCGCACGGGCAGCCTTGCTGGATGGCGGCTTCGGCGATGGTGTAGTCAAAGCTGCCACCGCCGTGGCCTGTAAGCTGAGACTGCTCGCCTGTTGGTTCGATGTGTTGAGTCATCCACAATATTTCAGGGGGAAGTGCGAAGCTCTTGACCGTTGGTGTAACGTAGCATCTTATGCTCCGAATTTTTGACATTATTCAGTGAAAAAAGTTAGATGATCGACCTCTCCCCCACTCAAGCCGCCAGCCGCATCACCGCCTTGCTGGCCGCCACCGAGAACCGCACGCTAGAGTTCAAACGCATCAGCGCCAAGCATGGCCGCATGATTGAAACCATCTGCGCCTTTGCCAATACCGACGGCGGTTTGGTGGTGATCGGTGTGGGTGATGCCAAAGACTTAAAGCCCGGGGCCAAGCCCGAGAGCCGCTTGTTTGGTGTGGAAGAAAACCCGGAAGCGTTTGACCT
>JAYVGI010000465.1:0-13902 GCA_043772355.1 Polaromonas sp.
CTGGGAAATGTGGAGTTCTTTTTGAACTGACTGCTCGGACAGCGTGGCAATCTGCTGCTCTTGCTGGGAAATGTGAAGTTCTTTTTGAACTGACTGCTCGGACAGCGCAGCAATCTGCTGCTCTTGTTGGGAAATGTGGAGTTCTTTTTGAACTGACTGCTCGGACAGCGTGGCAATCTGCTGCACTTGCTGGGAAATGTGAAGTTCTTTTTGAGCTGACTGCTCGGACAGAATAACGATTTTAGCCAGTTGTAAATTTATGGATTGATCTTTTTGTGAAACCTGCGCACTCAATGCTGTAGTTTTCTCTTGCTGATCACGGACTGTCGTATTTGTGGCTGCAACTACGCTTGCTGCCGCCCTAGTAACTGCAATTGTATCCAAGGCAATTTTTAGACAAAATATGGTTCCAGGAGTAACAGCCTTTAATATTTTCTCTGAAAGATGTAAGTTCCATTGCGGATCGTTATTCTCGGTAAGAACTATGTGTCCTTCATTGGTGGTGGCTGGCAAAATAAGCGCGTTGTGTAGGTGCTGCTGATCAAGCTGCTTTGTGTGCCATATCGTTCGACGCTTGGAAGAAATCATAGATGCTTCCAAAAATACGAATGCAGTGTTGTCACACACTGGATCGATTCGCAAGGCCGCTAGTGGGTAGCGGCAGTTTTTTTCGGTGAATTCAAAAAAAATAGTGGGCTGCCTATCTTGGTCTGTTGCAACCCGGCCTGCTATTGAGTTCGATTCGGAAAAATTGTCGTCAAAAGTACTGCGCCAATAAATCCTAGCCCCTAGTTTGAGGTAGTGTGCTGGAACAATAGTTTCTGATGCAGGCAAGTAGCCAATGGATTTGGGTTTGAATTGCTTCGCAGATACTATCCACTGGTATGTTAGAGCGTCTTCACGCTCGTGAACCAGATCTCTGATCCAATGCTGAGGAAAGTGTTGATGTCCCGTAAACTCGGTTTCATCTACTGCTTTGGTCACTGTGTCAATCTCAAAAGCGTATATCCCGCTCGCCTCAAGCGTGTCAATAAAACCTTGCCGCGAATAGAAGCGGACGTGTGTAGAGTCTAATAGACCGCTTCCACTATACCCAAATTTTCCGAGCACCAATTCCAGCCCGGCAGCGATATGAGTGATGTTGGGTATGGAGAAAAGAAATACTCCATTGGGCTTTAGTAATTTTTTAACATCTTCAAACAATTGATCCGGATGAACTAAGTGCTCAATGACGTCGGCCATCACGATACAGTCGTAAGCCCCTGCTGTAAAAATGGTCGCTAGACTATCAGTTTCCAAGTTCACTACGGCAGTTTTTCGATATCTTGGCTTTGCAAGTGCGACTGCTTCAGAATCAATATCTACTCCATCCACAACGCATTGCTTATGCTGGCTAAGAAATTTACCAAGCATTCCCGCTCCACAACCAATATCAAGTACAACTGAATTAGGTGGAATTTTTGCAATTATTTTTGCAAGAGATTCCTCTTGTTCGGCAAATACCTCTCTCGTGTAATTGAGATGCTGTTTACTCATAGTGTTTCAGACGAATAAGTATTTAACGGATGAAATAGCTTTACTAATTGCATCGGTATTCCAATTAAACCAGATGACAAACTGGTTGTATCGCATTTAAAAAGTACCGCATCGTGGATCCAATGTTGCTGTATGTGGGAGTGATATGTACCTTCGGCCAGGGCTGTGCAAATCGAATAATCTCCCTTGGCTAATCGGGGCATGTTAAAGTGAAATTCTGCAACCATCTCCTGCCCAATTTCCGATTTAAGCGGAGTGTCTACAGTTGCAAAATATGTATTGTCGCCAAAGAGCATTTGTCCAAGTTTGTCTTTGATGAAAAAACCAATAATTGGAGAATTTAAAACCACGTTCGTAACGGCTCTTACATGCAAGACCACATCTTCACCGCCGACTACCCACGCCAAAGGATGGTTGTGCGCATCGCACAAAGTCACATCTACAATCGTTGCGCCACCATCGCCAAAACTTGGCGCATCGGGGTTGAATTCATAAAGTTTAATATCATTGCGCAGATTGGTTTGGTTAATGAACTCCAAACGTTGATCCTTCTTGGTTCGGGTGTCGCGATGCTGGTACTCTGGTCTAATAATGGTTTTGGTACTTTTCCCTTGTTGAGCCTCATAAAATGCTTCTAAATATAATTCTGAAACATCTTTGGGTGTTCCGCTCTCAAGTACCTCACCTTGTTCCAGCCAGATGGCCTTGGAACAGAGGCTTTTGATGGAGCTAGTGTCGTGGCTGACAAAAAGCACTGTGTTGGATTTCATGAAATTTCGTAAAAATCGCATGCATTTTTGAGTAAAAAATGTATCACCTACAGCCAGAGCCTCGTCAATTACCAAAATATCTGCGTCCACATGGGCTATTACGGCAAAAGCTAGTCTCACTAGCATCCCAGACGAATAAGTTTTAACCGGTTGGTCTATAAAATCTCCAATGTCGGCGAAGGCAGTAATGTCCTCAAATCGTAGTATTGTTTTTTCGCGACTTAGACCCAAAACGCTCGCATTCAGAAAAACGTTTTCGCGCCCGGTGAATTCTGGATTAAAGCCGCTGCCTAATTCCAATAAAGCGGCTACTCGACCGTGAGTGGTGATTTTTCCAGCACTGGGATTGAGTGTTCCGCAAATCATCTGTAGCAGGGTACTTTTACCGCACCCATTGCGGCCAATAATGCCAACAGTTTCGCCTTTTTTTACTTCAAAAGATACATCCTTAAGTGCCCAAAATTCCCGATAGTACTTTTTGTTTTTGCGGCTGATCTTACCCATAAGCATTTGCTTTAGACGATCAGATGGATTGTCATAAATTTGGTAGCATTTACTGAGATTCTCTACCTTGATAGCGATTTCAGATGACATCGGCAAAACCCTTGCGTGTTTTTTGAAACCAGGCAAACCCCAACCATGCAATCGCACCGGCTGTCACAGTGTAGATGGCCAAAACGCCCCAATCAGGTTGTTTACCCCAGTAGAGTACATCACGGGTCATTTCAATAGCTGGTGTAAGTGGGTTGATGACAAGAAGATACCTATAGTCTTCAGGCAGCGCTGTAGCGGGAAAAAAAATCGGCGATAGAAACATCAGTGTGGTGATTGCGATACCAATAAACTGCGAGATATCTCGCAAAAATACGCCAAAAGATGCAAGAGCCCAGGTAAGACCCATTATGAAAAGTACTAGAGGTACGAGGACTAGTGGCAATAGGAACGCGGTGGCGTGTGGAATACCAAACAGAATCAAATATGCCGCTAGCCAGACAGCGATGCTGATAAGGGTGTGAAACAAAGCCGATCCCATTACTATCCAGGGCAAAATATCCAGGGGAAACACTACCTTCTTGACATAATTGACATTGGAAAGAATAAGTGTTGGGGCACGGCCAACACACTCTGCAAACAAATTAAAGACCAATAAGCCTGCAAATAAAACCAGGGCAAACTCAGTTTTGGATTCACTGCCTGCACTCCAACGGGCTTTGAAAATCACGCTGAACACAAACGTGTATACCAAGAGCATGAAAACGGGGTTGAAAAACGACCACAAGATGCCCATGAAGGAGCCGCGGTATCTGCCGACTACTTCACGCACCACCATGGATTTAATGAGATTTCGGTTTCGCCATAGGCTGCCGCTCATTTCAGAAGGTTTGATAGAAAAATGTTGCATTAGTTAAAAGTATCGGCCTGATTAAAAGTCTTGCCTGCAAGATCTTTGGCGGACAGTTGGGGCGTCACCCTGGTTGATGGCCATTGAACGGCTAAGTCGGGGTCGTTCCAGGCGATACATCTGTCATGCGTGGGGGCGTAGTAAGCCGTGGTCTTGTATAAAAAATCTGCGCTATCGCTTAGCACTATAAAGCCGTGCGCAAACCCTGGCGGTATCCAGAATTGTTTATGGTTATCTTCTGTAAGCTCCGCGCCCACCCACTGCCCAAAAGTAGCTGAGCTTTTGCGAATGTCCACCGCCACGTCCCAGACTGCGCCACGCGTACAGCGCACCAATTTGCCTTGCGCAAAAGGGGGCAATTGGTAGTGCAGGCCGCGTAGCACGCCTTGGGTGCTGCGGCTGTGGTTATCTTGCACAAACTGTATGTCCAGGCCGGTAGCTTCGTTAAAAGCTAGTTGGTTGAAGCTTTCGTAAAAGAAACCTCGTGCGTCGCCAAACACTTTGGGTTCGATCACCAGTACGTCGGGAATGGTGGTGGGTGTGGCTTTCACAGGGAGATACCTTCACGCAGGATGCGCATCATGTACTGTCCGTAGCCGTTTTTCAGCAATGGCTGGGCCAGGTTTTCAAATTGCTGGGCGGTGATAAAACCGTTGCGCCACGCGATCTCTTCCGGGCAGGCGATTTTCAGGCCTTGGCGGTGCTCCAGGGTGGCGATGAACTGGCTGGCTTCCAGCAGGCTTTCGTGGGTGCCGGTGTCTAGCCAAGCGTAGCCGCGCTGCATGATTTTGACGTTGAGCTGGCCGCGTTGCAGGTAGGCGTCGTTGACGGCGGTAATCTCCAGCTCGCCGCGTGCGCTGGGCTTGACGGCTTTGGCGATGTCGATCACCTGGTTGTCGTAGAAGTACAGGCCGGTGACGGCGTAGTTGCTTTTGGGCTGCTTGGGTTTTTCTTCGATGGTGTTGGCTTTGCCTTGGGCATCAAAGGATACGACACCGTAGCGCTCTGGGTCTTGCACATGGTAGGCAAATACGCTGGCGCCTTGTGTGTGGGCATCCGCATCGGCCAGGAGATGCACGAAGTCGTGGCCGTGGAAAATGTTGTCGCCCAGCACCAGCGCACTGGGAGCTTGGCCAATAAACCTGTCGCCAATGATAAAAGCTTGCGCCAAGCCGTCCGGGCTGGGCTGCACGGCGTACTGCAAGCTCATGCCCCACTGGCTTCCATCGCCCAGTAGCTGGGTGAAGCGGGGGGTGTCTTGCGGTGTGCTGATGATCAAAATGTCTTTGATACCTGCCAACATCAATGTGCTGAGCGGGTAGTAGATCATCGGCTTGTCGTATACGGGCAGCAGTTGCTTGCTCATGGCCAGGGTGGCGGGGTGCAGGCGCGTGCCAGAGCCGCCTGCCAGGATGATGCCTTTGCGTTGTGTCATAAAGTATTAAATTAAATTTCCGCCAACATGCGGTTGACGCCCACTGTCCAGTGGGGTAGGTGAAGCTCAAAGGCTGATGTTAACTTGGTGCAGTCCAGGCGGGAGTTCAATGGCCGCTGGGCGGCGGTTTTGTAATCAGAACTGGGGATGGGTTTGAGCTGCGCGTCGACGAGTTTGAGCGCCACGCCCTGCTCGCGCACCTTGGCAAACAGGTGCTCTGCGTAGCCGAACCAGGAGGTTTCCCCGGCTGCGCTCAGGTGGTAGAGCCCGCCCAATGCATCGCGGTGGGCCCAGCGGGTGAGTGCTTGGGCTGTCACGTCTGCCAGCAGGTCGGCCCCGGTAGGCGCGCCAATCTGGTCATTGATCACGCTCAATGTCTCACGCTCTTGCGCCAGGCGCAGCATGGTTTTGGCAAAGTTGCCCCCGCGTGCGGCGTAGACCCAACTGGTGCGAAAGATCAGATGGCGCACGCCGCTTTGTGCAATGGCTCGCTCACCTGCCAGTTTGCTGGCCCCATACACGCTCAGAGGATCAGTGGCATCCGTCTCATTCCATGGGGCGCTGCCGCCGCCGTTGAACACGTAGTCGGTGGAGTAATGCACCAGCTTGGCCCCAATCTTCGCAGCCGCCAGCGCCATCGCTCCAGGAGCCTCGGTGTTGACTATGTTGGCATTGGCTTGGTCAGTCTCGGCTTTGTCCACGGCCGTATAGGCCGCTGCATTGACGATCACATCGGGCCTGACGGACAGTACTGTCTGCGCCACGCCAGTGGGGTTGAGCAGGTCGCCGCAATGCTCTGTGCTGTGCCGGTCTAACGCAATCACTTCGCCCAGTGGGGCCAGGCTGCGTTGCAATTCCCAGCCGACTTGCCCGTTTTTTCCAAATAGCAGTATTTTCATTTCGAGGGGGGGGTTATGACGCGTTGCCGTTAATCAGCAATGAACTGATGCGCTCAAACAGAGCTGCGTACACAGTCATACGGCTGAAGATGTCTTTAAAAACTTCGTTGTCATAGACATGGCTTAATCGGTTTCTGTCTTCAAGGGCATCGAGCAGCAACAGGTAGTCGGCCTCGATTAAATCACCAGTCAGGTAGTAGGCCTTGATGACTTTTTTGGGTGAGGCCTCGTCTACCCCTTCAATGTGCAGCAAATGCACCTTGATCGCTTTCCAGCACAACTCCATGCTGTACTCAAATTTTTGAGCGCAACCATTGCGCAGGCCATCAATCAACTGTTCATCTTGGAGTTTGATTTGCAGCTGCGCCATGTCCAGGCGCGCCAAATAGGCGAAGCTGGCACTGGCGTCGACAAAGGCCTGCAGCTTTACATCCATGGTGTGGCCTCTCTTTTGACTTGCAGGCCAAAGTTGCCCGAGACTTGCCCGGTGGTGATGATATCGACTTTGAAGGGGACAAAACTCTCATCGAGCTCATCGACAAGCCTGCGTAGCGTGGTCTTGGGAATCTCGCTGTCGACCCAGATGTCATAGTCGGAATTCCAGCGGTTGTCCCCGCGTGCGCGGGATCCATACAAGTACACCGCAACGCTGGGTGGCAAGTGTGCAGACAAAACCTGGCGGATGAAGGCCTCACTTTGCGTGGCAAGTTGCTCGCGGGTGTGGCACGGCGTTTTCATTGTGAAGATGTATGCGAAAGGTGCGAGGGCGGACGGCCTAAGCAGCCGAATATTGCTTGTGCACCCACTCGCGGTAAGCCCCGCTTTGCACCTGAGCCGCCCAGTCTGCGTGGTCTAAATACCATTGCACGGTTTTGCGGATACCGCTGTCGAAGGTCTCTACCGGTTTCCAGCCCAGTTCTTTGTGAATCTTGGTCGCGTCAATGGCGTAGCGGCGGTCGTGGCCGGGGCGGTCGGTGACGTAGCTGATTTGGCTGGTGTACCGGCTGCCATCGGCTTTGGGGCGCAGCTCGTCGAGCAGGGCGCAGATGGTTTTGACGATCTCTATGTTGGGCTTTTCGTTCCAGCCGCCTACGTTGTAGGTCTCGCCTGGGGTGCCCGCTTCCAGCACGCGGCGGATGGCGCTGCAATGGTCGCTGACATACAGCCAATCGCGGATCTGCATGCCGTCACCATACACTGGCAGGGGTTTGCCAGCCAGCGCGTTGACGATCATCAGCGGAATGAGCTTTTCTGGGAAGTGGTAGGGGCCGTAGTTGTTGCTGCAGTTGGTGGTGAGCACTGGCAGGCCGTAGGTGTGGTGGTAGGCGCGCACCAGGTGGTCGCTGGCGGCTTTGCTGGCGCTGTAGGGGCTGTTGGGCTCGTAGATGTTTTTCTCGGTAAAGGCCGGGTCGCCTTGTTTGAGCGAGCCGTACACCTCGTCGGTAGAGACATGAAGGAAGCGAAAGGCGGCTTGGGCTTTGGGATCGAGCCCTTTGTGATAAGCACGCACAGCCTCCAGCAGCCTGAACGTGCCGACGATATTGGTTTGGATAAAGTCTTCGGGGCCGTGGATGGAGCGGTCTACATGGCTCTCAGCGGCAAAGTGCACGATGGCGCGCGGCTGGTGCTTTGACAACAGCTCGGCCAGCACGGCGGAGTCGGCGATATCAGCTTGCACAAAAATGTGCTGCTGGTTGCCTTGCAGGGATTGCACATTGTGCACATTGCCCGCGTAGGTGAGTTTGTCCAGGTTGACCACGCTCTCTTGGGTCTGCGCACACCAGTCTAAAACAAAGTTGGAGCCGATAAAGCCTGCCCCGCCAGTCACTAAGATCATTCTTCGTCCTTTTAAAAAGCTGTCACATTATCTCAGTTTGCCGGGTAACATCAGAAGATGCTTGCTAAATGGATGGGGTGGTTCTTGTTAGGTTTTGTGCGTGTGCTCACCGGTGCGCAGGCGCGTTGGTACGGCTGCCCGCCGATGGCTGAGCAGCGTATTTATTTTGCCAATCACCAAAGCCACGCCGACCTGGTGATGATCTGGGCGGCTTTGCCCGCCGAGCTGCGCGGCATCACGCGGCCCATAGCGGCCAAAGACTACTGGACCAAAACACCGTTTAAGAAATGGATCACTACTGCCGTATTTAACGCGGTGTATGTAGACCGTGAGCGCACCGAGGGGGTAGACCCCTTGCAGCCACTGATCGACGCGCTGACCAAAGGCGACTCGATCATCCTCTTTCCCGAGGGCACACGGGGTAATGAAGAACTGCCCCAGCGCTTTAAATCGGGCCTGTACAACCTGGCGCTACGCTTTCCCCATGTGGTGTTGGTGCCTGCCTGGATCAACAACATCCAGCGCGTGATGCCCAAAGGCGAAGTGGTGCCCGTGCCCATTTTGTGCAGCGTGACTTTTGGCAAACCCATGCAGGTAGAGCGGCATCGCGCCATGGCCACCGAGGCCCACCCCGAAGCCGGGCAACGCCCTGAGGTGGTAGAGGGCCATGCCGAGTTTGCAGAGCGGGCGCGCAGCGCGGTGATCGCCCTGCGGGACGTATAAGCCTTACACACGCCGCACACTATGAACCAGTTTTTACGCAACTTAACGCCCGGCCAGCAAGTGGGTTTGCTGTTTGTGGTGCTGTTTGGCATGTTAATCGCCGCTTCGATCACCCTGTTTACGCTGTCTCTGCGCGAACGCGATACCGAGCGGGGTGCCGCGCGCTCCACAGAGCTAGGCCACGTGGGCGGCGTGCTCAACACCTCTTGGCTGATTGCCATCGTATTTTGGATCGGTTGGGCCTCGGGCGAGACCGTGGCCACCGCGCTGTTTGCCATTGTGGCGTTTTTTGCCCTGCGCGAGTTTGTCACCCTCTCGCCCACCCGCAGGGGCGACCACCGCAGCCTGATCTTGGCGTTTTTTGTGGTGCTGCCAGTGCAGTTCTGGCTGGTAGCCACCGCGCATTTTGATTTGTTCAGCGTGTTCATACCGGTGTATGTGTTTTTGCTGATCCCCGTGGTGAGCGCGCTGGCCAACGACCCGCACCGTTTTTTGGAACGCAATGCCAAGCTGCAATGGGGCATTATGGTGTGCGTGTATGGCATGAGCCATGTGCCCGCCCTGTTGCTGCTCGATTTCCCCAATTGGGATGAAAGAAAAAACGCTTTTTTAGTGTTTTTTCTGGTGTTTGTAGTGCAAATGTGCATGGTGGCGCAGTACTTGGCGCAACGCTTTATCGAGCGTGCGCCGCAAGCGCCCCTGGTAAGCCTGAGTTTTAACTGGACCAGTTGGGCCATTGGTGTGGCGGTGGGCGGGCTGGTGGGCGGCGCGCTGGCAGGTATCACCCCCTTCAAGCCCGGACAGGCCATGGCCATGGCCTTGATAGCCTGCATCGCGGGAACCTTGGGCCATTTGGTCATGAAAGCCCTCAAACGCGACCGTGGCGTGACGCACTGGGGCGGTACGGTATCGGTTACTGGTGCTACCGGGCTGCTCGACCGGATCGATGCCCTGTGCTTTGCCGCACCGGTGTTTTTCCATTCGGTGAGATGGTATTTCGGACTCTAAACCTTTAGAAAATTGCGGTAACAGCTATTTTAAACATAGCGTTTTACCAACCCACTAAGAGACTCATTTTGCGCATACTTGGCATCGACCCCGGCCTGCAAACCACTGGTTTTGGCGTAGTAGACCTGCAAGGCCAGCACTTGCAGTACGTCGCCAGCGGCACCATCAGCACCCTGCATTTGCCACGCGGCGACCTGCCCGCCCGCCTGAAAGTGCTGTTTGACGGCGTGCGCGAGGTAGTGGCCACTTACAAACCAGACGCTTCGTCGGTAGAGATCGTCTTCGTCAATGTCAACCCCCAGGCCACGCTCTTGCTGGGCCAGGCACGCGGGGCCTGCGTCACGGCCCTGGTGTCGGTCGATTTACCGGTAGCCGAGTACACCGCCTTGCAAATGAAGCAAGCCGTTGCGGGCCACGGCAAGGCCGCCAAAACGCAGGTGCAAGAGATGGTGATGCGCCTGCTCAAACTCCCCGGCCTGCCCGGCAAAGACGCTGCTGACGCACTGGGCCTGGCCATCACCCATGCGCACGCGGGTGCCGCCCTGCAACGCCTGGCCGCCGCCACGTCCTCATTGCCGCGCAACAGCGCGGCTTACAAGGCCGGGCGCAGCTACTAGCGGTAGATGAATACAGTTTACGCACCGCATTAGCTTGGTATAAACCTACAGCATGAACGCACCACTTGTAGCCCCTAAGGGCATGACCGATGAGGCATACTTCGTTTGGGAGGAAACCCAGCTGGAGCGCCGTGATTTTTACTACGGCGAGGTGTTTGCGATGGCGGGCGGCACCCTGGCGCACAACACCGTCACTGGTAATGCGTTTGTCGCACTCAAGCAGCATGTCAAAGGCAGCCCCTGCCGCGTATTCATGGGCGATGTGCGGGTGCCATTGTCCAAAGCCCAGCATTACAGCTACCCCGATGTCTTTGTCACTTGCGACGCGCGCGACACCGCGCAAGAATCGGCCATGGTGGTGCAGTTTCCCAGCCTGATCATTGAGGTGTTGTCACCCAGCACCAGCGCCTACGACGTGGGGCTTAAGTTTGAAGCTTACCGCGCGATGGAGTCGGTGCAGGAAGTGCTGTTCGTTCACATCGAGCGGCGCAGCGCCGACCTCTACCAACGCAGCGCCGCCCCGCAATGGACGCTCACGCCGCTGGGTGAGTCGGCGTTTCAAACCTGAGAAGTGTGAACTTCAACCTGCCCGTGCGCGACTTATTCGAAGGCGTAGCCGCTTCCAAGGAGTCGCCGGTGCCCATGGTCGCTCAGACGCGTGGCTTACCTTGAGTGTGATGTGGCAATGGCAATGGCAATGGCGGTGGCGGTGGCGGTGGCGGTGGCGGTGCGCAAAATTCAGGCTACTCCATAAAACGTAGCGCTCCGTCTAAGCAGGCCAGTGGGGTACACAGGGTAACCCCATATTGTGTCGCTCGGCACGGTTTGGAGCCGTTGCGAAGCCTCTGGCGGCTTGCGCATCGGCCGAAAACCGTGAATTTGCTGCTTGGCGCGCCGCCATTTTCAGATCACTGTATGCCTGCAGCCCTCTAGAATAAAGCAGAACAGGCTATGGAATAAGTAGTGCCACCCGGGTCAAAAATGCGCTGCAAGAAGCCCTTCTGGCAGGTTTTCGGCAAAATGCGGCTACCCAAGGTACAGGGTGACCTATTTTTAGTCTTTACCCATGTACCCCACTGGTCTGCTTAGACGGAGTGCTACTATTTAGTGAGTAACGATGTTTTCAAGTGACCCGCCAACCCCGACCGGCAGACTCATCTGGATACGCCGGTCAAGGTGAGGCCGCCCGTCGGCTGATGTCTACACCACGGCACAACCCATTGCAAATCACATGGACCCATTTCATTCGAGCTCCTGAGCCAGCGACGCTCCATATTCCATAGCTGCTTGCGCATGTTTCTAGGTGGCTACAGCACGACAGGGGTATAAAAACGGCTTCCCAACCGCTGCCGCTACAGCTCCCAGCCGATTGTCAAGCCGCCACAACCTCCTGGAGGCTGTCCACAGCAATTTTCACCTGTTTTTTTATCTCAATCAGCTGTTAGCCAGCAGGAAATATACCGGTGTAGCTACGTAATGTATAGCGAGAGGAGTTTCGTCGAATGCTGGCCAGAGCAGGTGCCGCACAGGGTCCAAGCGTTGAATGATCGAGGCTTGACCTGCTTTAGGAGCTGAACAAAAAGTTCATCACGTCGCCATCTTTGACGATGTAGTCCTTGCCCTCAGCGCGCATCTTGCCTGCGTCCTTGGCGCCTTGCTCGCCTTTAAAGGCAATGTAGTCATCAAACGCAATGGTCTGCGCCCGGATGTAGCCTTTTTCAAAGTCGGTGTGGATCACGCCTGCTGCTTGTGGCCCGGTGTCGCCTATGTGGATCGTCCAGGCGCGCACTTCTTTCACGCCTGCGGTAAAGTAGGTTTGCAGGCCCAAGAGTTTGAAGGCGGCGCGGATCAGGCGGTTCAGGCCAGGCTCGGTCTGGCCTAGTTCTTCGAGGAACATCTGGCGGTCTTCGTCGCTCATCTCGCTCATCTCGGCTTCCATCTTGGCGCTGATGGCTACGACGGGGGCGTTTTGTACCGCAGCAAAGGCTTTCAGGCGGTCCAAAAACGGGTTGTTCTCAAAGCCGTCTTCGGCCACGTTGGCTACAAACATGGCGGGCTTGGCGGTGATCAAAAAGAACTGCTGGAGCAGCGGCAGCTCTTCTTTGCTGAAGTCCAGCGTGCGCACGGGTTTGGCTTCGTTCAGCGCGGCTTGGCATTTCTCCAAAATGGCCACCAGTTTGATGGATTCTTTGTCGCCAGAGCGGGCTGTTTTGCTGACCCGGTGCAGGGCTTTTTCTACCGCGCTCAGGTCGGCCAGGCACAGCTCGGTCTGGATCACTTCGATGTCGGAGATCGGGTCTACCTTGCCTGCCACGTGGATCACGTTATCGTCCACAAAGCAGCGCACCACGTTGATGGTGGCATCCGTCTGGCGGATGTGCTCTAAAAACTTGTTGCCCAGGCCCTCGCCGGTGCTGGCACCGGCTACCAGGCCGGCGATGTCTACAAACTCGACGATAGCCGGGACGATGCGCTCGGGGCTGATGATGGCGGCCAACTGTTGTAAGCGCGCATCAGGAAGCTCGACGATGCCTACATTGGGCTCAATTGTGCAGAACGGATAGTTCTCCGCTGCAATGCCGGCCTTGGTAAGGGCGTTAAATAGGGTGGATTTGCCAACGTTGGGTAGGCCTACGATGCCGCATTTCAGACTCATGATCAGACTTCTAATAAAGAGACACTAGTGTATGCGAACTTCATTTCTACGCCTGTGGGTGATGTTGTGTCTGTGCGCTGGCCAGGCCCTGGCCCACGCGGCGCTGAACCTGGATGCCGTGGGCATCGCCCGCGATGTGGGCGCGCAGTCGCAGTGGTGGCTGACTGACAACACGGCCTTGGGCATCAAGGAGATCGCAGGGCCCAATTCTGCGGCGGCTTTTTCCGCTCAAGCCAATGCAACCCACCGCCTGAGGCCTGAAAACCGCCTGTGGGTGCGCATTGATCTCCAGCGCAGCACCAAGGCTGCAGCGCAATGGATACTGTCTGTGCCTTTGCCGTTTATCGACAGCGTCACGCTGTTTCAGCCCAACGCCGCCGGTGGCTTCACCGCCCAGTCGGCTGGCGACCGCATTGCGGTGGCCCAGTGGCCCGAGCGGGGGCGCTACCCGCAGTTTCGCCTTGTTTTGCCAGACGGAGCGCAGACCGTGTATTTGCAGATCGAGGGCAGCACGCCGGTCAACGTCCCCATCGTCATGACGGCGCAGTCTGAGGCCGACAGTGATATGCAGATCAGTTATTTGGGTCTGGGGGTATGCTTTGGCGTGCTGATGCTGATGGCTGTGGTGTGCGCTATGCAAGGCTATGCTTACAAGGACAGGGTCTACGCCTGGTATGGCGTGTATGTGCTGCTGGTCGTCCTGGCTATCGCGTGCTACAACGGTTTGGCCGCGCAGTACCTATGGGACGAAAGCCCGCGCTGGGCAGACGCTTCGCAAGCCGTGATGGGGGCGCTGACCTCGGGTGCAGCGCTGTTTTTTGTGCACCGGGTCAGCGGCGCGGCCTCATTTTTCTCGCGGCGCTGGTCGCTGGCGGTGTTGTCGCTCAGCGCGGCGGGGGTGCTGGTGGCTGCGGTGTTTACGCTGGTGCCGCGCTATGTGGGTGTGACGGTCTTGATGGCCTATGTGATCGGCACGGCCTTGCTGGGCTTGTGGCTGGCGATGAAAATTTGGCAGCGCG
>JAYVGI010000466.1:0-8258 GCA_043772355.1 Polaromonas sp.
TTTCTAAATCATTACTGTCGTTGTTGCGTCGCCTTGCCGTGCTACAGCACTGTCTGCGGCTCCGCGCCTAGACATTAATGATGTAGAAATGGAATTAGCGTCCTCTGCGTCCGCAAGTCCGCCCCCGTATTCGGCTGTTTAAAACCCTGAGAGAGACAAAATGCACTACACCCACGAACACCAGGAAATTCAGAAGACGCTCAAGCGCTACATTGATGAGCACATCAACCCGCATGTAGACGCGTGGGAAGCCGCAGAAATTTTCCCCGCCCACCAGGTATTCAAAGACCTGGGCAAGCTGGGCCTCTTGGGTCTGACCAAGCCCGAGGCCTATGGCGGGATGGGGCTGGACTACAGCTATGCGGTGGCGATGGCGGAGACGCTGGGGCATATCCACTGCGGTGCCATTCCCATGGCGATTGGGGTGCAGACGGATATGTGCACGCCTGCACTGGCGCGCTTTGGCAGTGAAGAATTGAAAAAGCAATTCCTCTCGCCCTCTATTGCAGGCGACATGGTGGGCTGCATTGGTGTGAGCGAGCCGGGGGCCGGCAGCGATGTGGCTTCGATCAGGAGTTACGCCAAAAAAGACGGTGACGACTACCTCATCAGCGGGCAAAAGATGTGGATCACCAACAGCTTTCAGGCCGACTGGATGTGCATGCTGGTCAATACCAGCGAGCCCTCGGCTACCGGGCCATCGCACAAAAATAAATCGCTCATCATGGTACCGATGCGCGACCGCTCCACGGGCAAGATGACCCCAGGCATCGAGATGGCGCAGAAGATTAAAAAGATTGGCATGAACGCCAGCGACACGGGGCTGATTTATTTTGACAACGTGCGCGTGCCGCAGCGCAACCTGCTGGGCAAGGAAGGCGCGGGCTTCATGATGCAGATGACGCAGTTTCAAGAAGAGCGCCTGTGGGCGGCGGCCAGTTGCCTGCAGGCGCTGACCAACTGCATTGACTGGACGGTGGAGTGGGCGCAGCAGCGCAAGCTGTTTGGTGCCAGTCTGGCTGACCAGCAGTGGGTGCAGTTCAAACTGGCCGAAATGAAAACTGAGGTAGAGAGCCTGCGCGCGCTCACCTACCGCGCATGTGATTTGTATGTAGAGGGGCAAGACGTGACCGAGCTGGCCTCTATGGCCAAGCTGAAAGCCGGGCGGCTCAACCGTCTGGTGCCGGACGGCTGTTTGCAGTTTTGGGGCGGTATGGGCTTTACGTGGGAGAACAAAGTCTCGCGCATGTACCGCGACGGCCGCCTGGCCTCGATTGGCGGCGGCGCGGACGAGGTGATGATGGGCATCATCGCCAAGATCATGGGCATTGCCAAGCGGCCTGCTAAAGCTTGAACGCAATGAGCATTACCTTATGAGCAATACGCTGTTGATCACGCGCGAGGGCGCTTGCGAGCATTGGACGCTGAACGACCCCGCCTCGCGTAATGCACTGAGCGAGGCGATGGTGGAAGCTTTGTTTGCGGCCTGTGCCCGCGCCACGCAAGATGGCTCGTTGCGCTTCATCGTTTTGCAAGGTGCTGGTCGCACGTTTTGCGCAGGGGGCAGCTTGGGCGGCTTTGCCAAGAGCATTGGCCAAGCCTTGAAGCCCGGTGAGGGTGACCCGCTGATCGCCATGAACGCACGTTTTGGCGAGCTGCTGCTGGCGCTGTGCCAGTTGCCTCAGGTATTAGTAGCTGCGGTGGAGGGTGCGGCCATGGGCGGCGGCTTTGGACTGGTGTGCTGCGCAGACTTTGTGCTGGCTACCGACAGCGCCGTGTTTGCTACGCCCGAAGTCACTCTGGGCGTAGTTCCTGCGCAGATTGCGCCTTTTGTGCAGTGGCGGCTGGGGGACAAAGCGGCGCGCGCCCTGCTGCTGACGGGTGCCAAACACAGCGCGGCGCAGATGCAGACGCTGGGCTTGGTGGATGCGGTGGTGAGCAGTGAGGGGAGCGGCGCAGTGAACGGCATAGTAGACAACGAAGTTTTAGCCGCCGAAGTGCAACAACGCATCGCCAGCCTGCGCATGGTTGCGCCACAGGCGGTTGCGGCCTCCAAACGCCTGCTTTTTATGCCATTTATGCCGTTAGCCAACGTAATTACTACCCAAGCAGCTATTGAATTTGCAGCAAGCCTGCGCTCACCCGAGTGCGCTGAAGGCTTAAATGCTTTCGCGCAAAAGCGCAAAGCGAGGTGGGCAGCATGAGGGTGACTACCATCGCAGCACCACGCGGCATCCGCCGCATTTTGATCGCCAACCGGGGCGAGATTGCGCGGCGCATTATCCGCACTGCGCATGCCATGGGCATCGAGACCGTGGCCGTCTACTCGGATGCCGACGCAGCCAGCCTGCCCGTGCGCGAGGCGACGATGGCCTGCGCATTGGGTGGCAACACATCCGCCGAGACCTATTTAAACATTGCCAAAATCATCGCTGCCGCCCAGCAGTGCGGCGCAGATGCAGTGCATCCCGGCTATGGTTTTTTAAGCGAGAACGCGGCCTTTGCGCAGGCTGTGATCGACGCGGGATTGGTGTGGATCGGCCCACCGCCCGCTGCCATCCACGCAGTGGGTAGCAAGGCCGGTGCCAAACAGCTGGCGCAGGCCTGCGGCGTGCCCTGCCTGCCCGGCTATTTTGGTGCTGACCAGCTTGACGCGACGCTCACCCAGCAAGCGCAACAACTGGGCATGCCGCTGATGGTCAAGGCCAGCGCGGGTGGTGGCGGGCGCGGCATGCGCCTGGTCACGCAGGCCGAGCAGTTTGTGCCAGCCCTGCACAGCGCCCGCGCTGAGGCCTTGGCGGCGTTTGGGTCGAGCGACGTGGTGCTAGAGCGCGCCCTGCTCGCACCGCGCCATGTCGAGGTGCAAATATTTGCCGACGCGCATGGCCACTGCATCCAGTTGGGTGAGCGCGATTGCAGCGTGCAGCGCAGGCATCAAAAAATCATCGAAGAATCGCCCAGCCCCGGGCTGAGTGAAGCCCTGCGCACCCAGATGTGCGACAGCGCTGTGAAGCTGGCACTGGCTGCGGGCTATGTGGGGGCGGGGACAGTGGAGTTTTTGGTGGAGGGGGATTCGAGCGCCGACAGGCCGCCCTTAGGTGCGAGGGCCCCCGCGGGGGGCAGCGCAGCACACGCAGTGGCAAGCGTGGGGGCTAGTTATTACCTGATGGAGATGAATACGCGGCTGCAAGTAGAGCACCCCGTCACCGAAATGCGCACGGGTTTGGATTTGGTCGAATGGCAGATCCGCATCGCACGCGGCGAGCCGCTGCCCTTGCAGCAAGCGCAGGTGCCA
This sequence comes from Polaromonas sp., assembly GCA_043772355.1. Taxonomy (GTDB): domain Bacteria; phylum Pseudomonadota; class Gammaproteobacteria; order Burkholderiales; family Burkholderiaceae_C; genus JAAFIP01. Next base: position 3,296 of record JAYVGI010000466.1, read on the forward strand.
TTGCAAGGCCATGCCATTGAAGTGCGCCTGTGCGCCGAAGACGCCGCGTTTGTACCGCACACGGGCCGGGTGCTGCGTTTTACTCCACCCACAGGCGCGGTGCGCTTTGACCATGCGGTGTATGAAGGCCTACAGGTTTCGCCGCACTACGATTCCATGCTGGGCAAGCTCATCGTGCTTGCTGCCACGCGCGATGCCGCGATAGATACGATGCAAACCGCTCTGAACGAATGCGTGGTGTTGGGTTTGCCGACCAATCGGCGGTTTTTGTGGCACTGCCTAGGTAATGCAGAGTTTCGCGCAGGCTATTCAGACATTGCATTCCTGCCCCGCCATGCGGATGCGATCCGCGAAGTACTATTAAAAGAAGAGCTGCTTCCGCATTATTCTATTGGGCTAGCGGCTGTTTTACCTTCTAAATATCGCACCACACTCGCCTGCCCATACGAGCGTCCGGTGCGCCTGCGTATAGCCGGGGCGCTGCACGATGTCGCTGTGCCCGCCCCCCCACCGCTCAATATTTTTGCCACGGCGCAGGTACATAGCGCGCAAACCGCAACGCGCCGCTGGCATGTGCAGCAAGGCGGCATCGACTTGTGGGTAGAAGACGCGTCCTATGACCCACCGCAGCACACCGCATCCGGCACCACAGCGTTAGAACTGCGCGCCCCCATGAACGGCAAGGTACTGGCTATCGCCGCGCAAGCAGGCAGCACGGTACACAAAGGCGACGTACTGCTAATCATCGAGTCCATGAAGCTAGAGCACGCCATCACCGCCCCGCGCAACGCAACAGTAGTCGCCGTGCAAGTCAGCCCAGGCCAGCAAGTAGCCCCGCAGCAAGTGCTACTGCGTTTTGCAGCAGAAGGAACCGGATGACCCCGCCATCCGCACCGCTACAAACCCTCTACTTCAACGCGCCATCTTGCCCCCTCTCCCGCAAGTGGTTGAGAGCTACCGAAGTAGCACCCAAACTATCTGACTCCCTCTCCCGTTCGCGGGAGAGGGCTGGGGTGAGGGCCTAAGCATGCCAACCCCCACCACCACCACAGATCAGACGGCGCTGGTCAATCTAGTCGAACGCTTCGCCAAAACCGAAGTCGCCCCCTACGTCACTGCCTGGGACGACGCAGGCGAATTTTCCCGCAGCCTGTACCAGCGCGCCGCAGAGCTAGGCCTGCTCGGCATCGGCTACCCGCAGTCTCTGGGTGGTGGCGATGAAGACAATGCGCCCACCCCCATGACCGTCAAGCTGGGCGTGTGGGTCGCCCTCGCACGCTACGGCACCAGCGGCGGCGTGTTTGCGTCCCTCTTCTCACACAACATCGGTATGCCACCCGTGCTGGCCTACGCCAGCGAAGCCATCAAAAGCGAAGTGTTGCCCGCGGTGTTGCGTGGCGACAAGATATCTGCCCTGTGCATCACCGAGCCAGGCGGCGGCTCCGACGTAGCCGCGCTGCGCACCACAGCCACGCTCGATGGCGACCATTACTTAGTGCAAGGCGAAAAAACTTTCATCACCTCGGGCCTGCGCGCCGACTGGCTCACCGTCGCTGTGCGCACGGATGCCAAGCGCGGCGCAGGCAGCATCTCCATGCTGCTCATCCCCGCCAGCAGCCCCGGCATCACCCGCACTAAGCTGGACAAAATGGGCTGGTGGTGCTCCGACACCGCGCACATCCGCTTCGACGCGGTGCGCGTGCCCGTGCGCTACCTGCTGGGCGGCGAGGGTGCGGGATTCAAAATCATCATGGGCAACTTCAACGGCGAACGCGTGGCCATGGCCGCTGGCGCTTTAGGCTTCGCACAGGCTTGCTACGACGAAGCGCTGGCCTGGGCGCAGCAGCGCAAAACCTTTGGCAGCACGCTGGTAGTGCACCAGGTCATTCGCCACAAACTGGTAGACATGCAAATGCGCATCCGCTCCACTCTAGCGTGGCTCGAAGCCGTAGCCGCGCAGCACGACAGTGGCGACACAGGCAGCGACTGGGTGGCCAGCGTCTGTCTACTCAAAAACCACGCCACCCAAACCATGCAGTTCTGCGCCGACCAGGCCGTGCAAATATTAGGCGGCATGGGCTATATGCGCGGCACGGTAAGCGAGCGCGTCTACCGCGAAGTCAAGATCATGATGATTGGGGGCGGCGCCGAAGAGATCATGAAAGAGCTGGCCGCCAAGCAGATGGGGCTGTAGTGTGTATCTCCTACTGCAGGCGCGACAAAGCAACCGGGGTCAGATCAAAATTCAGGACGATCATCCATCCGGCAACACACCAATCCCGTACGAAATTTTGCTCTGACCCCGCCTGCGCTGCATCCAATCAGTGTGGAGTTTGCGCATTAACTGCCACAATCACTGCATGACCAAAAAATCCGTTTCTATTGATTTGCCACTTGAACCCGAATTTATCAATGCCTTAAAAGACATCTTCGAGCATAAAATCGTTTTCAACCGCACCCTCGGCTTAAAAATTACCGAAGTGTCGGCCAACAAAGTAGCCGCGCGCATCGAGATGAAGCCCGAGTTTGTAGGCCACTACGCACACAACCGCGTACACGGCGGTGTCATCAGCGCCGGCCTGGACTCCATCGGTGGCTTCGGCGTGATGGCCGCTGTCGGTGCGCGCCACCGCGATGAGCCTGTGGCCAAACGCATTGAGCGTTTCAACAAGCTGGGTACCATCGACCTGCGCATCGACTACCTGCGCCCCGCCATCGGCGAATGGTTTGAGCTGCGCGCCGAAGTACTGCGCTGCGGCTCGCGCGTCGCCAGCACCCGCATGGAATTTTTGGGTGCTGATGGCACACTGCTGTCCATGGGGTCAGCTGCATACATCGTGTCGTGACACTATATATTTAGGAGCTGTTTCAGCGATATTCTATTGGGCTACAGCCCTATATGGCATAAAAAAAGCCGCTGGACGCAATGCCAGCGGCTGGTACGGGTACGCAATGGCTTGCGTTACGGTTTTACGTAGTCCGACACCACTTTCCACTTGCCATCGGTAATCTGCGACAGGCGCGATGCGTCGCTGCCCAGGCGCTTGGTGGGCGAGAAGCTGGCGGGAGCGCTGCCGAAAATGTCGGAGGGCAGGGTCATGGTGTCCATGGCTTTGATGAAGCTCTCGGTCGTCAGAGTTTTACCGGCTGCCTGTGCGGCCTTGGCCAGGGTGTCGATGACGTTGTAGCCGTAGGCAGAGAACACTGTCGGGTCATCGGTGAACTTGGTCTTGTACTTGTTGGCCCAAAAGCGCAGCGGCTGCGAGGCCTCGTCCAGGTAGGGGTTTTGCACGGTCATGGTGGCGTACAGGCCGTTCATGGCTGCGCCGCCCAGTTTGTGGATAAGGTCGGTGTAGCCTGCGCTGGAGGCCAGAAAGACGGGGTTAAAGCCGGTCTTGCGTGACTCGCCAATGCCGCCAATGGTCTCGCGGATGATGGTGCCCAGCACTACCATGTCGCAGCCTGCGGCCTTCATCTTGGCTACTTGGCTGGAGAAGTCGGTAGCGCCGCGTTTGAATGAGGTGCGCTCGGCCAGTTCCATGCCCATGGTTTTAAGGCCAGCCTCTGCGCCGCGCACTACCTCCAGACCAAACTCGTCGTCTTGGTACATGGTGCAGACTTTTTTAGCGCCTTTGTCTTTCACCATTTTGGGCACCACAGTGCGCATCTGGTCAAAGTAGGTGGCGGCAAAAGAGTATTTGAGCTTGTGGAAGGGCTCATACATCTCACGCGCTGCGGTGACGGGGAAGAAGTTAATCACGTTCTTCTCAAACTGCACTGGCATAGCAGCCAGATTTTGCGCGGTGCCCAAGTGGCCCGCCATGATGAAAATTTTGTCTTGATTGACGAGCTTTTGCGCGGCTAGCACGGCCTTTTTAGGGTCGTAGCCATCGTCTTCCACCAGCAGCTTGAGTTTGCGGCCATTGATGCCGCCCTGCTCGTTGATCTCGTCCACACGCAGCATCATGCCAAAGCGCAGTTGTTTGCCATAGCCTGCCAAGGGGCCGGATAAATCCTGGATCGATCCGATCAAAATCTCATCTTTGGACACGCCCTGGGACTGTGCGTGCACCTGTGCAGTGGCGAGTGCCAAGGTGCTGACGGCGGCACAGACTGCGAGGGTTTTAAGTTTCATGGAGTTCTCCTAAAAATGAAAACAATGGATTAAACAAGTGTGGTGTGCAGCTAACAACGTGTCAACTGGGCTAAACGATCATCGGGTTTTCGAGGGTACGGCTTTCGCAACTTAGGCCTTGTACATGGCCTCAATCTGCGGAGCGTATTTGGTTTGCACCAGTTTGCGCTTGAGCTTCATGGTGGGGGTCAGCTCCTCGTCCTCAACAGATAACTGGGTATCGAGCAACCAGAACTTTTTAATCTGCTCGACTCGGGCAAACTTCTTGTTCACCCCTTCCATCACCTCTTGAATTAGCGCCTGCACCTCGGGTGCGCGGGTGAGACTGGCGTAGTTGCTAAAGGGCACGTCGTTGTCTTGGGCGTATTTTTCAATGTTCTCTTGGTCGATCATGATGATGACCGTGAGGTAAGCTTTTTTGTCGCCAATCACCACCGCATCGGTGATGTAGGGCGAGAATTTCAGCTCGTTTTCCAGCTCGCTGGGCGTGATGTTTTTGCCGCCTGCGGTGATGATGATGTCCTTCATGCGGTCGGTGATTTTGAAGTAGCCGTCCGCGTCCATGCTGCCCACATCCCCCGTGTGCAACCAGCCGTCTTTGTCGATGGTCTCTGCCGTTTTCTCGGGCTGGTTCAGGTAGCCCATGAACACGTTTTTGCCGCGCACCAGAATCTCACCGGTAGCGTCGTCAATGCGCACCTCGTTGTAATTGGCCGCCGGGCCAATCGAGCCGGGTTTGATGCGGGTGGCGGGCATACCGGTGGATGCGCCGCAGGTCTCCGTCATGCCCCACACCTCCAGCATGGGCACACCCAGGGCCAAATACCA
>JAYVGI010000467.1:0-2535 GCA_043772355.1 Polaromonas sp.
TCGCCCTTGCGGGCGCGCTCGTAGCGGCGCAGCAGGCGCAGGTCGCCGTAGCTGCGGAAATATTCTTTGCCGGCCAGTACCTGGGCCAGCTCGGCGGCATCGCCCAGGCCTAGGTTAAGGCCCTGGCCTGCCAAGGGGTGCACGGCGTGGGCGGCATCGCCTGCCAAGGCCCATGCGCCATCTTGCGCGCCCAGGCCTGCGCCCAAACCGGAACCCAACCCCGTGCCCACCCAGCGGCTGGCTTGGGCCAGGTGCAGGGGCCAGGCGACGCGCTGGCTGGTCAGGCGCATGGGGCCCAGTGCATTGCCGCAGGCGTGCTGTAACGCAGCGCAAAACTGCGCCTCGTCCATCGCCAATAGTTGCTGGGCATGCTCATGCTGTACTGACCACACCAGAGCCACAGAGTTCCCGCCGGTTGCATTTATCTCTGGCGCGGCGCTGCGTGGCAGCAGGGCGCACACCTCGCCGCCCTGCATCCACTGGCGGGCGGTGGCCTGGTGGGGCAGCTCGGTGTGCAAGGTGGCGGCGATGGCGGTTTGGTCATACGCCACTTGCTCGTAGGCCAGGCCCGCAGCCGCGCGGCTGGCGCTGGCGCGGCCTTCGCAAATGACAGTCAATGCAGCGGGCTCGGGCGCACTGAGCAGGGTAATTTCGGGCGCAAACGACACGGCGGCGTGCAGGCGCTGCTCCAGCGCGCTGGCATCCACGATCCAGGCCAGCGCCTCGGCGCCCATGGCGGCGGCATCAAACTGCACCAGGCCTGCGCTGGTACCCACGCCGTCGCCCTGCACCCACATATGCTGCACGGCGCAGGTGTGCGCGGGCCAGGCACGCAGGCTGCTGAGCAGGGTGTGCGAGGCCACGTTCAGCGCAAAGGCGCGAATATCCGCTGGCGCACCGCTGGGCTGCGCGGCTTGCACCAGCCCCACGCGAATGCGCGCGCGCGCCAACAGCAGCGCCAAAGCCTTGCCCACTACACCAGCGCCACGGATACATACGTCGATTGCCATAGCCCTGATTGTAGAAGGCGGCACGCTACCGGCACATGCCGCCTGCAGGAAACCCACTTTCTACCTGCCAACACAGGTGCGCGCTGTGCTACTGAGCGATCTGGAAATAGAATCAGTCATGACCGACATGACTACCCCCACCCCCGCATTTGAAATCAACGCCATCATTGCAGCCCTGTATGTTTACCCCGTAAAGTCCTGCGCAGGCGTGCAAGTAAACGAGGCGATATTGACCGAGACCGGGCTGGAGTTTGACCGCGCCTGGATGCTGGTGGACGAGCAAGGCGAGTTTGTGACCCAGCGCGAGCTGCCGCGCATGTGTTTGATCCAGCCCACATTGAAGCACTACGAGATGGTGCTGCGCGCCCCCGGCATGCTGGCCCTGCACATTGCGCTGAACGCCGTAGAGCAGCCCTGCCGCGCCAGCGTGTGGGGGCAGGACTGCGCGGCCTACGATATGGGCGATACGGCGGCGCAGTGGTTTAGCGACTTTTTGGCGCAAGAGCTGCCAGCAGGCACCCGCGCGATGAAGCTGCGTATGGTGCGCTTTGACCCAGAGCACCAGCGCGCATCGAACAAGCAATGGACCCAAGACGTGGTGGCGTTGAACCAGTTCAGCGATGGGTACCCGATGCTGGTGCTAAGCGACGCTGCGGTGAGCGCACTGAACGCCCGCCTGACCGCACAGGGCCAGGCAGCAGTGACGGTACAGCGCTTTCGCCCCAACATCGTGCTGGCGGGCATGCAGGCGCATGACGAAGACCAGATCGCCACGATGCACATCACCACGGCCGAGGGCAACGTGGAGCTGGCCTTGGTCAAGCCCTGCCCGCGCTGCCCCATCCCCAACGTGAACCCGCTGACGGGTGTGCCCAGCCCCGAGGTGGGCGACACTTTGCAGAGCTACCGGCAGGACGCACGGCTGGATGGTGCGGTAACTTTTGGCATGAACGCCATCACCCTCCAGGGCTTTGAGCAGGTGCTGCGGGTGGGGCAGGCGGTGGGAGCCAATTACGCTTTTTGATGCGTCGCTTGGTGATGTGGCTCTGTGATCATGACGATGGCTGCGGTATGGATTGCAGTCGAAAACTACAAGCCTGACTCCGGTTCTGTGCTCGCTCTGGCGCTTGGTGTGCACAGCTGCGCGGCCAATACTGTTCGCTTAAGCCGCATCGTGTGGCTTCTCTGGCCCGGCTTGAAGAAGTCCGCAAGCACTTGGTCACGTTGTTTTTCGTTGTGAAGATGCTTTTCCACCTGGGTCACGTTGCTTTCTGTTGTGAAGATGCTTTTCCACCTTGGTCACGTTGCTTTTCGTTGTGAAGATGCTTTCCCACCTTGGTCACGTTGCGGCGATGGAGGAATTTGCTTTCGCGAAAAATCCTGCGAAAAAACGCGGATTAGTGGGTAGTCATCTTGAGGTTGTCCCCGCGCCTTTCTCCAGATTTTTCATCGCAAACACGCTCCATCACCGCTTGCTGATTGGGTCGCTTGCTATTGCGCGCCAGCTTTGTGACGAGGTCGATCG
>JAYVGI010000468.1:0-5811 GCA_043772355.1 Polaromonas sp.
CTTCCAGTTTGCCGCCGACAAAATCAGAGTCGCCAAAGCCAGGCAGATTCAGGGCGATGACGTGGTGGGTTTGTGCCAAGGGCTGGGCGATCAAATCAAAGCTGCTTTGGTCTGCCAGCAGGGAGTGGAACAGCACGATGGGCGTGCCGCTGCCAGCCACCTTGGCGCTTAAACGTTGGGTGCCGACGGTGACGCTGATGTTTGTAAATTCAACGGTCGTGTGGGTGTTGGATGCTTGCATAGGGTGCCTGCGTGGAATGGAAATTGAAAATGAAAATGAAAATCACGCACCGTAGTGCGTGAGAGGGAGGTTGGCTTAGTTCAAACGGGCCTGCTTGGCGGTGTCTTTGTACCAGTCAAACGGCGTGTCATCCAGGCGCAGCATGACGCTCTTGGTTTCAAAGTGCTGGTCAAAAGACTCGGTGCCGCATTCGCGGCCAATGCCCGACTCCTTGATGCCGCCCCAAGGCGATGCAGGGTCCAGGCGGTGGTGGTCGTTGATCCAGACGATGCCGCATTTCAAGCGCGCTGCTACGCGGTGCGCACGGGTAATGTCGTTGGTGCGGATGGCACCGGCCAGGCCAAAAGGTGAGTCGTTGGCCAGCGCCAATCCTTCGGCTTCGGTAGAGAACTTGCTGACCGAGACAAAGGGGCCAAACACTTCTTCCTGGAAGATGCGCATACGTGGGGTGACATCGGCAAACACCGTGGGTTCGACAAAAAAGCCGTTGCTCAAAGAGGGATCGGTCGGAATTTTGCCGCCTGCTACCAGGCGCGCCTTGTCTTCTTCCAGGCCAATCTTGATGTAGTTCAGCACCCGTTGCTGCTGGCGCGCAGAGACCACGGGGCCCAGTTGCACCGTGGGGTCGGCCGGGTTGCCAATGCGGATCGACTTGGCTTTGGCGGCGAGTTTTTCTACAAACTCGTCGTACACTTTTTCTTGCACGATCTGGCGGCTGCCGCAGATGCAGGTTTGCCCGGCGCCGATAAAGCCGCCAAAGGCTGCGTAGTTAACGGCCTGGTCTACATCGAAGTCATCAAACACCAGCACCGGGGTTTTGCCGCCCAGCTCCAGGGTTTGGTGGGCAAAGTTGCTGCCTGCCAGCGCGCCGGTAATGCGGCCTGCTTCGGTGCCGCCGGTCAACACCCATTTGGCCAGGCCAGGGTGTTCGGCCAGCGCCTTGCCGGTCGTAGGCCCCAAGCCTGTGACCACGTTGAACGCGCCCGGGGGCAGGCCTGCGTCCACAAACAGCTTGGCTAAACGCAGGGTGGTCAGTGGTGTGTATTCCGAGGGTTTGACCACCGTGGTGCAACCCGAGGCCAGCGTAGGTGCCAGGCTTTTCACCATGATCATCAGGGGGTGGTTAAACGGGGTGGAGTTACCCACCACGCCGATAGGGCTGCGGATGGTGTAGTTCAGGTAATTGCCATCGACGGGGATGACCGAGTCGCGCCGCGCAATGGCCAAGCCCGCGTTGTAGCGAAAGAAGTCGGGCAGGCGGGAGATTTGCGCCCGGGTTTCATTGAGCGAGCGGCCGTTGTTGGCCGTCTCCAACTGGTACATCTCGTCCAGGTTGGCCTCAAACACATCGGCCAGTTTGTTGATGAGCTTGGCGCGGGTGCGGTTAGACATGGTGCTCCACTCGTCGCTGTGGAACGCCGCTTGCGAGCTGCGCACCGCGCGGTCCACATCAGCATCGCTGGCATGGCTGATCTGCGCCAGCAATGCGCCGGTGGCCGGGTTGATGACATCGAGCAGGTCGGGCCGGGTGGCGGGTACCTCGTGTCCATCGATAAAGAGCCCGTGAACGGGTGCGGGGTTTGCGTTACTGGAAGTTGACATGAAGAGTCCCAAGTGAAGTAAAAGAAAGAGAAAATTTACGCGGTAATTGCGCTGCGGGCAATCGCGTTGCTCACCCGTTTGCCCGCCGCCTGAATGTGCTGCTCGGCCAGGCGCTGAGCGCGCTTGGTGGCGCGCGCTTGCAGGGCATCGATGATGTCGCTGTGCTCGTGGACCAGCGACTGCGGATCGCCTTTTTTGATGTTGTTCAGGCTCATGTGAACGGCCCGCTCCATCAGGTCAATCAGGTCGATCAACTGGTCGCGCATGCGGGCGTTGCTGCCCAAGTGCGCCAGGCTACGGTGAAAGGCGCGGTTGTAAGCGATAAAACCGCCTTCCCAGGCCTTGGCATCAAACTGGCGGAAGGTGTTGAGTTCCTGCAACTGCGCGTCGCTGGCGTACAGCACGATGCGCTCGACACAGGCGCGCTCCAGCGCGGCGCGCAGGTGGAACATGTCCAGCACATCGCTCAGCGATACGGGGGCCACGCGGTAGCCTTGGCGGGGCAGGGTGATGACCAAGCCTTCGCGCTCCAGGCGCATCAGGGCATCACGCACGGGGGACTTGCTCATGCCGAAACGCTCGGCCAGCTCAGCCTCGCGCAGCTCAGTGCCGGGCGCCAAAGTACAACTGATCATGTCGGCACGCAGCTGCGCATAGACCGTCTCGCGCAAGAGGCGGTTGCCAGTGTCAGGAGCAGAAGTGTCGATGGCGGTGAGCATATTAAAAAATATCAGGTCGTTCTATTTTTACATCAAAAACATCGATTTTTCAAAACCGGGAGCAATTTGATTTTTCAAGCTTATTGACGTTTTCCCCTAGATAATAGATGCATTATTTCGATGTTGGATCATAATTTGGGTCAAGTCGTAATATATCATGAGGGTGTAAATTTCTAGCAAAATTGTCTTAGGAGTCTCTCATGCCCAAACATCTACTGTCCCTCGCCGTCTCTGCCGCCTTGCTCAGCGCCAGCTGGAGCACCGCCCTCCATGCCGCTGATAAAGACCCGATCCGTTTGGGCTTTTTAACCATCAAATCCGGCGCGCTGGCTGCTGGTGGCAAGCAGATGGAAGACGGTCTGCGCCTGTTCCTCAAAGAGCGCAACAACATGGTGGCAGGCCGCAAGGTCGAGCTGTTTGTGGCCGACACCGCTGGCCAGCCCGCCAATACCAAGTCCAAGACCCAAGAGTTGGTCGAAAAAGACAAGGTCAATCTCATCATTGGCCCCCTGGCTGCGTTTGAGGCCTTGGCCATTGACGACTACATTCGCAAGAGCGAAGTGCCCATCATTTCCCCCTCGGCTGCGGCAGAAGACTTAACCCAACGCAAGCTCAATCCCTGGTTTGTACGCGCTGTGGGCACCTCGGCCCAGCCCAACCATGTGCTGGGTGAATACGCCGCCAAAGACATGAAATACAAACGCATCGCCATCATTGCCGACGACTTTGCCTTTGGCCACGAAGTTGCCGCAGGCTTTCAGCGCACCTTTGAGGAAAACGGTGGCAAGGTGGTGCAAAAGCTGTGGTCACCGCTCAACGTGGCCGACTACGGCACTTATATCGGCCAGATCAAGCCCAATGTGGACGCGGTGTTTGCTGCGTTTGCGGGGGGCAACGGCATCAAGTTCATCAAGCAGTACAACGAGTACGGCCTGAAGGGCAAAATCCCCTTGCTGGGTGCCATGACCACGGTGGACGAAGGTATTTTGAAATCCATGGGCGATGAAGCGCTGGGCGTGGTGTCGGCCGGCTGGTACAGCGCCAGTTTGGACAATACCGAGAACAAGCGCTTTGTGCAAAACATGAACCGCGACTACCAGACCGACCCCGGCTACTACTCCATGGGCGCGTATGGCGCGGCCTTGATGATGGAGCAGGCATTGAAAGAAGTGAAGGGCAATATTGAAGATAAAAATGCCTTTATGGCCGCACTGCGCAAGGTGCAGCTGGCCAACGACCCACGCGGTAAGTTCAGCCTCGATGCCTTGGGTAACCCCGTGATGGACATGTATGTGCGCAAGGTGGAGCGCAAAAACGGCAAGCTGGGCAACACCGTGATCAAAACCTACCCGCAGGTGACGCAGTTCTGGACCTACAGCCGCAAAGACTTTTTGGCCAGCCCGGTGTATGCGCGTGACTACCCTGCGGCTACCCATATCGAAAAGTAATTCTCAGTCGCCCACGCCACCGTGTCCACCTCGTTCTGGTTGATCCAAAGTTTAAACAGTCTGGCCTTGGGCGGGGTGCTGTTTACTCTGGCAGCGGGTTTTTCGCTGATTTTTGGGCTGATGCGCATTGCCAATCTATCCCATGGCGCGTACTTCATGTTCGGCGCCTATATTGGCCTGTCGGTGATGGAGCGCGGTTATGGCTTTGTGGCAGCGCTGCTGGCCGCAGCGCTGGGTGTGGGCATCTTGGGCGGCATTGTCGAGCGCGTGGTGTTGCGCCGCCTGGCGGGCAACAGCCTGTCGCAAGTGCTGGCCACTCTGGGCGTTGCATTCGTTATTGCCGATGGCAGTCTGTGGCTGTGGGGTGGTGATCCGCGCTCGGTGTCCGCTCCCGCCATTTTGTCGGGCGGCGTGCAAATGTTTGGCCTGACCTTTCCTTTGTACCGTTTGGCGGTGCTGGTGTTCAGCATTGTGATTGCCATTGGGCTATGGTTGCTGCTGGACAAAACCCGCCTCGGAGTGATGATCCGCGCCAGCGTGGACGATAGGCAAATGGCCCAGGGCATTGGCGTGCCAGCCTCGCGCTTGTTCACGGTGGTGTTTTGTCTGGGCACGGCGCTGGCGGGCATGGGCGGCATCATGGCCGCGCCGATTTTGTCGGTGTACCCGGGGCTGGATGCCGACATGCTGCCTCTGGCCTTGGTGGTGGTGATTTTGGGTGGCCTGGGCAGCTTGGCCGGGGCCTTCGTGGGCAGCTTTGTCATCGGTTTTATCTACAGCTTTGGCCAGGTGCTGTTTCCTGACTTGGCCTATATCATATTGTTTCTGCCCATGGTCATCATCCTGGCCGTGCGGCCACGCGGTTTGTTCGGAAGGATCACGGCGTGAAGCGCCTGCTGCCGGTTGCATTCATCGCGCTGCTGCTGTGCTTGCCGTGGTGGGTGGGTGGCGTGTATTACGTCAACATCGCCAGCCAGATATTGATTGCTGCATTGTTTGCGCTCAGCCTGAATTTGTTGGTGGGCTATGCGGGGCTGACCTCGCTGGGGCATGCGGGCTACCTCGGTCTGTCGGCCTACATCAGCGCCTGGCTGATGGTGAATCTGGGCTGGGGGCACCTGGCCTCTGCCGGGGCAGCGCTGGCGGGTAGCACACTGGTTGCCGCGCTATTTGGCCTGATAGCTTTGCGCGCCACCGGCATTAGTTTTTTAATGATCACGTTGGCATTGGGGCAAATTCTCTGGGGGCTGGCCTACCGCTGGACTACGGTGACGGGCGGCGACAACGGTATCTCGGGGTTGACCCGTCCCAGCCCTTTCGGTTTGGACCTGGGTAACGCCACCACGTTTTACTTTTTCAGTTTGCTGGTGTTTCTGCTGGTGTGGGGTGCTATCACGGTATGGGTGCGCTCGCCCTTTGGGGCCAGCATTCGCGGCACCAAAGACCAGGCGCGGCGCATGAGTACCCTGGGCTACAACGTGTGGCTGATTCGCTGGATCACCTATGTAGTCACAGGCTTTTTAGGCGCTGTGGCGGGGCTGATGTATGTGTACTACCACCAATTTATCAGTCCACACAGCCTGTCCTTGGCCAACTCGGCCGAGATGCTGCTGATGGTGATTGCCGGAGGCGCAGGCACACTCAGCGGCCCGGTGGTGGGTGCTGCCTTGGTGGTGCTGCTGAAAAACGTGGCCAGTGCCTATATTGACCGCTGGGTCATGCTGCTGGGGTTTGTGTTTATTTTTATCGTGATGTTTGTGCCCGGCGGCATCGTGGCCGGGGTGGCGCGTTGGTTTGTGCG
>JAYVGI010000469.1:0-8731 GCA_043772355.1 Polaromonas sp.
GCCCAGATAGTCAAACGTCAGCACCTGCGAGACCAAGTCTTTGAGCTGCACATTGCGTTTGAGGATACGCATCACCAGCGGAATCTCCAGCCCTACCAAAATGCCCACCAACATCACCAAGCCGTAGAGCAGTGGCCGAAAGCTCTGCGGCGCATACGCATTAGCTATGAACAAGATAGCGGGTAGCGCGCCACCTACCAAGCCCACTAGCAGTTCAATGCGCAAGAAGTGCGCTGGCAATTGCCGCTCAAAATAGCGCGATAGCCAGGAGCCTATGCCCATGGCAAACAGGTAAGTGCCGATGATGGTGGAGAACTGCAAGATCGAATCACCCAGCAGGTACGACGCAATCGCCCCCGCCGCCAGCTCATACAGCAAGCCGCAAGCCGCCACCACGAACACGCTGGCCAGCAGGGCGAGTTCTATGGGTCTGGGTTTGGTGGGTTCTTGGATGGGCATGGTTGGGATGCAGGTGAAAAATGCAGGACTTCCGGACGCAGAGGGCGCAAAGGTTACGCAGAGGACGCAAAAGAAGAAAAGAAATGAAAACCAAAATAAAACAAAATTTAGAAAAAAGTCGCCTACTTACAGCGACTTATTATCCTTTCAATTTTTCGGTATCCCTTTTGCGTCCTTTGCGTAACCTTTGCGTCCTCTGCGTCCGGAAGTTCGTTTCGGTATTCGGTATTTAAAAATCACCCATGTATAGCCGCAGCCACGATCAGGGAGATGCCCAAGCACATAGCCGCCACCACCACCCCCAGCGCCATGTTTTGCTTTTCAACAATTTCTTCCCATAGCTTGTAAGGCGTCATTTTGTCGATGATCATGAAGCACAGCCAGAAAATGGCCACGCCGATCAAAGCAAACACAATCGAGCCGACAAAAGCTCCGGGTCTGAACCATTCCACCATAGCATTTCTCCTTAAAAAATCATTGCACTATTTATGCCCGCCGCCCGAGCTGTAGCCACCGTAGCTGCTGCCACCGCTGCGTGCGCTTGATGCACAGTTCTCTACCTGCGGATTGCAACTGCGGCCGCAGCGGGTCAGCACGGCCAACAATACCAAAATTACCACCAAAACCACTATCCAGCCGACTATGCCGATGCTACCCGCGCCAGAGGCTGCAAAGGGGGCCACGTCGCCCCGCTTGAAGTCGCCGCCTGGGTCTTTGATCTTGAAGGCCGCAGCCACGGTAGTGTGATCGACCTTGCTGCCTACTGACCAGGTCAGCTCGTTGCCCGCTTGCTCGCTGGACAATAAATCTTTGCCACTGGCATAGTCTTCGTTAAAGGTGGTTTGCCCACGCTGCACCTGCCAGTAAAACTCGCCTGCCACATAGTTCGTCTCGGCCTTGTAGCTGTATTGCAGGTTGTAGGTGGCGCTTAGATAAGTGACGGCGTTGGTGCCGCGCTTGGTGGGCGCGCCCGTAGCGGGCTTGACGACGCTCCAGCCATCCGTGGCATCTACCAAAAAGATAAAACCGGCCTTGGCGTTGAACAGCAAGTACTCGTCCCAGCCAAAGCTCTCGTCCTCATCGCCCACCTCATGCCCCATGCGGTGCTGAAAGCCCACCACCTGCCACTGCTTGCCTTGCAACGTACCCGTGCTGCCCAGGGCAATCAGCGCTTTGACGGGTTCATCTTGCTCGGCATGCTTTAGATCAGCACCAATGCCTTGCGTTAAATCAATCAGGCTGTTGCACGCGCCGCAGGTAATGCTTTTGCTACCGGCCAGCTTCACATCCACCGGGCTGCCGCAATTGGGGCAATTGAACTGGCGCGCTTTCACGTCTTTGCCGCCCTGGCCCGTGGCGTTGCTCAGATCTCGCAGGCCCGTCAGTTGCAGCTCTTCCAAATTGACGGCGCGGCCCAGCGCCAAACCCACAGGCTGGGTGCTGTAGTCCACCGATATCACCTCGCCCTCGGCGCTGCGCAGCTCGACGACAAAGAACTTTTGCCCCAACGGCGGCAGCTTGGGCAGCTCGCCCTGCGCGGCTGCCAGCGACACCTCTTGCACCGAGGCCACGCTGAAGGGTTTGCCGCCGATGGCCGTGGTGTTGCCCACCACCCACTGCGCCGGCTTGGGCATCTCGCGCGTGTTGGGCTGCGCGCGCGTCCACACAAAGCTGCCGTTGTCCTCACTGAGCGAAGCCGTGCTGCCGTCGTCCAGCGCGGCCAGCCATTCGTTCCAGCTGCCGCCTTCGTACTTGTATTGCAGGCGCCCGACGATGGTGAAGTTGACTTTGTCCAGCTTGCCCTGCGCCATGAGCTGCAGTGCACTGTAGTCGTCAAACACCTCGGCCATCTTGCCAATACGCTTGAGCGCCTCGCCCTCGCGCACAATGGTGCTCTGGCAAAACCCGCACACCGCGTGCGTGCTGGCCAGCGATGCAAAATTAACCGGCGCCCCGCAGCCGGGACAGGCGGCGGTGTAGGCGCGTTGTGTTTCTGAGGCCACTATTTATAGGGGTTGTTTATGGGCAGGAGCTCGGGGGAGAACTTCCGGACGCAGAGGACGCGAAAGTTACGCAAAGGACGCAAAAGAAGAAAAGAAAGTGAAAACCAAAAAAGTCAAATAAAAATTTAAAACCGCTATTTTCTAGCGAATCAAGTTTTGTTTTTTTGGTATTCCTTTTGCGTCCTTTGCGTAACTTTTGCGTCCTCTGCGTCCGGATGTCCGTCTTCAAAGCCTTCTGAACAGCTACACCAGCTTCTTCAAAAGCTCAGCCTTCTTCGCACTGAACTCCTCATCCGTCAATATCCCCTTGGCCTTGAGCTCGCCCAGCTTTTCCAGCAGGCCCATCACATCATCGGGTTTGACGGCTGCAGCCGTGGTAGCCGCAGCGTGCGCCGCAGCCGCTGCGGGGCTGGCACCGGCCAAACCCGCCTGCATGTTCTGCGCCATGATTTGGCCCATAGCCAAACCTGCGCCCATGCCCATCGCGTCACCCGCTATGCCGCTGCCGCCACCGGAGTTTTCGGCAAACTTGGGGATGGCCTGGGCAGTTTGGTACTGCATGAACTTGCCCATGTCGTTGCCCACCATGCCCATGCCGATTTTTTGGTCGAGGATTTTTTGCAGCTCTTCGGGCAGGGACACGTTTTGCACGGTCATGCCTTCCAGCTTGAGACCAATGGCGGCGTAGGCAGGCTCTAGCTCTTTGGTCAGCGCGGCAGCAAACATCTGCTGATTCGCGGCCAAGTCCAGAAAGGCAATGCCGCTAGACGCTATCGCGTTGCTGATGTTTTGCAGCACCAGGCCGCGCAGTTGGCCTTCTACGTCGGCCACGCTGTAGATGTCACGCGTGCCCGAAATTTCGGTGTGGAACAGCTTGGGGTCGGCGATGCGAAAGGCAAAGTTGCCAAACGCACGCAGGCGCACCGCGCCAAAGTCTTTGTCGCGGATGGTAATCGGCTGGGGCGTGCCCCATTTGCAGTCCAGCTGCTGGCGGGTGCTAAAGAAGTACAGGTCGCTTTTAAAGGGCGACTCAAACAGCTTGTCCCAGTTTTTCAAATACGTCAGTACCGGCAAGGTATTGGTAGTGAGCTTGTAGTTGCCGGGGCCAAACACGTCGGCCACTTTGCCTTCGTTAACAAACACCGCCATCTGCGACTCGCGCACCGTCAGTGCGCCGCCGTTTTGGATCTCCATCCCGTCCATCGGATAGCGCCAAGCCAGCGTACCGTCGCCCTCCTCGGTCCATTGCAGTACGTCTATAAACTGTTTCTTGATGAAATCCATAAGCGCCATGAAAAACCTCCAGTGATGGGAATGATCTGAAGCGGATGATAGCTGTACCGCGCCAGCGCGTACAGCCAAAGGTGCAAAATTAAGCCACCAATTTTTGCACCTCGGGCGCGCTCAGTTGGCCCATTAGTGCTGCCCACGTCACCCGTGCGGCCCGCACATTGCGCTCTTTTACATGGCCATAGCCTTTGATGCTCTCGGGGATACGCGCAATTTCTACCGCCACCGCAGCATTGTTCGCGTTCAGTAAACGCAGCACTTCTTCGATGCTGGTCTTGTAGTCGCCAATCAAAGCGCGCTCCATTTTGCGCTCTTCGGTATAGCCAAATACATCCAGCGCCGTGCCGCGCAGTCCTTTGAGCTTGGCCAAGAGTTTGAAGCCCATCAACATCGACGGGCCAAACTTTTGCTTGATCAACTGGCCCTGTGCGTTCTTTTTGGCCATCAGGGGCGGTGCCAAATGGTAATTGAGCGTGTAGTCGCCTTCAAACTGGCTGGCGATTTTGTCCAGGAAGCTGGTATCGGTGTGCAGGCGCGCCACTTCGTACTCGTCTTTGTAGGCCATCAGTTTGTACAGGTACTTGGCCACGGCCTCGGTGAGTAGCTTGTTGCCCGCAGCGGCTACGCGGTCTACGAAGCTTTTGTACTCTGCTGCGTAGGCGGCGTTCTGATACGCGGTAAGCAGCTCGACGCGGCGTGCCACCAGCGTGTCCGCGCTATCGCGCTTGGCAGGCATGGCAATTACCTGCGCGGGAGTGAGCAGTTTTTCTACCCGCGCCCAGTCGTGGGCGGCTTGGCGGCCCCAGGCGAAGGCGGTTTTGTTTTGCTCAATCTGCACGTTGTTCAGCTCCATGGCCCGGGTGATGGATGCCAGCTCCAGTGGCACCCAGCCTTTTTGCCAGGCGTAGCCCAGCACCATGGGGTTGATGTAGATGCTGTCGCCCATCATCTTGGTAGCGACCGCGTTGGCATTGAAGGCACCCACGCCCGCCGTGCCCACGCAGTCGGTGATGGCGGCCAGGCACTGCTCGGCCGGGTTGTGCCAGTTGGCATCGCGCACAAAGGCCGCCGTGGGCGTGCTGTGGGCGTTGAGGGCCACATGGGTTTTGCCGGCGCGCATGCGCAGCATGGTCTCTTTGCTGACGGTGACGATGGGGTCGCAGCCCAAGACCACATCGGCATCGGCCATGCCCACCCGCGTGGTGCGGATGTCGTTTTGCGTGTTGGCCACCAGCACATAGCTCCAGGTAGCGCCGCCCTTTTGCGCCAGGCCTGCGGAGTCTTGGGTGACGATGCCCTTGCCTTCCATGTGCGCGGCCATGCCCAGGAGTTGGCCGATAGTGATGACCCCCGTGCCGCCCACGCCTGCCACCACCATGCCGTAGGGCACTGCGGTGCTGGGCAGGGTGGGCTCGGGCAACGTGCCCAGCTCATACGGGCTAGCCTTGGCATCGGTGCTGGACTTTTTCTTCAACTGTCCGCCCTCGACGGTAATAAAGCTGGGGCAAAAACCTTTCACGCAGCTCAGGTCTTTGTTGCAGGTGCTTTGGTTGATGGTGCGTTTGCGGCCCAGCTCGGTCTCCAGCGGCTCCACGCTCACGCAGTTGCTTTGCACGCCGCAGTCGCCGCAGCCTTCGCACACGGCCTCGTTAATGACGACGCGCACGGCGGGGTCCACCATCTTGCCGCGCTTGCGGCGCCGGCGTTTCTCTGTCGCGCAGGTTTGGTCGTAGATGATGACGGTGCAGCCTTTTACCTCGCGCAGCTCGCGTTGCACGCGGTCTAGCTCGTCGCGGTGGAAGACATCGACCCCGTCGGGGAAGCGTCGGCCCTGCGCCTCTTGCTGGCCTTCGTACTTCTCGGGTTCATCCGTCACCACTACTATTTTTGTAGCGCCTTCCGCGCGCATACTCTGGGCGATCTGGATCACCGTGTGCCCCTCAGCACGCTCGCCAATGGGCTGGCCGCCGGTCATGGCCACGGCATCGTTGTACAAAATTTTGTAGGTCACGTTCACGCCCGCCGCTACCGACTGGCGGATGGCCAGCGTGCCGCTATGAAAGTAGGTGCCGTCGCCGATGTTGGCAAACACATGCTGCTCGTTGACAAAAGGCTGCTGCCCCACCCAGGGCACGCCCTCGCCGCCCATTTGGGTAAAGCCCGCCGTGCTGCGGTCCATCCACAGGCTCATAAAGTGGCAGCCTATACCGGCCATGGCACGCGAGCCTTCGGGCACTTTGGTGGAGGTGTTGTGCGGGCAGCCCGAGCAAAACCAGGGCTGGCGCTCAGCCTTCACGTCCACGGTCAGCATGGCGCGCTCTTTGGCGTCGATGATGGCCAGGCGTGCATCGATGCGCGCCGTGGTGTCGGCATCTACGCCGAGTTTTTTCAGGCGCTTGGCAATCGCCTTGGCAATCAGCGCAGGCGACAGATCGGCATTGGCACGCAGCAGCGCGTGGCCGCTCGGGTTGGGCCACGACCATTCACCCCCCGACTGGTCGCCCTCTTGCTCGTCAAACTTGCCCAAGATGTTGGGCCGCACATCGCTGCGCCAGTTGTACAGCTCTTCTTTCAGCTGGTACTCAATCACTTGGCGCTTTTCTTCCACCACCAAAATCTCTTGCAGCCCGGTCGCAAATTCGCGCGTGAGCTGGGCTTCTAGCGGCCACACCACACCCACTTTGTGCAGGCGGATGCCCAGGCGTTGGCAAGTGGCATCGTCCAGCCCCAAGTCCAGCAGCGCCTGGCGCGTGTCGTTATAGGCCTTGCCGCTGGCGATCAGACCGAAGCGGTCGTTTTTGCCTTCGATGGCGTTGTAGTTCAGCCGGTTCGCGCGGATGTAGGCCAGGGCGGCGTACCACTTGTAGTCAAACAGGCGCTGCTCTTGCTCTAGCGCGGCATCGGGCCAGCGGATGTGTACGCCGCCTGCGGGCATCACAAAGTCGGTCGGCAGTTTGATCTCGACCCGGTCCGGGTCAATCATGGCCGTGGCCGAAGACTCCACAATCTCCTGAATCGTCTTCATGCCCGACCACACGCCCGCATAGCGGCTCAGCGCAAAGGCGTGGATGCCCAGGTCCAAAATCTCCTGTACGCTGGCCGGGAAGAACACCGGCAGCCCGCAGGCCTTGAAGATGTGGTCGCTTTGGTGCGCGGCGGTGGAGCTTTTGGCCACATGGTCGTCCCCCGCTACGGCAATCACCCCGCCCCAGGGCGTAGTGCCCGCCATGTTGGCATGCTTAAACACGTCACTCGTGCGGTCCACCCCCGGGCCCTTGCCGTACCAAATGCCAAACACGCCATCAAACTTGTTGCTGCCTTGCGGCGCAAAGCCCAACTGCTGCGTGCCCCACAGCGCGGTGGCGGCCAGCTCTTCGTTCACGCCGGGTTGGAAAACGATGTTTTGCGCCTTCAGGTATTTGGCCGCGCCCCACAGGGCTTGGTCATAGCCACCCAGCGGTGAACCGCGATAGCCCGACACAAATCCCGCCGTGTTTTTGCCCACCTGCTGGTCGCGCAGGCGCTGAAGCATCGGCAGTTTGACCAAGGCCTGCACCCCGCTCATAAACGCGCGGCCATAGTCTAGGCTGTATTTATCGTCCAGCGTGACGGTTTCCAGCGCTTTGCGGATGTGCTCGGGTAGGGGGGCGTTCATAGGCGGGTCTCCAATGCAGCTTAAAGTGTAAGCCTGATTTGCATGCTTGTCTTGGCGGGTGTTTTGGGCTGATCGCTTAGGGGACAGCCCATGCCCAGCATCACTCGCGCACGCAGCGCGACACCAAGGGCAGCAAAGGGTAGCGCAGCACCGCCTCGCGCCCTGTTACGCCTAGGTTGAACGTAGCGTTCATGCGCGGGTTGCTGTACTCCACAGGGGTGATGCCGGGACTGGTAGGGCTGGCGCTGGCCTTGCTGTCTTTAAACAAAATGTCGTAGCCGCGCCCCCTGTCTAGCGTGACCGTGTTATCGACAAACTTGGCGGTAAATTCAATGCCGTATTCGCAGCGGTAAAAGTCCAGCGGCTTGGCTGCGGCGGCAACGGGTGCGGCGACTGGGCTGCTGACGCAGGCGCCGAGCAGGCTGATAGCCGCGGGCAGCGCCAGAGCGCGAAACGACGCAGCCATCCAGACACATGGCTTGGCTTTCAAGAGTTCAATTGCTAGTATTTTCATAGCTGCTTACGCTCTGTTTAATTGGGTTAACGATCCAAATACACTCTCAATCATACCCAATCAGGTCAACCCAACTACGAGCCGTGAGCGAAGGTACCTGGTCACAGTTTATAAGACAACAATGGAGCACGCAGCCGGGGAAAATTTCAATGGAGGAATTTGCTTTCGCGATAATTCTGACGCAACCACGCGCCTGCTTGAGTGCTTGTCTTGAGGTGATCCCCGCGCCTTCTCCAGATTTTTCCTCGCAAGCACGTACACTCTCTTTACCGTAGCGCTTCGTCTAAGCAGGCCAGTGGGGTACACGGGGTAAGCCCAATAATGGGTCAATTTACAGCTTCTGTGGCGTTCCAAGGCGTTTTAGCCGCCAGAACTACAACTACCCGCTCCCCACGAGTACCTTACCGCTATGTATTGCGTAGCGACTAAGGTATATTTCTCGCTGCCTAATGGCGGATAGATACCAAAAACAGCTCAAAATCGCCGTTTTCGAGCACCCGGGAAGCCCTGGAAGCCCGTGCATCGGCTGGAAGCTGAAAATTCGGCTCTGGGAGTGCCAAAACCATGGGTTTCACCTGGTTGACCCTTTAAAACAGGCATTAGCCAGCAATATTAAAGAGCTTGTAGCTATTGAATATATAGTGCCCGTGTGGGTGCTACGTCTTAGAAGTGGGAAGAGCAAATGGGGTCAGATCAAAATTCAGGAAGACCTTCTGTTCGGAGCGCGCAACGCCCTGACGAAATTTTGCTCTGACCCCTCGCGCTGTCTGCGGCGCACAAAACCCTCGCCACGCCCAGCGTCACCCGCAC
>JAYVGI010000470.1:0-6004 GCA_043772355.1 Polaromonas sp.
GCCCAGATAGGCCAGGAGCGCAGCGCTACCGATGTGACCGCCGTTGTAGGCAACCACTTCGACGGGGAAGGATTTGAAGAACTCGTAGAGAAATACGCCTTCATTGATGGTGCCACCCGGGGACTGGATCAAGGTATGTATTCTGGTGACACCATCGCTGGCAGCGTTGACCAGTAGCTGGGAGAATGACCGTGCAATGGCGACATCGAGCACACCCACACAGGTGACCCATATTTCCTTGGTGGCGAGCTGCTCAGTCATAGTGGGTGAGGCTGTATTGGTGTATCCCGGATGTCCGGGAGCTGGTTCGATGCTTCACTATAGCTTACAAACCAAAAAATCGCACCTGGTTGGGGTGCACTTTTTTGGTGCGTTGATGGGTTAGCTAGTATGGGGTGCAGTTCGTGTGGGTGTGCGGTGCGCGCTGATGGCTCTTCGCGGGAAAGATGTAACGCGCTGGAGACTGCGCAAAAGGGGTCAGAGCAAAATTTCGTTAGGCATTTACGCGCTACGAGCAGAGGGTCGTCCTGAATTTTGAACTGCCCCCATTGGCCTTTACCGGGAAGAAAACGTCATGAATTTTGATCTGACCCCGTTTGCTTTCACCATTTGCTTTCCATTTGCTGGCGCATGAACTGCCAAACCGCCCAAAAATCACCGACAATCTAAGGTTTTGGGGACTGCACCCTTTTGGCACAAAAAGTGCATGAAGATACCGAGCAGAAACCTCAAAAGAACAGTTTTTTCAACCACCATCCACTTTTAGGAGCACTTGATGGCCAAGACCGTCGCAGACGTAATGAAAATGGTGAAGGACAACGAAGTTAAGTTCGTTGACTTCCGCTTCACCGACACCCGTGGCAAAGAGCAGCACGTGACCGTGCCCGTCTCGCATTTTGACGAAGACAAGTTCACGTCAGGCCACGCGTTTGACGGCTCCTCCATTGCTGGTTGGAAAGGCATCGAAGCCTCCGACATGCAATTGATGCCTGACGCCAACACCGCCAACATCGACCCCTTCTTTGAAGAAACCACGCTGTTCATGAGCTGCGACGTGGTCGAGCCAGCGGATGGCAAGTCCTACGACCGCGACCCACGCTCGGTGGGCAAGCGCGCCGAGGCTTACCTCAAGTCCACTGGCATTGGCGACACCGCCTTCTTCGGCCCAGAGCCAGAATTCTTCATCTTTGACGACGTGCGTTGGAGCACCGACATGTCGGGCACCTTCTTCAAGATCGACGAATACGAAGCACCTTGGAACACCGGCAAAAAGATCGAAGGCGGCAACCGTGGCCACCGTCCTACCGTCAAGGGCGGCTACTTCCCCGTGCCTCCCGTTGACAGCACGCAAGACATGCGCGCTGAGATGTCTTTGATCCTGGAAAGCCTGGGCATTCCAGTCGAAGTGTTCCACCACGAAGTCGCTGGCGCTGGCCAGAACGAAATCGGCACCCGCTTTAGCACCCTGGTGCAGCGCGCTGACTGGGTGCAAATCCTCAAGTACGTGGTGCAAAACGTGGCCAATGCCTACGGCAAAACCGCTACCTTCATGCCCAAGCCCCTCGTTGGCGACAACGGCAGCGGCATGCATGTGCACCAGTCCATCAGCAAAGACGGCAAAAACATCTTTGCAGGTGACGGCTATGCGGGCCTGTCAGACACCGCTTTGTACTACGTAGGCGGCATCATCAAGCACGCCCGTGCGCTCAACGCCATTACCAACCCCGGCACCAACAGCTACAAGCGCTTGGTGCCTGGCTACGAAGCCCCGGTCAAGTTGGCATACTCTGCCAAAAACCGCTCGGCATCCATCCGCATTCCGTACGTGGCCAACCCACGCGGTCGCCGTATCGAGGCACGCTTCCCTGATCCACTGATGAACCCGTACCTGGGCTTCGCAGCGCTGCTGATGGCAGGCCTGGACGGCATTCAAAACAAAATCCACCCTGGCGAAGCCGCTACGAAAGACCTGTACCATCTGCCTCCCGAGGAAGATGCAAAGATCCCCACCGTCTGCCACAGCCTGGACCAAGCGCTGGACTGCCTCAACGCAGACCGCGCCTTCCTGACCAAGGGCGGCGTGTTCAGCGACAGCATGCTGGACGCCTACATTGAACTCAAGATGGGCGAAGTGACGCGCTTGCGCCAAGCTACCCACCCGATCGAGTTTGATATGTACTACTCACTGTAATTGCTTACAGCGAACGTGAAAAAAGGACGGTTCTTACCGTCCTTTTTTGTTTTGTGACAACAGGTTATTTGATGTTTCTAAGAATTTACGTCATACTGGCATACCGTCTTAAGATGCCTATGATCAAGGTGAGCGCATGACGCATTTAAAGTATTTAGTGAATTCTTTCCATTCTTCAACCCGCCGTAGCGCGGCCGCTTCGCGTGCACGCTGGCCTGCTGTTTCGATAGCCCTCTTGCTGGCCCCTTTGCTGGTGATGGGTGCACTGACCACGGCTGCGCTGTCGGTGCAGGCGCAAACCATCTACCGCTGCCCGTCCAAAGACGGCATCACGCCCTACACCAATGACAAGGTCGAGGCCGACCGCCAAGGCTGCACGCCCATGACCGGTGGCAACGTGACGATAGTGCAGGGCACCAAGGTGTTTAACGGTCCCGCTGCCGGGACTGGTGCTGGCGCAGGCGTTAGCGCTGGCACCAAAGACAAAGACAAAGACAAAGACAGTGCCGTGCGCGTAGCCAACGCGCCCCAGGCTGGCAGCCGCATTGATGGTGCAGAGCAGCGTGCGCGCGATTCTGACTCCAAGGCCATCTTTGAGTCCGAGCTGCGCAAGGCCGAGGCCAAGCAAACCGAGCTGCTGAAAGAGTACAACAACGGCGAGCCCGAAAAACGCGGCACTGAAACCCAGAACCACCAAAAGTACCTGGACCGCGTGGCCGAGATGAAAGCCAGCATCGCCCGCAACGACTCTGACATTGCCAGTATCAAACGCGAGTTGGGTCGGGCCTCCAATACTGCCCGTTCGCAGTAAACCAGCGTTTGCAGTGCAGCCTGGTTGCCAGCACAATTAAAAAGAGCCCGCACGCGGGCTCTTTTTAATTGTGCTGACGCATCAGCTGGATTCACTTGTAGCGGTATTGCGCCCATCGGCAACCATCTGGCATCAGGCTTGCTACGATATGGGCTTGAACCACACCAAAGCGCCACCTCACCCGCCCCACCACTTAGCACTCGACGCGCTAGCCACGCTGGTAGCCGTGGTCGACCTGCGCGCCAAGGTGCTGTTTGCCAACGCCGCGCTGGAAGACGCGCTAGGCACATCGCGCCGCACCATCGAGGACGGCGTGCTCACTGACTATTTTGTGGAGCCCCAAGCGCTGGTGGCGGCACTGGACGGCGTAGCCAGCAACGCCTTTGCCACTCTGCGCTACGACGCGCTGCTGCAAAAAACCGGGGCCGAGCAAATTCCCGTGCACGTCATCATCACGCAAACCGAGCGTGCTGGCGAAGTCATTGTGGAGATGCTGCCCGTGCAGCAACAAGCCAAGCTGGACCGCGAGGAGCGCTTGGTGGAACAAGCCCAGGCCAACAAAGAGCTCATCCGCAACCTGGCGCACGAGATCAAAAACCCGCTGGGCGGCATACGCGGCGCAGCGCAGTTGCTGCAAATGGAGCTGGAGAGCAAAGAGCTTACCGAATACACCCAGGTCATCATCCACGAGGCCGACCGCCTGCAAACCCTGGTCGATCGCCTGCTGGCCCCGCACCGCAAGCCGCATGTGGTGGCCGATGTGAACATCCACGAGGTGTGCGAGCGGGTGCGCTCCCTTATCTTGGCCGAGTTCCCCAAAGGCCTGTGCGTAGTGCGCGACTACGACACCTCGATCCCCGACTTTCGCGGTGACAAAGAGCAACTGATCCAGGTGGTGCTGAACATCGCGCACAACGCCGCGCAGGTGCTGGCCGAGCGCATCGCTACAGGCGACGCGTGCATCACCTTCAAGAGCCGCATTGCGCGGCAAATCACTTTTGGCAAAAAGCGCTACAGACTGGCACTGGAATTGCATGTTGTAGACAACGGGCCAGGCGTACCGGATGAGATCAAAGACCGCATTTTTTACCCACTGGTGTCGGGCAGAGAAGGCGGCTCTGGCTTGGGGCTCACATTGGCGCAAACCTTTGTGCAGCAACATGACGGAACGATCGAGTGCGAAAGCCAGAGTGGCCGCACCGAGTTTAAGATTTTGATACCTCTGCCTTGAAGCTTGCAATGCACGCTACAAAGCAGAGGCAGGGAATAACTAGATAAGCAAAGGTAAAGAACCCATGAAGCCCATTTGGATCGTAGATGATGACCAGTCCATTCGCTTCGTGCTAGAGAAAGCGCTCTTGCGCGAAGACCTGCCCACCCGCAGCTTTACCAACCCCCGCGACCTGCTCACCGCCCTGGGTAACACCAGCGAGTCCGAGCCCGACAACCTGCCGCCCCAGGTACTGGTAAGCGACATCCGCATGCCCGGCGGCTCGGGCCTGGACCTGCTCACCAAGGTCAAAGAAAAGCACCCCGGCCTGCCCATCATCATCATGACGGCGTTTAGCGACCTGGACAGCGCGGTCAATGCCTTTCAACGCGGCGCTTTTGAATACCTGCCCAAACCGTTTGACATTTCCAAAGCCACCGAGCTGATCCGCCGCGCGGTAGAAGAGAGCCAGCGCGAAGACGTGGCCGTCGAAGCCATGGCGGCCACACCCGAAATGCTGGGCCAAGCCCCCGCCATGCAAGACGTGTTCCGCGCCATTGGCCGCCTCTCGCAAAGCAATGTCACGGTCATGATCACGGGAGAGTCGGGCAGCGGCAAAGAGCTGGTAGCCAAGGCCTTGCACAAGCACAGCTCGCGCGCCAACGGGCCGTTTGTAGCTATCAACACCGCAGCTATCCCGAAAGACCTGCTGGAGAGTGAGCTGTTTGGCCATGAGCGCGGCGCATTTACCGGTGCGCAAACCATGCGCCGGGGCCGCTTCGAGCAGGCCGACGGCGGCACACTTTTTTTAGACGAAATCGGCGACATGCCGTTCGATTTGCAAACCCGTTTGCTGCGCGTGCTGAGTGATGGCAGCTTCTACCGCGTGGGCGGCCACAGCGCCATCAAAACCAATGTGCGCATCATCGCCGCCACGCACCAAGACCTGGAGCAGCGCGTCAAAGAAGGTGGCTTTAGAGAAGACCTGTTCCACCGCCTCAACGTCATCCGCCTGCGCCTGCCTGCCCTGCGCGAGCGGCGTGAAGACATCGCAGCGCTGACCAAGCATTTCTTGCAGCAATCGGCCAAGCAACTGGGCGTAGAGACCAAGCGCATCGCCCCCGCTGCCCTGGCCCGCCTGTCGCAGTTTGCCTTCCCCGGCAATGTGCGCCAGCTAGAGAACGTCTGCCACTGGCTTACCGTGATGGCCCCTACCCAGGTGATCGATGAGAAAGATTTGCCGCCTGAGGTGCTGGGCACTGAGCACGCCGTAGGTGCTGCGGCAGGTTCTGCTGCAGCCGGCTTGTCTAATGCCAGTTCGTCGCCCGCAGGCACGTCGAGCGGCGGCACAGCCAGCACAGCCTCTTTGGCCAGCGTCGGTGCAGGCGATGGCGCTGCACACGCTGCGCATGACGCTCCTGGTTCTGTAGCTGCTCCCGCAATATTGACAAGGGCTAATGCCCCAACTGCTGCAGAATACGCGCTCGCAGAGCTTCTAACCCCGCCAGTGGTTTTTCACGACCCCATGTCGCCCCACCACAGCACGCAAGCCACAGCGCCCACCAGCGGCGCGGGTTGGGAGGCCGACTTGGGTCTCCAGGCCCTGGCCCTCTTGGCCCAAGACAAAGGCGACGTGTGGGACCTGCTCACCGCCCGCTTCGAGCGCACCCTCATCGCAGCCGCCCTCTCCACCACCCGCAACCGCCGCATCGAAGCAGCGGTCAAGCTGGGCATAGGCCGCAATACCATTACCCGCAAGATTCAGGAGTTGGGGCTGGAATAAGTTGCCACA
>JAYVGI010000471.1:0-1716 GCA_043772355.1 Polaromonas sp.
GCTGGGTCGCGCACCTGTTCGGTCACTTTATTTGCCAGCAGTTTGTGGCACAGGCTGCGCAGCGCCAGTGCATGGTTTGGTTGTAAATCGCTTTTATCCAACCGCTTGCACAGCATGGCATACAACGTGGGGCGGTGAATGGTATTGAAGAAGTTGTGAATATCCAGCTGCAAATACCAGCCCACGCCATTGTGCTGGCGTACAAAATGCTCTAGCCTGTCCACTGCCGCATGGCTGCCTTTGGTGCTGAGGATGCCAGGTTTTAGGGGACAGGTTACAGGTTCTGTGATGGCGGTTGACAGCACAGCATCGGTTAACTTTTGGCCTTGATTAGCCCGCCCAGCATGGCCTGTATTTCGCTGGCCTCTTGCGCCCATAGCTTGCCCTGCTCCCGGGCTATGTAGCCAATCTCCATCCCAATATAAATTTGCGTTTCCAGCTCCGCTGCCGAGCCTTTGGCGTAGCGCAAAAATTGAACTAATTCTTTGCCCACACCTCTGCCATAGCCCTCGGCAATATTGCTGGGAATAGACAGGCCGGAGCGGGTGATTTGATCCCGAAAGCCATAGTCCCGCAGCTCTACAAGCGCCTTGTAAAGGTTGGCGCTCAACCGCGCCGATCTTTGCCAAACAGCAAGTTCTTTGAACAACATGTGCATCCCTATGTGAATAAACAACCATCATAGATGCACAGCTCTCCCAGCCTGTCCCCTGTCCTCCTGAATCCTATCCCCTGTAACCTGGCCCGCCAGGGTGGCCGCTGTTTCAAACCCTGCAAAGCTCGGGGTGCCTTTAGCACTGTGGGTAAAAGCGCCCACTTCCATGGCCAGTTGCAGGGTGAGTTTGTAGTTATCTACTAGCCACACAAGTGCGCCAATATGCTCTGGCTGGCGGGCTGGCTCGTACACGGCACGGTGTACACAGCGCATGAGTTGCATGGCTTGTGTGCGCATGTCGGTACCTACCGTGTATTTGTGGTAACGCGCAAAGCGTTGCACCACGCCCTCGGTATGCACCAGCAGGCGGCGAATGTCGCGGTAAATAGGCGGTAGTGGAGTGCCCATGGAAATACCCAAAAGCCTAATTACTGACCGGCACGCACCAGCCGCACATAGAGGGCGTTACCGCGGTAGTTGTCGTAGACGCCGCCATCGTCGAAACCGACGAGCCACGCGTAGCCGGTGAAGCCCACATAAGGCGACGACGACCAAAACACATTGCCTTGTGTATTGGGGAACCACGTGGCATCAATCGTCGGCCCAGGGTAGGCTACGCCGTAATCCACCAAGCCTTGCAGCTCGTCTGGCGTGGGCAAGCGCCAGTCGTTCGCGCCGCAAAGGCCTGCGGCATTGACGGCGTTTTTAAAGCCGATGCTGTTGGTAGCTGCGTCGATTTGTACCTGCGTGGGGTTGACAAACGCTGTGCCGTTATAAAACTGCGCACTGGCCGTGCTGTCGTAGTTGGTGTAGGTTTTAGTCCAGTCGCGCAGGCCACCGTCGGCGGTTTTCACCTCCCACACCTTGCCGGTGACGTTGTCTTTGACGCAAGCCCAACTGGTGGCACTGGCGGGCAGGGCCAAGCCATTGGCGGCAATTTTGGTGAAGCTAAAGCCCAGCTTGCCGTCGCCAGCGGCGTTGGTGGCCGGATTGGTGTCGCGGCCCTGCATGCCGTCTTGCGCAGGGTTCAGGCCAGTAGCTGCAGTGCTGGTGCACAGGCT